>NZ_JBQEMS010000001.1:518386-654889 GCF_052044265.1 Sinorhizobium sp. 22678 | reverse complement strand
CCGCCGAGGTGATCGGCGTGAACTCGATGCGGTCGATGTTGGACTTGGAGGTCTTGTCCCACCAGTCCGGGTTCTTCACCAGGACCGTCTTGGAATCCGGGACCCGGCTTTCCAGCTTGAACGGACCGGTGCCGTTGGTGTGATAGGTGGCGTAGCCTTCGATCTTCGCGCCGACATCGGTCGGCTTTTCCGAATTGTTGGTCTTCAGCCAGCCGGCGTCGAAGACGTGGATGTTGGTGAGGTCGTTGAGAAGCAGCGGATAGGGCCCGCTCAGCTCGATATCGATCGTATGGTCGTCCACCTTCTTGGAGGACTTGTAGGCCGGCAGATTGCCGCGAAGCGGCGAAACCGGATCGCTGACGCGCTTCAGGGATGCGAGCACGTCGTCGGCAGTGAAATCCGCGCCATCGTGGAATTTCACGCCTTTGCGCAAGTGAAAGCGCCAGACCGTCTCGGAGACGGTTTCCCAGGATTCGGCTAGGGCCGGTTCGATCTTCAGATCGGCGTCGTAACGCACCAATCCTTCATAGACGTGATTGAGAAAGGACAGCGTATAGCTGTCGCCATAGGAATAGGGATCAAGCGAGTAGATATCGCGCGCCGCTCCCCATTTCAGCGTTTCGGCATGGCCGGACAAGGTCAGGCCCATCAGCATCGTGGCCGCGAGGCCAAGTTTCTTCATCATATGTTTGCTCCGCTTCTGGAAATTTGCGCCTCCTTTTCGGAGGTCTGTTGTCATGCACCGCCGCATCCGTCGCCGGTTGCGGTATTCTCAAATGCTTGCGCCGGATGGGCGCACACCGGGTTGGGTGTGATTTTCCTCCATACGACATGACCTGCCTCATATGAGGACAGTATGGCGATCGGCAAAAAGTTGTCAACGTGATTGTAGACAATATTTGTCCTATCGCTCCTATCGGATATGTCGACAAAATGCTCGGTTCCGGGTGAGTCCCTACTGGACCTTCCATACCGGATAGCTCGGCTGGAAGATTTTCCCGACGGGCGGATGCTGCCAACTGCGATCCGGATATTTGGCAATCAGGCCGTCATATTGTTGCTGCGCCCGCTCGCGCGCCGCAACCATGTCGATGCCGGCGACCTTGCCGTCCAGCATCGATAACCGCCCGTCGACAAAGACGGCCTGCGTCACCTTGCCGGAACCCCCGACGACCAGCGTGGTGACCGGATCGACGCTCGGGGTCATATGGACATCGTCGAGACGGAAGACGGCGATATCCGATTTGGCGCCGGCGGCGAGCCGCCCGAGGTCGCTGCGACCCAGCGCTTTCGCGCCGCCGAGCGTGGCGGCATCAAACAGATCCTTGGAGAATACCGCATCCGCAGCCTTCTCGCCGATACGGCAGGCGATCAGCCCGACCAGCAGGTTCATCAACATGTCGGGCGGCGCGGTGTCGGTAGCCATGCCGATATTGATGCCGAGCCTGCGGCAGGCGGCGAAGGAATTGAGAATGCTGCCCATGCGCGCCGAGACCAGCGGCGAATGCGCGATCGAAACGCCATGTTGCGCGTAAAGCTGCAGATCCTGTGGCGAGGCGTAGGTTCCATGCGGCGCGATCAGCCTTTCGCTCATGAGCCCATGATCCGCCAGCCATTGCGGCGCGGAAACGCCATGCAGTCTGCGCATGGTGTCGAGTTCCAGATTGCCCTGCGCCATATGAATTCTGACGCGGCAATCGAGATCACGCGCGGCGGCCATGGTGCGCTGCAACAGGGGCAATGTGCAGGTTTCGATACGGTCCGGCGCCAGCATTCCGTTGACCAGGCCGTTATGGCGGCCATGGTTGCGCTCGATGAAATCGATCGCGTCCGCAAGGCCTTGCAGTCCCCGCGCCTCATCGAATACCGGCTCGATACGCCCCGGACCCTCCAGGATCATCCCACCGGAGCGATAGGCGGGGCTCAGAAAGACCCTGAGCCCGAGATCGCCCGCCGCGTCGGCCGCAGCTTCGAATTCCGCGACGGTCTCGGCCCATTGGCGATAGTAGAGCGACGCGATGGGCGCGGCGGTGGTGATGCCGTTCAACAGCAGGAGGCCGAAACCGAACCGCTTCTGGAACGCCAGCTCCTCGGCGGAATACATCTCATAGGGTCCGCTCTCCACATAGGAACGCGGCCAGATGCGCCCCTTGGCCCAACCGGGCTGGTTGTCATGGACGAGCAGGTAGGTATCGAGATCGGACAGGGCGTCGAGGTCGATCAGGCCGGGGCTGACCAGCGCCGTACCGAAATCGATCCGGCGCGCCACGTCCCCCTCGAAACGCGGCCCGGCATAAAGCACCTCGTTTCGCTCGAGGACGATTTCGCCGTCGTGGATCAGAGCGTGACCGCCATCGCGCCAGGCGAGCACCCATTGTGCGGTTATCAGCGTTCGCCCCTCGGGCCGCTCACCCAGAACGAGCTGGCTGGAAAGATCAGGTTTCATGGGATTTTCGATCCTGCTGCATATCAAAAGAGCGCCTCACCGGGGTGAAACGCTCTGATTGCGGGCTGGAAGGTCAGGCCTATTCGGCCATTTGCGTATGCCAGTGGCGCGGCTTGTTGTCGGCACGGAAGTCCACGCTCTTGACCTTGTCCAGCATGCCCCAGGCGATCGGCTGCTGGTGAAGCGGGATCAGGATCGCCTTGTCCTTGGCGATCTTCAGCGCCTGTTCTTCCAGCGCGAGACGCTTGGCGGTGTCAGGTTCCTGTGCCGCCTTCTTCACCAGATCGTCGAGTTCCGGATAGGACCAGCCGCCATAGTTGGACACGCCCGTCGAGCCGCTGCGCGTGGAGAGAACCTGAGAGAGCAGCGAATAGGCATCGAGCGTCGGTTCGTTTGCCCAGCTCAGATTGAACATGTCGGCCTTGCCATTGGTGCGCTTCGGCTGCTGCACGGCGCGCGGGCCCATGTCGATGGTGGGCTGGAAGCCGGCACGCTTGAGCATGTTTGCAATGCCCGAGCAGATGTCTTCCTCGTTGATGCTCTCGTCGTTCATGCACAGATAGGTGAAGGCGAGATCCTTCTGGCCGGCCTCTTCGAGCAGCTTCTGGGCAAGCTTGGAATCGGCAGGCTGATAAGTGTCGAGCGACTTCGCATAGCCGGCGATTTCCGGTGCTATGAGCGAGCCGGAAGGCCGCGCCAGCCCGCGCATGATCTTCTTGTTGATGAGATCGCGGTCGATGCTTGCTTCCACGGCCTGGCGCACGCGAAGGTCCAGGAACGGGTTCGGACGCCCGTCTTCGAGCTTCTCCTTGCCGTTGAAGCCGATGAAAACCGTGCGCAATTCCGTGCGCTTGCTTACGGTGATACCCGGCGAGGATTCCAGACGGGGAAGATCCTGAATAGGGGCGGAATCGAGCAGATCGATTTCGTTGGAAAGAAGCGCTGCAACACGCGTTGCCGCCGACGAGATCGGAATATACTCGATCCGGTCCAGATTGTGCTTCTTCTGATCCCACCACTGATCGTTGACGAGGAGAACGGTCTTGCTGTCCGGGACGCGGCTTTCCAGCTTGAACGGGCCTGTGCCGTTCGTGTTGTGCGTGGCGTAATTCTCGGTGTTGGACGCGATATCGGTCGGCTTTTCTGCGTTGTTGTCCTTCAGCCATTTGGCGCTGAACATGAAGATATTGGTCATGTCGTTCAGGAACAGCGCGGTCGGTGCCGAAACCTCGATATCGACCGTGAAATCATCGACCTTCTTGACGCCGACATAGAGCGGAATGTTGCCGCGCAGGGGCGAAGTCGGGTCCGAAACGCGGTTCATCGAGGCGACCACATCGTCGGCCGTGAAATCCGCGCCGTCGTGGAACTTCACGCCTTTGCGCAGGGTGAAACGCCAGTGTTTGCTGTCGATCAGCTTCCACTCGGTGGCGAGCGCCGGCTCGATCTCGAAGTTCGGGCCATAACGGATCAGACCTTCATAGATGTGGTTCAGAAAAGCCAGATTGGATGTCGAGGGAACGGAATCCGGGTCGAGCGAATAGATATCTGCCCGGCTGCCCCAGCGCAGCGTGGCGGCACTTGCCGAAGTGGCCAGCACCGGCGCGGCAATAGCCGCTGCGGCCAGCGCCGATATCAGGAACCTGTTTAAACGCGACATGAACTTCCCCTTATGACGGTCGATAGAGTGGTTGGCCCGAATTTTTGGGCAGTATCATAATCGATTGTTTTATTGTCAACGATATTGTTGGCAATTATGAATCAGAACATCGACAGTTCGGAATGACATTACGGGGCGCGGAAACCACGCATCGAATAACGCCAACGGCATTTTTCAAGGGGAAGAGGAAATGGATGGGCTCCTGCTGCTTCACGGGACGATCGTCACCGTCGACGAGACACGGCGGATCATCGACGATGGTGCGCTGGCAATCGAGAACGACAGGATTGTCGACATCGGCACGTCGCAAGCGCTGGCTCCTCGTCATGCCGGAAAAAGAGTGATCGACTGCCGGGGCAAGATGATCATCCCCGGGCTGATCGATGCTCATGGGCATGCGGGTCATGCGCTTATCCGCAGCATCGGCGCCGACACCAATTCGCTGTGGATGCGCATCGTGACGCCGACCTACTATCACTATGTCACCCGCGATTACTGGTATGCGGATGGCCTCGTCTCGGGCCTGGAAAGACTTCGTGCGGGCGTGACCACCTCGGCCAGCATCATCACATCGATGCCGCGCAGCGACGATCCGGTATTCGCCATCAATCATGCTCGCGCCTATTCGGAACTCGGGCTTCGCGAGATCATCTGCGTTGGCCCAGCGGGTCTGCCCTGGCCGCAATCGGTCACGCGGTGGGAAAGCGGCAAGCCGGAGCGGCGCAGCGTCTCCTTCGAAGAGATGATCGAGGGCGCCGAAGCCGTCATCGAAAGCCTGAACGGAACCGCCGACGGGCGCATCAAGGTCTTCCTGACGCCATTCACGATCGTGCCTTCGGTCGAACCGTCGAACGCCTCGACGCCGGACTTTGCCGTCAATCTGACCGAAAACGACCGGATGCAGGCGCGGCGCATCCGTGAAACCGCGCGCAAATGGGGCGTGCGCATCCATTCCGATGCCTTCGCCGGACAGATACGCATGGCCTGGCAGGACAAGGAAAATGCGCTGCTAGGCCCCGATGTGCACCTCCAGCATTGCTGGGGAATATCCCACGAAGAGATCGACATCCTGGCCGAAACCGGCACCCATGTCACCCACGCGCCACCCGGACGCTCCACGCCGATCATGGAGATGATGGCCCGGGGCGTGCCGGTCGCGATCACTTCGGACGGCGCGGCTCCGAGCCGTCATTTCGATATGCTCCAGATCGCGCGCAGCGCCCAAGCCACCCAGCACATCCTGCACAATCACGACCGCTACATCCTGCCGCCGGGCAAGGTCTTCGAGATGATCACCATCGATGCGGCCAGCGCCATCGGCATGGATCACGAGATCGGTTCGCTCGAGGCGGGCAAGAAGGCGGACATCGTCATCATCGACATGCGCAAGCCGCACCTGACGCCCAACTGGATGCCGGTTCACCGGCTGATCCACCAGGTTGTCGGCAGCGATGTCGATACGGTGATCGTCGACGGCAGGATCATCATGGAGGAGGGCAGGGTACTGACCGCCGACATATATGAGGCGCTGGCTTTCGGTGAAGCCGAAGCAAAGGCGCTCGTGGAGCGGGCCGGTCTGCACGCTCACATGCACGATCCCGGCTGGAAGCAATTACATCGCACGTTTCAAAGGCCTGTTCCGCTACCGCCCGTGCCGGAGCATTGAACTCACGCAGCTGATTGGAGACCGGGAAGCCCGCAATGCATCCATGAAAGGCCAGCGACGCCGTTACCAGCCCGCGAAATCTCCAAGCAAGGCCTCATCGATGCGTCCGGCGGCCACATCGGCGAGCGCCTGGTCGAGCAGAGCGACACCCGCCTCGGCCTCCGCCTGCGTCAATGTCAGCGGAGGCGTGAGTTCGAGCACGTTGGACCGCATGCCGACATAATAAAGTACGAGGCCGAGTTGGAAGGCGCGGTAGACGGTCAGCGCCGCCTGACGCGAAGCCGGTTCGCGGCTGGCGGGATCGGTCACAAGCTCGACGCCGAGGGCGAGGCCGCGGCCACGCACATCGCCGATCAGCGCATGGCCGGCGGCAAGGCGGTCAAGCGCAGCGCGCAGCACCTTGCCGCTTCTTTCCGCATTCAGGACGAGGTGGTCGCGCTCGATCGTCTGCAGCACGGCCAGCGCGGCGGCCGCGCAGACGGGATTGCCGTGCACGGTCTGCAGCGAGAAGGCAACGCTGTGATTCATGATGGCTTCCGGACCGGCCACCGCAGAAATCGGCAGGCCGCCGCCAAGGCCCTTGCCGAAGACGACGATGTCCGGTTCGATACCGGAATGCTCGAAGGCGTTGAAGCGGCCGCTGCGGCCGAGGCCGACCTTCACTTCGTCCGAAACGATCAGAATGCCGTGCCTGCGGCAGAGCGCTTCCACCGCCTTGAAGAATCCGTCCGGCGGCACCAGCATGCCGCCGTCCGACTGAATCGGTTCGATGAAGAACGCTGCGACCTCTTCCGGCGGCACTTCGGTCGCGAAGAGCCGCTCAAGGCGGGCGAGCGCGGCGTCGCTTGCAACCTCGGGGCTGCCGGCGGCATAGCTGTTCGGATAGGGCACGAGCGTCAGGCCCTGTGCCCGACTGCCCTGTTGTGCCGGATGGCCGGAAACGCCCATGGAGCCGATGGTGCCGCCGTGATAGGCCCCGTGGAACGCTAGAATGCGCGGCCGGCCGGTGGCGGCGACGACCATGCGGGCGACCGTCTCATTGGCGTCGGAGCCGGAATGGCCGAACCAGACGCGGCCGCGGGCGCGCTCAGGCACGAGCGAAAGCAGCTTTTCGGCGAGCAGCACGCAAGCCTCGTTGGCCGATGAAAGATAGCTCGCGCCCGCCTGATCGGAGAGCGCGCGGCCCACCGCCTCACGGATGGCCGGATGAGAGTGGCCGAGGCTCGCCGCACCCCAGGAGGCGGAGAAATCGAGAAGCTTCCGCCCGTCGTCGGCGGTCAGATAGGCGCCGCTGCCCCCGACGACCGCCTGCGGAAAAAACCGCAGATGCGCCATTTTCGAAACCGAGCGGCTTTCGCGGGCGTAGAGATCGGGCACGCAGGCAATCTCCTCTATTTGAAAAAGGTGACAACCTCTTCGAGCGAGACGACATGGCAGTAGATCATGTTGATGATCTCCAGTTCCCGCCGGTGCAGATCGTCCGTCGCCGCGGCGCCGCAATCGTCGACGACGACCACGCCGAAACTTTCATCCGCCAGGCTGCGCACGGTCGAGGAGACGCACTGGTCGGTGAAGATGCCGCAGCAGATGACGTCCTTGATGCCCATGTTATGCAGGACGAGGCGAAGGTTCGTACCGGTCAGCGCGCTGTCTGTCGTCTTTGTGACGACGATCTCGTCGCTGCGCGGCTCCAGTTCCGGAACGATCTGGCCCTCGGGCAGCTCCTTCGGCAGGAGCAGGTAATTGAAGCCGGGCTTCTTCTGGCTCAGCGAGCGGTCGCGCCCGTCCGGCTTCAGGCAGGCGATGCGGGCGAAGATGACCTCCACCTTGCGCTTGCGGCATTCGTCGATCAGCCGCGCCGTGTTCGGTATCACCGTCTTGCGCATACGGTCGTAGAAAGGCTGCCAGCGGGCGGTTTCCTCAGGCGTATCCTTCGGGTCGAGATAGGTGTTCTGAATGTCGATGACCAGCAACGCCGTCGTCGCCGGATCGAGCACGATGTCGTCCGGCTCCTCGGCACCGGCATAGTAGAAAGATCGGTAGGCGGTCTTCCAGCTCATGCAACTGTCTCCTTCTTGCGGCGGGCGCGGTTGAGGATGTGGCCTATCTCGCGACTAGGGAAGAGACCGCCCGGCTTGACGATCATTACCGCGATCATGGCGAGCGCGAGGACGATTTCCGTGAGGCCGACGACCTGGCCGGCGCCCAAGGCGGTGGCGTTGAGCGCGCCTTCCGTGCCGCGCAGCCCCTCATAGGCGAAGGTGACGAGAATCGTGCCGGCCACCGCGCCTGTCACCGTGTTGGCGCCGCCGATCACCAGCATGGTGATGATGAGGAACGTCTCCTTCAGATAGAAGGCCTTCGGCGCGAACGAGGTGATGAAATGTCCCCACAGCGCCCCGCCGATGCCGGCGATGAACGCGGCGAGGATGAAGGCGCGCCAGCGCAGATGCGGGATGTCGGCGCCGAGAGCCGCCGCGGCGACCTCGTCCTCCCGCGAGGCGCGCAGCAGCTTGCCTGTCCGCGATTCCTTGAAGGCAAGCGCCACGACCACCACGATCGCCGCGACGATGGCGGCGATCGGCATGTCCGTCGTCTTCGGCAGGCCGAAGAGCGTGCGCGGGCCGTTGGTGAAGGCGCTCCAGTTGTTCATGACCGTGTAGAGCACGACGAGCAGCGCGAAGGAGGTGATCACCGACGCCGCATCCGAAAGCCGCATCAGCGGATAGGCGACGACGGCCGCGACGACGGCGGCCAGCGCGCCCGCCGCGAGCATGGCGAGGAGCGGCGAAACTTCCACGACCTTCATGAAATCGTAGAGATCGGGCAGCGCCATGCCCTTCATCTGAGCCGGGATGGTGAGCACGGCGGATGTGTAGGCGCCGAGGCCCATGAAGCCGATATGGGCGAAGGAGAGCAGGCCCGAATTGCCCATGAAGGTCTGCAGGCCGATGACCAGCACGAGCGAGATCAGCAGGTTGGTGGCGATACGGTCATAGAGGCGGATGCCGAGGAGCTGGCTTCCGACGGCGATGATGGCGATGACGCCGATGAGGATGAGGGCGGTGAAATAGGAGTGTTTCATGGTCGCGCTCCCCTCAGGTCCGCTGTCCGCTCGCCGGACCCCTGATGAGGCCGTCGGGGCGCCAGAGCAGGATCAGGATGACGAGGCTGAAGGTGAAGGCGTCGCGGAATTTCAGCAGATCCTGCGACAGGGTGTAGTTGAGCGTGGTGTCGATGAGCGCGAGCAGGAAACCCCCGACAACGGCGCCGGGCAGGCTCCGCATGCCGCCGATGACCGTGGCGATGAAGGCGACGAGCAGCGGCTCCAGGCCGATGCCCGGAACGACGGTGCCGATGCGGCCGATCCAGAGAATGCCGACGACGCCGGCGAGGAAGCCGGAAAGGGCGAAGGCGGACGAGATGATGAGGTTCGCCGGCACCCCCAGCATGCGCGCCATGGTGAAGTTCGTCGCCGCTGCGCGCATCGCGATGCCGAGCGTCGTCCTGCGCATCAGGAAGGCGACGCCGGCGAGCAGTGCGATGGAGGCGGCGATGGTGATGAGGTTGCGGACCGGGGTGATCGCACCGGCGATCGAGACAGTCTGCGAGAAGATGTCCGGCAGCGGCACGTTGCGTGGTCGCGGCGAGATGAACAGCAGCGCCGCGTTCTGCAGCAGGTTGGAGAAGGCGAAAGAGGTGATCAGCACCGCCGTCACCGATTTGGCCCGCACCGGACGGAAGGCAGCGTAGTCGGTGATGATGCCGAAGAGGATCGCCATACCGACGGCGAGCACCGCCATGACGAGCCAGGGCAGGCCCGAGCCGCTGGCGAGAAACATCGTATAGCCGGCCACCATGATGAGTTCGCCATAGGCGAAGTTCACGAGGCGAAGGATGCCGTAGATGATGACGAGGCCGAGTGCCATGAGCGCATAGGCGCCGCCGAGGCTGAGGACGTCGATGACGAATTGGATCGCGAAAGCCATGGATCAGCCTCCCAGATAATGCGCGCTGAGGTCGCTGGTCGAGCGGATTTCCTCGGCCGTGCCGGATGCGACGATGGCGCCGAGGCGCATGACGAAGGCGCGGTCGGCGACGGCGAGCGCCTGGTTCACGTTCTGCTCGACGAGCAGGATGGTGAGGCCGGATTTCTTCAGTGCCTCGATCATCTCGAAGATGCGTTCGACGATGGCCGGCGCAAGGCCGAGCGAGGGTTCGTCCAGAAGAAGCACCCGTGGCCTCGCCATAAGCGCGCGGGCGATGACGAGCATCTGTTGCTCGCCGCCGGAGAGCGTGCCGGCCGCCTGTTTCGAGCGCTCGGCAAGGCGCGGGAAGAGCGTGTTCAGCTTCTCGAGGTTGTCGCGGTTGCCAGCTTGGTCGCGGCGATGGATATAGGCGCCGAGCATCAGGTTTTCGGCGACCGTCAGGTCCGGGAAGACGTCGCGGGTTTCCGGCACGGTGGCAAGGCCCGCGCGCACGACCTGTTCGGGGCTCGCCGCGGTGATGTCCTTGCCTTCGAGCGTGATCGTGCCGCCGGAGGCTTTCAGAGCGCCGGCGATGCACTTGATGGTCGAGGATTTGCCGGCACCATTGGCGCCGAGCAGGCTCACCAGCTCGCCCTTTCCAAGGGTGAAGCTGATGCTGCGCACAGCGCGGATCGCACCGTAGCTGACGGAAAGGTCGGTGACGTCAAGCATGGGCCGCCCCCTTTCCGAGATAGGCTTCGATAACGGCCGGGTGGCTGCGGACGTGGGCGGCGTCGCCCTCCGCAATCGTGCGGCCGGAGGCGAGCACATGCAGCCTGTGGCAGAGGCGCATGATGAGACCCATGTCGTGGTCGATGATGAGAAGGCCGAGGCCGCGTTTCTCGGGCAATTCGGCGAGCGTGTGCAGAAGGGTTTCCGTCTCGGCATCGTTCATGCCGGCGGCGGGCTCGTCGAGCAGCAGAAAGCGCGGTTCGGCGGCGAGCGCCCGGGCGATTTCGACGCGGCGCTTGTCGCCATAGCTGAGGCTTTCGCCAAGCTCGTCCGCCTTCGCCGTCAGGCCGAGTTCGGCCAGCAGGTCCTTCGCGCGTTCAGCCGACACAGAGCGGGAGGCGCCCTTTGCCAGCGCCGCCGCCTCGACATTCTCCAGGACGGTCATCGAGTTGAAAATGCGTACGATCTGAAAGGAGCGGCTTACGCCCGCAAGCGCGATCTCGCGCGGCGAGAGACCCGAGAGGGTTACGTCGCCGGCGACGATCGTGCCGGTCGCCAGCTTCACCTGGCCGGTGATGGCATTGATGAGCGTCGTCTTGCCGGAGCCGTTCGGCCCGATGAGGCCGACGACCTCACCGGCGGAGACCGAGAGCGAGACATGGTCGAGTGCGCGCAGGCCGGTGAATTCCACCGACACGTCGTTTACCGAGAGACGCGTTTCAGACATGGCTTTTCCGAGGTGATGGGGCCGGCCTTGCGGCCGGCCCGAATTGACCGATCAGGGCTTGGGCAGGGATTCCGGCTTACGCCATCCAACGAAGCTCGGCTTGCCGCCCTTGAGCTCGATCAAGGCCGCTGCCTTGTTCGGCACATGGCCTTCCTCGTTCGTGCCGTAGTCGAGATCGCCGGTCAGCAGCTTGAACTGGCCATCTTCAAGTGCCTTGGCGAGCGCTGCGCCTTCGGTCGTTCCGGCCGCCTTGACCGCCTCGGCGAGCAGCATGATCGTATCCCAGCCCGTCGAGACGAAGGACGTGTCGGGCGCCTTGCCGAACATCTCCTTGTAGAGTTCGATGAACTTCGGCATATCCGGATGCGCCTCCGGGCCCATCCAGGTATGCGTGACGAAATAGACGTCATTGCCGAATTTTTCGCCGAGCGCCTCGTGCATGGCCGGGTCGTCATAGGCGTCGCCACCGAGAACCGGCGCATCGTAGCCGACTTCGCGTAACGCGCGGATGATCACACCGATGTCCGTGCCGTAGGAGGAGACGAAGATCACGTCCGGCTTCTTGCCGAGTGCCTGGAGACGGGCGAGCTGGGCGGAAAAATTATTGTCGCCGTTCGTGTAGGTGTCTTCGAGCAGAATCTCGCCGCCATCGGCCTTGAATTGCTCCACGAAATATTTCGAGAGCGATTTGGTATAGGCGATGAACTGGTCGGTGACGACATAGGCCGTCTTCCAGCCCTTTTCCTTGACGGCGAAATCGGCGGCCGTCGCACCCATCGTGGTATTCCACATGGAGAGCGTGAACTGCTTGTCGCCGAGCGACCAGGAGGAATAGAGCGGGTCGGAGGCGCAGGTCGAGATGCCGACGAGGCCCGCCGACTGCGCCTCACGGCTCGCGGGCGAACCGAAGTCGAAATCGCACGGTGCGACGATGATCTCGGCGCCCTTGTCGATCAGTTCGACCGCGACGTTGCCGACCGTCACCGGATCCGACTTGCCGTCGATATTGACGAATTCGACCTGCTTCCCCAGCAAGCCGCCATTGTCGTTGAGATACTTCACGGCGACCTTCGCGCCGTTGTAGCCGGGCGTGTCGAGGGGAGCCTGAATGCCCGTCATCGAGAGTGCGCCGCCGATCAGGATCTTGTCGTCGTCGGCAATGGCTGTGGAAGAGGCAAGCGCGAAGCTTGCCGCTGCCAGAAACAGTCTGGAAGTCTTGATCATGGTCGTTCCCCTTATTGATGCCATTCGGCGGTGATCGTTGTGCGGCCTGGTCTTTTGACCTTCTTGTGCGGACCGCCCTCGTATGCTCCCTATTTGCCTCCCGTCGGCCGTTCGGGCAGGTTACTGCCCGATTTCCTTCAAAAGATCGTCGGTCGATATCTGGCGGCAATAGCCCTTGATTGCGCTCAGCGAGGTGTAGTGGCGTTCCTCCGAATAGGTGCCGCAGGCATCGGGTACGAGCGTCACCAGATAGTTGAGGTCGCAGGCGTCGCGCACTGCCGATTCCACGCATTGGTCGGTCAGGAGGCCGCACAGCACGATCTGCCTCACCCCGAGATTACGCAGCACATAGTCGATATGGGTGGAGACGAAGACACTGGAGGAACTCTTCGGGAAGACGATCTCGTCCTCCAGCGGTTCGAGCTCGTCGATTACCTTACCATCCCAGGAGCCTTTCGGCACGTTGAAGCCGGTGATCTTGTAGTCGAGGCTGCGGTCGCGGCCGTCCTTCGTCAGGCTCTCGATCGTCGTGTGCAGCACCTCGATGCCGGCCTTGCGGAAACCGGCGAGCAGGCGCTGCATGTTCGGTATCGCCACCTCGCGGATACGGTTGAAGTAGTAGCCGTACTTGCCGGCAATATCCGCATCGGAGACATCCTTGAACTCGCCCCCATCGCGGCTGACGGAAAAGTTCTGCACGTCGATGAACAGGATGGCGGAAGCGGCCGGGTCGAGCGGCACGTCGCGGGTGGTCGGATGGTCAGCGGCCATCATTGGTTCCTTCGATGCTTTCTGCCGCAAGCCGGAGGGGGCCGGCCAGCCGGTCCGCCCATTCCTGTTGTCCGCGGGCGTCGTTGATGAGGTCGTTGCGCACTTCGAGAAGCACATGCGGAATGCCGCGCCGCTCGCCGTGCACGGGGATCGTGTAGTCGGAGAGATCGTCGACGTGGTACGGCTCGTTGAGCCTGACGGTAACGTCCGGATTGGCGGCGCGGAAGACTTCGGCCAGCCGTTCGGCGAAACGGGCGTCGCGATTGTAGAGAAGGCCGAGTTCGAAATCCCGGACGGCGCCGGTCGCGCGCATGACGGGCGTGAAGCTATGTACCGAGACGAGGAAGAGCGGCTTGCCGGCCGCCTGTCGCTGGTCGAGCGCGACGGCGATCGCCTCGTGGAGCGGCTGATGGATTTCCACGTAGCGGCCGCGACGTTCGCGATCGGACAGGTCGGCGTTGACCGGAACGACGGTCCCGTCGCTCTGCGCCACGAAGCAGTCCGTCGCTTCCAAGGGGCGATTGCAGTCGATGACGAGCCGGCTATAGCGCTGCAGGACGAGTGCTGCATCGAGGCGCTCGGAAATGCCGCGCGCAACACCCTCGGCGCCGACGTCGTAGGCGATGTGACGGTCCATTTCCTCGGGGGCAATGCCGAGATCGCCAAGCGCTGCAGGCAGCGCGCGGCCCGCATGTTCGCAGGTCAAGAAGATCGCCGATCGGCCGGGGGGATTGATCCATTCTACGGGATCCGGGTCACCCGCCTGCAGCAATCTGGTCGTGTCGCGATCTGCGAGCCTGAGCATGAGATGAGATCCGTCGTGCGGTCCGGCGGCGCGGCCTTCAATGGCGAACAGTCAAAGAAATTTTTCAATCATAGTCAATCTGATTTTTCTGTTTGACTAATTTTTTTCAGGACGCGAATATTCGTTCCAACCAGGGGAAGACACACCGATGAGCGATGGGAAATCGTCGACGACGATCCGCACGAGGATCCGCGAGGCCGCCGGGCAGCTGACGGCCAGCGAGCGAAAGATCGCCAATGCCATTCTCGCCGATTACCCCTTCACCGGCCTGGAAAGCATTCAGGAACTGGCGGCCAAGACTGGCGTCAGCGCGCCCTCCGTCACCCGTTTCGTCAGTAAGATCGGCTGCGGCGGTTTCCAGGACCTGCAACGGCAATTGATCGCCGAGCTGAAGGAGGGCCGGCGCTCGCCCCTGGACCTCAAATCCAGCCAGAGGCCGGTCGGCCATTCGGAGTTCCTGTCGGAATATGTGGCGCGTGTTTCGGCCGTCATGGGGGAAATGACCGGAATGGTTTCGCAGGCACAGTTCGACATTCTGGCCGAGCTTCTCGCCGACCCGTCGCGCAACATCTTCCTGCTCGGAGGGCGTGTCAGCAACAGCATCGCTTCCTTCCTGTCGATTCATCTCAGGCAGATCCGCAGCGGCATCTACCACATGGCCGACAACCCGGAGTTCTGGCCGGAGCATGTGCTGCGCATGCGCAGGAAAGATGTCGTGCTGCTGATCGATTTCCGGCGCTACCAGCTCAGCCTCGCACGCCTTGCCGAGAACATCGCCCAGAAGCGTGGCGCGACCATCGTCGTCGTCACCGACAAGTGGATGTCGCCGGCTGCCCGCAACGCCGATCACATCGTCGCTCTGCCGATCGACGCCGGCACGGCCTGGGACACGGTTTCCGCTGCCATGGCGCTCGTCGAGGCACTCATCGTGCGCGTCTCGGAGACCGATTGGGAGGCGACGCAGAAGCGCATCAAGGATTGGGACGGCATCCGCTTTGCGATGCCGGGCTACGACCAGGACAGGATCAACGGGGACGCAGATGAAACGTGAGGAAATGATGGTCGCCTGCTGCGGCGATCTCTCGGGCAAGGTGCGCGGCAAGGCCTTTCCGCTGGCGCAGATGGACAAGCGCTTGCAGCGGGGCGTCGGCTGGACGCCGACCAATGTACAGATCACCTGCTTCGACGCGATCGCCGAAAGCCCCTTCGGCTCGCTCGGCGACCTCGTGCTCATTCCCGATCCGTCGACCTGCGTCAGCTTCGAAAGCGAGGAGGGGGCGCCGAAAGAGAACTTTGTTCTCGGTAACATTCGCTATACCGACGGCCGCCCCTGGGAATTCTGCACGCGCTCTATTCTCGAGGCCGCCCTGGAGCGGCTGCAGAGCGTGGCGGGTGTCACGCTTTACGGTGCCTTCGAGCATGAATTCCAGCTCAAGCACCGCCTTGGCGAAATCGGCAAGGCCTTCACGCTCGGAGGGTTCCAGGAGGAACGGCATTTCTGCGAGGCGATCATCGCGGCAATGCGCGCGGCTGGCGTGACGCCCGATACGATCCTGAAGGAGTTCGGCGCCGGTCAGTTCGAGGTGACGATGGGTCCCCAGAGGGGCGTCACCATCGCCGACCATTCGCTGATTACCCGCGAACTTGTCGGCCTCGTCGCGCGCGAGCTTTCTTATGAGCCGACCTTCACGCCGATCCGCGATCCGGCCGGGGTCGGCAACGGCGTGCATGTCCACTTGAGCATGCTGGATTCGGCGGGTGCCCCGGTCACTTACGATCCGAACGGCAAACATGAGCTTTCCGAAGTTGCGGGAAAATTCGTCGCCGGCATTCTGAAATATCTCGACTCGATCATTGCGATCACGGCGCCGAGCGTGGTCTCCTACCTGCGTCTCACACCGCATCGCTGGAGCGCAGCCTTCAACAATCTCGGTTTTCGGGATCGCGAGGCATCGGTGCGCATCTGCCCGGTTTCCGACATCAGCGACATCGCCCGCGCCGCCCAGTACAACTTCGAGTTTCGTGCGGCCGATGCGACCGCCAATCCGCATCTTGCCCTCGCGGCAATCGTCCATGCCGGGGTACAGGGCATCGAGGAGGGGCTCGCGGTGCCGGAGGCGACGCAGGAAGATCTTTCGCTCCTGAGCGCGGAGGCCCTTGCCGCCCGCGGCTACGTCCGCCTGCCGCAGACACTCGAAGCGGCCCTCCAGCGCTTCAAGGGCAATGCGACAGTGTGCAGCTGGTTCCCCGAAGGCTTTGCCGACGTCTACGTCAAGCATAAGGAGGGCGAGATCGCCTATCTGGCGGACAAGACGCAGACGGAGATTTGTGCGGCCTACGACAGCGTCTATTGACGGCAACTGCCGCCGCTGCCGTTTACGGCCTGATCCTTGTCGGGCAGATTGCCGCATTCTGCAGTTCGGCTTTGGGCGCGACGTCCGCAATCCCTATATAGTGGGCAGCAGATGCGACCGAACCGGGCGGATGGTATGAGCGACGAATTGCAGGGCCACGCTGTGCAAAGCCCCGCTATGCGCGAAAGCGCAAAAGCGGAGATGAAAGCACTCGGGATCGATGAAGCGTTCATCGGTAGGCTGGTCGACACGTTTTATGCGCGTGTGCTCGCGCATCCGGAGCTTGGGCCGGTATTCGACGCAAGGCTTTCGGGACGCTGGCCGGAGCACATGGAGAAGATGAAAAGCTTCTGGTCCGCCGTTGCCTTCCGCAGCGGCGCTTACGGGGGAAAGCCGGTGCAGGCGCATCTCGGCGTCGCCAATATGTCTCCGGAACTCTTTCCGAAATGGCTGGGGCTCTTTGCTGGGACGCTGGACGACATTGCACCGAGCGAGGAAGCGAAGGCCTGGTTCATGGCCACAGCAGAGCGCATCGCGCGTAGCCTGACGCTCTCGCTCTTCTACAATCCGGCGCTCGACGACCCGGCACTCAAGCGCTCCTGAAGTTGGCCTTGGCGATTGCCAACGAATCTCCCTTGTCATGTTGTACTTACAACATTATAGGATGAGGAGAGATTTGGAGGCTTTATATATGTCCGACCGCCGGGTGTTGGCGAACGCCATTCGATTCCTGACCGTTGACGTCGTGCAGAAGGCGAATTCGGGCCACCCCGGAACGGCCATGGGAATGGCGGACGTTGCCGAGGTTCTGTGGAACGACTTCCTGCGGCACAATCCGGCCAATCCGAAATGGATCAACCGCGACCGTTTCGTGCAGTCGAACGGACATGGGTCGATGCTGACCTATTCGCTGCTTCATCTCTCCGGCTACGGGCTGACGGTTCAGGATCTGAAGGATCACCGCAAGCTGCATTCCAGGACGCCAGGCCATCCGGAATACGGCATCACGGCAGGGGTCGAGACGACGACCGGTCCGCTCGGCCAAGGTTTTGCTACGGCGGCCGGCATGGCACTGGCGGAAAGGAAGCTTGCGCAGGAGTTCAACCGCGACGGCTTTCCCGTGGTCGATCACTTCACCTATGTTTTCGTCGGCGACGGCTGCCTCATGGAGGGCGTAGCGCAGGAGGCGGCCTCGCTCGCCGGCACTTTGAAGCTCAACAAGCTCATCGCCGTCTATGACGACAACAGCATCTCCATCGACGGCGAGACGCCGGGCTGGTTCGCCGACGACACGGCCGCTCGTTTCCGTGCGCTCGGCTGGAACGTCATCGCGGACGTGGACGGGCACGATGCGGAGGCAATCACCGCGGCCTTCGATGCCGCGCGCCGCTCGAGCGACAAGCCGACCATGATCTGCTGCAAGACGATCATCGGCTATGGCTCGCCGAACAAGCAGGGCAAGGAGGAGGTGCACGGGGCGCCGCTTGGCGTGGAGGAGGTGGCCCGCACCCGCGAGCACCTTGGCTGGAAGCATGAGGCTTTCATCGTGCCGGATGCCGTGATGCGGGCATGGGACGCCCGCCCGCGCGGCGAAAGGGCAGAAGCCGAATGGAATGCCCTTTTCGCGGCCTATGAGGCGAAGCATCCCGAACTGGCCGCCGAGCTGAAGCGGCGTACCGCAGGCCGGCTGCCGGACGAATTCGATGCGGTCGTGGCAAACGAGGCAGAGCGGGTTCTAGCTCACGAACCGGTCGCGCAACCGATCCGCAAGGCTTCCAACCGCGTTCTCGGCAATCTCATCCGAAGCGTGCCGGAGGTGATCGGTGGTTCGGCCGACGTTTCGATGTCGACGCTGGCCTGGACAGGTGCGGCGCGTTCTATCACGCCGGACGATTTTTCAGGAAATTTCGTGCACTATGGCGTGCGCGAGTTCGGCATGTCGGCAATGATGAACGGCATGGCGGCCCATGGCGGTCTCATTCCCTACGGCGCCTGCTATCTCGTGTTCAGCGATTACAGCCGCAATGCCGTGCGCCTTTCGGCGTTGATGGGCCTCAAGACTATCTTCCTCTTCACGCACGATTCGATCGGAGTGGGCGAGGACGGTCCGACGCATCAGCCGTGCGAGCAGCTGGTGGCGCTCCGCGCGATCCCGAACATGTCGCTGTGGCGGCCGGGCAGCGAACTGGAGGCGCTCGTTGCCTGGGAATCGGCGCTGAAGCGTGAAGGGCCAAGCGTTATCGTTGCCGCGCGACAGGACGGTGCGGTTTTCGCGCATAGGAGCGCCGATCTCGACGGTATCCGTCGCGGCGGCTACGTGCTGCAGGACGCGGGCGGCAAGCCCGATGTCGTCCTCGTCGCGACCGGGTCTGAGATCGGCCTTGTTCTCGAAGCCGCGGCGGTGCTGGAGGGCCAGGGCAAGGCGGTTCGGCTCGTATCCATTCCCAATGGCAATCTCTTCGCAGCGCAGGACCGTGACTATCAGGAAAGCGTGCTGGCTTTCGGCACGCCGACGATATTTGTCGAGGCGGCCTCTCCGCTTTATTGGTACCAGTTCCTCAGGGGACCGGGTACGGTCGTCGGCGTCGACCGATTCGGCGAATCGGCGCCCGGGCCGGAAATCTACCGCGTCATGAACCTGACGGCTGAACGGATCGTATCCGAGGCCGGTCGGTTCCTGTGCTGACACCTTGATCCAATGGCGGGGAAAGCATGTATCTCGGCATCGACCTTGGCACCGGTTCGGTCAAAGCGCTTCTGATCGACGGCGACGGCAAGGCTGTCGCCGAGGCCGCGCGAGCCTATCCCGTCTCCTCGCCCAAGCCGGGTCATGCCGAGACGTCACCCGCGGACTGGTGGGCACAAACCGTGGCGGCCGTACGCGCCTGCTGCGAGGGGCACGGCGGCGACGTCCGCGGCATCGGCCTTTCGGGCCAGGCACACGGACTTGTCGCCATCGGTGCAGACGCCAAGCCGCTGCGGCCCGCCATTCTGTGGGCCGACCAGCGTGCGACCGCCGAGATGGAGGCGGTGCTTGCCCTCCCGGAAACGGTGCGGCGTCCGCTGGCCAATCCCGTCGTCAGCGGGATGGCCGGTCTCTCCCTTCTGTGGCTGAGGCGGAACGAGGCGGCCACCTATGGTGCGATTCGCCGCATCCTCGCCTCCAAGGATTGGCTGCGGCTCGTCATGACGGGCGAGGCCGCGACCGAGCCCTCCGACGCGTCGATGACACTGCTCTACGATGTCGGGGCCGACCGTTGGGCAAGCGATGTCCTCAGCCACCTGGCGATCGATCCCGCGATCCTTGCGCCCATCGTCGAATCCCATTCGGTCGCCGGCAGGCTGAGTGCAGCCGCGGCCGCAGAGCTTGGCCTTGCTGCCGGCACGCCGGTGGCCGCAGGCCTTTCCGATACGGCATCCTGCCTGTTCGGCATGGGCCAGACGAAGCCCGGCTCCACCATCCTCCAGGTGGGATCGGGCATCCAGATCATGTCGGTGGTCGAAACCATCGAACCGCGGGTCCAGCCCTTTTATAACAGTTATCGGGGCATCGGCGGCAATCTCTACTCGATGGCCGCCCTCCAGAACGGCGGCACGGCATTCGAATGGGCCCGCACCGTTCTCGGCGCCTCCTGGCCGGAGATGTACCATGCGGGCTTCGAGGAGAACGAAGGCAATGGCGGCGTCATCTTCTTGCCCTATGTGACGGGAGAGCGAGCGCCGCTGCTCGATCCGAACGCCTCCGCCGCCTGGGCCTATATGCGCCTTGGCTGCACGCGCAGCCAACTGATCCGATCGGTCTTCGAAGGCGTTGCCCTCGCCGTGCGCGACAGTTGGGATGCCCTGCGCGCTGTCGGTGTGTCGGCGGATCGGATACTCCTGACCGGTGGCGGCAGCACGGACACGCGCTGGCAGCAATTGCTGGCGGATATTCTGGAGGTGCCGCTTGTGCCGGCACACGATCTCGGCAATGCCACGATCGGCGCGGCCTATCTCGGAGGCATGGCTGCCGGCCATTGGCGCTCAATCGAGGACATCCCGTTCCCGGACCGTCCCGGCAGTCTGATCGAACCCCGGCCGTTCGAGGGGCTGAACGCACTCCTGCTTCGGTTTCGCGCCACCTATCGTGGCCTCAAGCACGTCTGAGAATGCCGCGCCGCTCTCAATAGGTCCGGTGCAGGTCGATGGTCAGCCGGGTCCGATCGGGATGGTGCCAGGACTCGTAATATTCGAGCACCTGCTTGTTCTGGTCGTAGGTGACTTCCCGGTTGAACAGGACGTAACTGTTCATTTCCACATGTAACTGGGCGGCGATCGCCTCTTCATTGATGCGAGCGAGCTCGACCTGCCGTCTGCCGGTCGTCGCCACGGCGTTATAGCGCTCGGCAAGATACTGGTAGAGGGAGACGTCCTCGAGCTCCTTCGACTGCAACAGATCGGGAAAGCGCGAGTAGGGCAGGAAGTTGCGCACCACGAGGAAAACTACCCCGTCCGCATAGCGCAGGCGCTCCAGAAACACCGCATCGTTTTCGCCGATCTGCTCCGCGACATGGGCGGGCGGCTTGATGCGCTCCTGCTTCAACACGCGGGTCGTCAGCTTGAACCCGGCCTTGGCCATGCTTTCAAGCAGGGGATCGAGCTGCTGAACGAGCGCGATCGGCACCTTGCGTTCCAGCACGAAGGCGCCGCGGCCGCGCTCCGTCTCGATGAGATTGTCGTGGGCAAGCGACTGAAGCGCCTGCCGGACGACGCTGCGCGAGATGTGGTACTGCTGACAGAGCTCGCCTTCGGTCGGCAGCTTGCTTCCGGGAGGGTAAGCGCCGGATTCGATCGCTGCCCGCAGCGCCCCGGCGAGCTGAAAATAGAGTGGGATGGGTGAACTGCGTTCGATGCTCATGCGAATCTCTGCCTTTCGTACCGTGGCGGACAACTCTGCCCCTCATACCCATGACCTGACAAGCGGACATCTGGAAATGCGCCCAGACGGGGGTGCACGGGGCGTTGACACTCACAACTCGTTCCGGTAACGATGTACGGACAACATTACAAAAAGCCTTTCTGATATAACAGATTGTGCGGGGACATCAAATACGGGAGTGGCAGAGGTGAATCCCAGTAAAGCTGTCGCAGAATGCGTGCCGGATCGCGCCGATGCGGGGTGAAGGTCGGTCGTTTTTGCCCGCGCCACGCAGGTGAAGAACGTGTGGCTGCCTTACGGGGAGTAGGGCAGGGAGGAAGGCGGGCCGCCGGCCCGCCTGCAACATGTGCCGGGCGCGACGAGCTCCCGCACCGCAAATCGAAGACCGACGGTTCGCATCCGAGGGCCGCGCAGTTGCGCGGCCTCCCGAACGCGCGCTCCTAGGTCAGGTTGCGACATGTACAGAGGGAGGACAGGGGTGTATCTCGAACGCTTCAGGCTCGACGGCGAACTTGCGGTCGTCACCGGAGGAGGACGCGGCATAGGACTCGCGAGCGCCGATGCGCTCGGCGAGGCAGGCGCGCGCCTTGCCATCATCGAACGCGATCCGGCGCTCCTTGAAGAAGCCCATGCAATCCTTCTGGCGAAGGGCTACGACGTTTCCGTGCACCAGGGCGACGTTACCGATCCTGCCCGCATGCAGGCGATCGCGGACGAACTAACCGCGAAAGGCGGCGCTTCCATCCTCGTCAACAATGCGGGCATCGCGCTCAGTGATATTCCAGCCGAGGACATGGAGGACGAACGCTGGCTCAAGGTCATCGACGTCAACCTGAACGGCGTCTACTGGTGCAGCCGCGCTTTCGGCCGGCAAATGCTTTCAGCCGGCCGCGGATCGATCGTCAATGTCGGCTCCATGTCCGGCTTTATCGTCAACCGACCCCAGCCGCAGGCGCATTACAACGCCTCGAAGGCCGCCGTACACCACCTAACCAAGTCACTCGCCGCCGAATGGGCGCCGCGTGGCGTGCGGGTCAACGCGGTCGCGCCCACCTACATCGAAACGCCGCTCAATGCGCTCGTCGAGAACGACAGGCCCATGCTCGACCGCTGGCTCGATTCCACGCCCATGGGGCGCATGGGCAAGGACCACGAGGTCGCAAGCGTGATCCTCTTCCTGTCCTCCCGGGCGGCCAGCCTGATGACCGGATCGATCGTGCTTGCGGATGGAGGATACACGCTCTGGTGATCGCATCCATGCCGGATGCCGGAACGAACGAATAGCAATCAACAAGGAGGAGTTACAATGTCCCGCATCAAGACGCTTTTGGCAGGGTCCGTGGCCCTGTTCGGCCTGACCTCTGCTGCCGTGGCCGAGGAGTGCAAGGTGGGCCTCACCATGCCCTCGCTCAATGCGCCCTACTTCGCGGCGCAGGTCGCTGCGGTTGAAAAGGCAGCCAAGGACCAGGGTTGCGAAATCACGACGGCGGACAGCCAGAATGATTTTTCCAAGCAGATCAACGATGTCGAAGACATGATCGCCAAGGGAATCGACATCCTGATCCTCAACCCGCGTGACCAGGAGGCGCTCGTTCCGGTCGCCGACGCCGCTACCAAAGCCGGCGTGAAGGTCGTCGTGATGGATTCCACGCTGAACCCGAAGGCCAACGTCGTCACCCAGGTCCGTTCCTCGAATGACGAGAACGGCCGTCTCGTCGGCGACTGGATCGCCAAGAAGATGAAGGGCACGCCGATCAAGATGCTCCTCCTGTCCGGCAACCAGGGCAATCCCGGCGGCCTCGATCGCCGCATGGGCGTCATCAAGGGCATCGTGGAAGGCCAGCTCGTCAACGAAGGTGCGGTCAACCTCCAGGTTCTGGGCCAGGGCTGGGGCGACTGGGCGACGGACGGCGGTCTGAAGGCTGCGGAAGACCTGTTCCAGGCCCATCCGGACGCCAACCTCGTTGTCGGCGAAAACGACTCCATGGTCCTCGGCGCGGTTCAAGCCGCGAAGGCTGCCGGTCTCGATGGCATCCTGTTTGCCGCCGCGGCCGACGGGCAGCGCCAGGCGCTGGAGATGGTCAAGGAAGGGACCTACGGCGCCACCGGCCTAAACGATCCGGACCTCGTCGGACGAACAGCCTTCGATATCGCCTACAAGGCCTTCAAGGGCGAGCTTCCGGCCGACTTCCCGAAGCTGCACCTGACACCGGCCGACGTCATCTCCGCGGACAACGTCGACAAATACTACAACCCGCAGTCCGTATTCTGATCGACAATGAAGAAAGGGATGCACCGGGTCTCCGGTGCATCCCTTGGAGAGCCAATGACCGTACTTGTCAGACTGTCCGGCATCAGCAAGAACTTTAGCGGAGTACAGGCCCTGAAGGGCGTCGACTTCGACCTGAGGGCCGGCGAAGTCCATGCGCTGGTCGGTGAGAACGGCGCGGGAAAATCCACTCTGATGCGCGTGCTTGCCGGCGAAATGAAGCCGACCTCCGGGACCGTCAGCATTCACCGCGAGACGACGCAGCACTCCGCCCCGCGGGACGCCGCCGGCCGGGGTATTTCGGTGATCCATCAGGAACTGGCGCTGGCGCCCGACCTGACGGTCGCGGAAAACATCTTTCTCGGGCGCCTGCCGCGCATCGTCAATCACCGCCGGCTGCGCAAGGCAGCCAGCGAAATCCTCGAACGTCTCGGCTTCGACATCGACCCCACCACGCACGCCGGACGCCTGACAGTCGCTCACCAGCAGGTCGTGGAAATCGCCAAGGCGCTCTCCAACCGGGCGCGCATCATCGTCTTCGACGAGCCGACCGCGGTGCTTGCCAACAGCGATGCCGAGCGCCTGCTCGCGATCATCCGCGAGTTGCGCGCGGGCGGTACCGGTGTCGTCTACATCTCGCACCGTCTGAACGAGGTCTTCGACCTTTCAGACCGCATCACCGTCATGAAGGACGGCTCGCATGTGGAAACGCTGGAGACCTCCGCCACGGATGTCGACGCGGTGATCGCACGCATGGTCGGGCGGCAGATGTCCGCGCTTTTTCCATCCAAGGCCGGGCGTGTTCCGGGTGACGTGATCGTCCGTGTGCGCAACGTTGCGCGCGGCCGCAAGGTCCGCGACGTCAGTTTCTCGGTTCGCGCCGGCGAAGTCGTCGGCCTCGGCGGTCTCGTCGGTTCGGGCCGTACGGAAGTCGCTCGCCTCGTCTTTGGTGCCGACAAGATGGATTCGGGCACTGTAGAACTCAACGGCAAACCGCTCCATCTCTCCTCACCGCGCGAGGCCGTGCGCGCCCGCATCGGCCTCGTTCCGGAAGACCGCAAGCAGCAGGGCGTCATCCTCGATGCGCCGATCCGGATCAACACGACGCTTGCCAAGATCCGCAGCATATCCGGTCTCGGCTTCCTCGACGTAGGCAAGGAGCGGCAGGTCGCCGTGGCGCTTGGCGCCGAGATGCGGCTCAAGGCGTCGAGCGTCGACGCGCCGGTTTCGAGTCTTTCGGGCGGCAACCAGCAGAAAGTGGCGCTTGCCAAATGGTTCCACGCCGATTGCGACCTGCTCATCCTCGACGAACCGACGCGCGGCGTCGACGTCGGGGCGAAGGGCGAGATCTACAATCTGATCAACGACCTCGCCAAAGCCGGGAAAGCAATCCTCGTTATTTCGTCCGAACATCAGGAACTGTTCGGCATCTGCGACCGCGTTCTCGTGATGGCGGAAGGGGCCATCGTCGGCGAACTCACTGAAAGCCAGTTCACCGAGCAGCAATTGCTGACGCTGGCAATGACCCGGTCGGGCCGGGAAAGGAATGAGACAAGCCCATGAGCATTACGTCCGCAAGCGCCGCCGCGCCCTCGTCGTTTACGCCGCGCGTTCTGGACGCGATCCGCCACTACGGTACGTTCGGCATCTTCTTGGTGCTGGTGGTCGTCGCGTCCTTCTGGTCCGATGCGTTCCTGACGGAGCGCAACCTGATGAACGTCGTGCGCCAGGTCGCCTCCGGCGCCGGCATCATGGCCGTCGGCATGCTCTTCGTCGTGCTCACGCGCGGCATCGACCTTTCGGTCGGCTCCATCGCCGCCGTCGGATCGGTGCTCTGCGCCCACCTTGTCGCAACACAGGGCTATGGCGTGCCGATGGCGATCCTGCTGGTCATTCTGACCGGCGCCGCCTGTGGCGTGGTCACCGGTTTCTTCGTCGCCTACATGCGGTTGCCGTCCTTCGTCATCTCGCTGGCGATGATGGCGATCGCCCGCGGCATCTCGCTGATCATCAGTGGGGGGCGCCCGATCACCATGGGATCGCCCGGCGCGTCGCTCGTCGATTTCGGCAGCGGCTTTCTCTTCGGTATTCCACAGCCAGCGATCCTGATGCTGGTCATCTATGCAATCGGGGGCGTGGTGCTGCTCTATACGAGCTTCGGCCGCATCGTCACCGCGATCGGCTCGAACGAGGAGGCCGTGCGGCTCTCCGGCGTGCCGGTCGAGCGCTATGTCCTGTCGGTCTATGTCATCAGCGGCGCACTCGCCGCGGTCGCGGGCATCGTCGCCGCGGGCCGGACGGGCATCGGCACGCCTCAGGTCGGTGTCGGTGCGGAGCTCGATGTCATCGCGGCGGTCGTCATCGGCGGCGCGAGCCTCATGGGCGGGCGCGGCGGCATGTTCAACACGCTGCTCGGCGCGCTGATCCTCGGTATCATCACCAACATCATGAACCTCGCCGGCGTGCCGGGCTATCACCAGAACGTCTATCTCGGACTGATCATCATCCTGGCAATGCTCATACAGTTCGTCACCGCCCGGTCGCGCCGTTAGGCCCCGCAAAGCGGGCGAGGCGACGTGCCCCGCCCGACGCTGGTGATCATGGCGGCGGAGGCGCTCGCCACGGGTCCCTTCGCCCCGCTTGCGGGGAGAAGGTGGCCGACAGGCCGGATGAGGGGCAAGTCAGCCAGAGCGGGACGAGGAAAAGTGTGCGCGCTTTGCCCGCATCCCCCTAACTCTTGGAATAGATTACGCTCATGATTTCAGCTCGATCCGACCTGAAATCACCTTGATCTAGAAGCCGCCGACCACGAAACCGCCATCGACTGGCAAGTCCGCGCCGGTGATGAATTCCGCGGCCGGCGAGGCGAGGAAGAGGGCGGTTCCGACCAGGTCGTCCACGGTGCCCCAGCGCTTGAGCGCCGAACGCTGGGCGATCTTCTCCGCCGGCACCGGGTCGGTCCAAAGACCCTTCGTCATGTCGGTCTTGTGGTAACCGGGGGAGATGGCGTTGACGCGGATGCCGTCGGGGCCGAAGGCGTGGGCAAGATGGCGTGTGAGGCCGAGCACGCCCGACTTGCTGGCGCCATAGGCCGGCACGAGCGGATCGCTGACATAGCTCAGCATCGAGGCCGTGTTGAGAATGACACCGCGCGAGGCCTTCAGGAGCGGCAGGACGGCCATGGCAAAGCGCATCTGGCTATTCAGGTTGACGTCCATCACCTCCATGTAGGTGGCGTCCTCGAATTCCGACTCGGGCCGGGCAATGCCTGCGCCGTTGACCAGAACGTCGAGCTTGCTCAGCGTCCTGGCGAAGGCGTTGATCGCTGCCGGGTCGCGCACGTCGACACGCTCGAAGCGGATTGCCTCGTTTTGGGGATCGGCCGCGGCAGCCTTGAGCTTTGTTTCCGAACTGCCGAGTGCGATGACCGAGCCGCCGAGCCGGGCAAAGCCCTGTGCAATGGCAAGGCCGATGCCGGACGAACCGCCGGTGACGAGAATGTCCTTGCCGGCAAAAAGGTCCGGACGAAACGTATCGACGATGTCTTTCATGAATTCCTCCTCAGGCATGATAGTCGTTGTTCAGGTCCGCGTGCCGGCCGGATGGATCCGGGCGGCAAGCGCATCCATGTCGTCATAAAGCGCCATGCTGTGATGATAGAGCCGCTCGAAAACCGGCTGGACATGGCTGTAGACCTCGACCCATGCGGGGTCCGGCGCGATTTCTTCCGCATAACGCACATAGGCGTCCGCCGCGTCGTCCGGCCGGGAAAAGCGGCCTGTCGCGGTCGCGGCCATGGCCGCGCAGCCCATGAGGCCGCATTCCGGCTCTTGCGGCACCATCACCGGTGTGTCGAAGACGCTTGCCTTGATCTTGAGCCAGAGCTTCGTGCGGGCACCGCCGCCCGCCGCTATCATGCGCTCCAGGCGCTTGCCCGAGCTGTGCTCCATGATACGGATATGGCGGGCCATGGCGAAGGCGATCCCTTCCAGGATGGCCCGGTGCAGGTGCTCCATGCCGTGTCCGGCGCCGAGGCCGAAGAACTGTGCCCGCGCATTGCGATGCTGACCGAGGCGTTCGCCGGTGAGAAACGGCATGAACAGCAGTGCCTCGCAGCCGGCCGGCGCCTTCTCGGCGCGCGCGACGATGTCGCCGTAGCTCAGCGCGCCGTCATGGAAGGCGCGCCGCGCCCAGCGCATGCCGTCGCCGCCGGTTTCGAGGAGCACGAAGGGCGCCCAGTTGCCTTCGATGGTGGCGACGTTGGAAATCTCCGGATCCAGCAAGGGCTTGTCGGCGATCATCGTGACGATGGCACCGGTGCCCGTGCTGTCCGATCCGAGGCCGGGCCGGCAGACCCCCGAGCCGAGCAGCGCCACCGGATAGTCCGCTCCGCCAACCATGACGGGGGTGCCGGCGTTCAGTCCTGTCGCGAGCGCGGCCTGGTCCGTGACGCGGCCGATGATTTCCAGGGGGTTGCGGATGGGCGGAAGCAGCCGGGCATCAAGCCCCATTCGCTCGATCATCGCCGGCGACCAGGCGAGCGTTGCGGGGTTCATCAGAAAGCTGCAGGAGGCGTCGCCGGTATCCATGGCGATCTCGCCGGTCAGCCGGAAGTTGATGTAATCCTTGGGCATCATGGCGACGGCGCTGCGCCGATAGGCCTCAGGGTCGGCATCGCGGACCCATTGCAGCTTGAAGCCCGGCCAGGCCGGCGTCGGCGTGTTGCCGCTTTCGGCGAGATAGCTGCCGGGCTCGTTCTCCGCCTCGAAACGGCGCACGAGGTTCAGTGTGCGCTTGTCGTTCCAGAGCGGTGCGGTATCGCGCGTCAATTGCCCGGCATCGTCGATGAGCACGAGACCGTGCATCTGGCCGCATACGGCGACGATGGAGATGCGCTCGCGCGCGCCTTCGGCCTTGTCGAGCACGGTTCGGATGGCGATGCAGGCCCCCTCCCACCAGTCGAGCGGTCGCTGCTCTGCCCAGCCGAACTGCGGCACGATCTGGTCGTGCTCGCGCGCGGCGATTTCGACGATGTTCCCGCTGGTGTCGATGAGCGCCGCCCGCACGCTCCCGGTACCGACGTCGATCGCCAGAAAGAGTTCTCCGGTCATGTTGCGGCCTCCCTCAATGCGGCGAGTGCGCCGGACAGTTCGTGTTGCTGCTCGGCCGCGAGGCGATAGGCAGCAAGCGCGGCCCGGTAGACCGTGCGTGCATCCGGCGCGGGTTCGCTGCCTCCTTCCGGAACGTGCAGTCCGCGGATCGGCAGGAAGTCCTCCCACAGCCCCATGCCGACGAAGGCCAACGCCGCAGCACCGAGTGCCGCCGCCTGCTGATCGACCCGCGTCTTGACGATCGTGCAGTCGAAGACGTCGGCGAAGACCTGCCGCCAGAAGGCGCTGCGCGCGCCGCCACCGACAATGATCATTTCTGGGCCGATGACAGTCATGCGGCGCAACTCGTCCAATGCGATCCGCAGCCCGAGTGCCACACCCTCGAGCGTCGCGCGCAGGATGTCGGCACGGCCGTGCTGCAGGTCGAGCCCGACGAAGCCGCCGCGCACTGCCGGTCCGCCCTCGAAGCTCGTGCCGCCGCCGAGCGTCGGCACGAAGATCAGGCCGCGCGCACCGGCCGGAGCCTCGCCGGCGAGCCGGAAGAGCGCGTCATGGACGTCCATGCCTGCAACTTCGGCCGCATGCTTCACGTCCGGCAGCAGCGTGTCCGTCACCCAGTTGAAGCTCGTGCCCGAGGAAAAGATCGAGGTCGCCGAAATGAACATGCCCGGCGCCACATGGGCGAATACGAAGGGACGCACCCGATCGTCGAGGAGTGGCTCCGAAGTCGAAACGGTGATCCAGCTCGACGAGCCCATCGAGGCATAGGCGTCGCCCTCGAGAAAGGTGCGGCCGCCAAGCGCCATGCAACTGTTGTCGACGCCGCCCGCGACCACTTTCACCCCGGGGGAGAGACCGAGCCGTTCGGCAATGTCGGGCAGGACCTCGCCGAGGACATCGGTGGAGGCGATGATGGGCGCGAACAGGTCCCGGCCCAGTCCCGCCGCTTCGACAAGTTCGCAGGCATAGCGCCCCGCTTTGAGGTCATAGACGCCGGTGCCCGAAGCATAGGACGGATCGGTGGCGATGCGGCCGGTCAGCCGCAGGTTGATGTAGTCCTTCGTGCCGATGATCGTCCGTGTCCGCGCGAAGATGTCGGGTGCGTTCCGGCGCAGCCACATGGCCTTGAACACGGTGTAGAGGGGGGCCGGAAAACCGTTGCCGGTCGTCCGGTACCAGGTGTCCGGATCGACGCGCGTGAAGAAATCCTCCGCTTCCGCGACGGCGCGTCCGTCGGACCAGATCGGTACGAATTCCTGCAGCAGCGCGCCGTTTTCGTCGAGCGGAAGGCAGCCGAGGCTGTGGCCGGAAACGGCAATGGCACGGATGTCGCCGGCTTTTACCGCGGCATTCTCGAACAGAATCCGGAGGCTGGCGCAAATTGCCTCCCACCAGTCTTCGGGGCGCTGCTCGTGACAGGAGGACGAGGGGTAGAACGTTCTGTAGGAAACCACCTCTTCCGCAATGCAGGTCCCGTCCGGACGGAATATCGCGGCCTTGACACCGCCGGTTCCGAGGTCGAATGCCGCAACGGTGTCGCCCATGGCGTCAGCCCGCCTTACCGGCAATGTCGAGGCGGCCGCCGGGCAGGGCGGCGCACTGGCGCACGAGGTCGACGGCGACCTGCGTATTGATGCCGAACCGGGTGACGCCCAGACGCATCATGCCGGCGACGGCATCGAGCGAACGGATGCCGCCGGAGGCCTTGATCTCCACCGCGCCCCCAACGCTATCGACGATGAGTTTCAGCTTTTCCAGCGTCGTGGCGGTCGGCGTCCAGCCGGTGCCGGTCTTCACGAAGGCGGCTCCGCTTTCGGCTACGATCGCCGAAGCCGTCCGGATCTCCTCGTCCGTCAGATGGGCGAGCTCCAGGATGACCTTGAGCGGCACCGGGGCAATAGCCTCTGCGACGGCGCGTATCTCGTTGCGGACATAGCCGAAGTCGCCGGATTTGAGGCGGCCGACATTGATCATCATGTCGAGTTCCTGCGCGCCATTCCCGGCAAGCTCCACAGCCTCGGCGGTCTTGGTTCGGGTGCTGTGGCCTCCCGAGGGGAAGCCCACCGGACCGCCGACAAGCGTCAGGCCGCCCGAGGGGACGAGGCTTCGCAGCAGCGGCACGAAATTCGGCAGGGCATGCGCAGCGATGAACCCTTCCGCAACCGCGATTTCCGCCAGTTCCCGCACGTCCGCTTCCGTGTGGAAGGCCTGAACGGCGCTGATATCGATCAAGGCGGCGAGATCGCGAGGGGCGAGGGAGGCCGGCGGCTGGCGGCGGGTGTCGTTCATCTCTATGTCTCTGTGCTGGTGCGTAGGTAACGAAGATTGCGCTTCATGCCGGTGAAAAGATCGACATGTTCAGCGCCGCGGCGCAGTGCGACGCTGGTGGACAGGATGTCGACGACCGTCAGCGCGGCGATGCGGGAGATCGTCGGCGTGTAGATGTTGGTGTTTTCCAGCGTCTCGACCATCAGCACGATATCGCAGAATTCGACAAGCGGGCCGTCCGACCCGACGATGCCGATGACCAGACAGCCGCTCTCGCGCGCCCGGCGCGCGGTTTCGATGATCGCCAGCGTCGCGCCGGTATTGGAGATGACGACCGCGACGTCGCCGGGCTTCAGCATGGAAACGACCATGATCTGCTGGTGGGCGTCTGTTTCCGCGCCGCAGGGGACCCCGAAGAGGGGAAACTTCTGCTGGGCGTCGCGTGCGACGATGCCCGATGCGCCGAAGCCGAAGAACTCGATGCGGTTGGCCTTGGCAAGCGCGTCGACGGCTCGGTCGACCTGGACCGGGTCGAGATGATTGCGCACCCAGTCGAGGCTGGTGATCGTATAGTCGAAGATCTTCTCCGATACCTTGGCCGGATTGTCGCCGGCGTCGATGACCGAGTGGGTCGCGGACATGCCGAGCGCGAGACTCTGGGCGAGGCGGAGCTTGAAGTCCTGGTATCCCGTGCAGCCGATCGAGGTGCAGAAACGGATCACCGTCGGCTGGCTCACCTCCGCCCATTCCGCCGCCTCGGCGATGGTCGCATTGATGACGCGCTTCGGATCGGCCAGAACGAGTTCGGCGACCTTGCGGTCCGACTTGCGCAAGTCCGCGCGCTTCAGCCTGATGACTTCGAGTATGTTGTTGTTGCCGCCGATCGTTTTGGGCTGGAGCGCATTGGTCGACATGGAGATCCCCGGTTACTTGGACAGTCGGTATTCGACCGACAGCTTTGCCCGATGGAGCCGTACCCTGCAATCGGCGGCCGCCGATTTGGCGTCGATCACCCGGGGGTCTTCGGTATTGAAGGCGAACATGCCGTAGTGATGGGCGATCATGTCGGATGCGCCGATCCGTTCCGCCAGCAGGCATGCTTCGTCCAGCGTCAGGTTGCCGGCAATGCCGGCCTGCGTAAGTTCGGCGCGGCGGCCGTTGACCGGCAGGAGCGCCAGGTCGACCCGGAGGGGCGACACCTCCTCGACGAGTCCCTCGTAAGGGATCGTGTCACCGGAATGGTAGAGGCGTGCACCCTCGGCCGCGATCACATAACCGAGGAACCTGTGCCAGCCCTCGGGGGTGCGTTCGAGTGTTTCATGTGCGGCGCGGATTGCGGTGACGCCGAGGCCGGCAAGAGGTTCGATGTGCTCGCCCGCGTCGACTGCGATAAGCCGTCCCGGCCCGACGCCGATACGCTCCTGCGCGGCAGCCAGCGCGGCGCGGGGCACGACGAAGCGGCAATCCGGGTTGGCCGCGGCGATCGGCCTGAGGGTCTGTGGATCCATGTGGTCGGTATGCTGATGGGTCACGAGCACGAGGTCGACCGGGCCGAGCCCGGACGGCGCGACCGGGGCCGCCATCATGCGGTCGTGCTCGAAGCGCTGGCCGCGGTATTTTTCCGCGAGGCTGTCGGAGAGATAGGGGTCGATGACGATGCGGAAACGGTTCGTCGCGATCACGAAACCGGCCTGCCCGAGCCAGTAGAAGCGGATGCCGTCGGCCGGCGGCACGGCGAGCCGCTCGGTAAGCGAACCCGAAAAGGGCACGGGCGACAGCGACATCATGCGCTCTCCTCCTCCAAGGCCGAGAGAAGGTTGGCCACCGCAATCGCGGTCGCCTTGCTGACGCTCTCGTCGGTCAAGCCGCCGATATGGCTGGTGGCGATGACGCGCGGATGGCTGGCAAGGGAGCCGGCCGCCGGCGGTTCCTCGACGAAGACATCGGTCGCATAGGCCTGCAGCCGGCCCTCGTCGAGTGCGGCGCGCACCGCCTCCTCGTCCACCAGTGTTGCGCGCGCGGTATTGATGAGGATGGCGTGCGGGGGCACTGCCGCCAGACGCGCCGCATCGACGATCGGCCGGCCATCGGCCGGTGCCGGGCAGTGCAGTGAGACGATGTCCGCCTCCGCGAAGACCTCGTCGAGGCTCCCCCATTTGAACGGGCCATACACTTCGACATTCGGACGGAACGGATCATGGGCGATGACGCTGGCCCGCATCGCCGAGACGGCGCGTGCGACGCGCTTTCCGATCGCGCCGCAACCGATAATCCCGACGCTGCGTTCGGCGATTTCCTTGCCGCGCGAGCGGGGCCAGCCGCCGGCGCGGATGCCGGCGGTTTCGGTTGGAATGTGACGTAGGGCGGCAAGGATAAGCCCGACCGCAAGTTCCGCCACGCCGACTGCGTTGGCGCCCTCGGCCTTGAGGACGCGTATGCCCCGTCCCTCGAGCAGGGAGAGCGGCAGATTGTCGATGCCGGTGCCGTTGCGGCTGATCGCCCGCAGACTGTCGGCGGCGGCGATGACCTTGCCGGAAACGGGCTCGACGCCCGCCAGCCAGCCGACACAGCCTGGCACGAGATCGATCAGTTCGGCCTCGTCCGGCATACGGCCAGGCGTCGAGAATACGAGCTCGAATCCGGCCTGCCGAAGCGGCTCGAGTTCCGGCGGCGGGGCGAGGGAGAGCGAACGGGGTGTCACGAGAATGCGCTTCACGGCGTCACCCCTTTGCCGCCTCGATGGCGATCCGCGAAATCTCGTCGAAGGCCGGCCCGGAGGTCGGAATGACGATATCGAACACTTCCGCGATGACCTGAGTCCAGCCGTGCAGGAAATAGGTCCATCCGTCCTCCACCTGCAGCCCGCGCGCGGCCTGCTGCCGTCGCGCCTGATCGAGAAAGACGAGGTCGCCGCGATAGTTGAGGTCCCAGACGACGGCACGCTCGGGGAAAAGGCCGGCATCGGTGATCGGCGAACCCGGCGCGTCCTTGCCCAGACCGGTCGCGTTGATCACCATGGAACCGGGCTTCAGTGAGGCCATGGCCGCATCGTTCAGCTCCGGCCTGTCGGCCAGGACATAATCGACCTTCACGCGGGCGCCCATTGCCTCGTGAATCCGCTTCAATTCCTCGAGGCGGGGGCGCGACCGATTGGTCACGACGATGCGGGAGGGTAAATCGTCCCCGCGCTTTTCCTGCATGAGATGCCAGGTGATGGCGATGGTAGAACCGCCGGCTCCCATCGACAGAACTTCCGCGCCGGTTTCGGCGAAATGGCCGGCCGGCAAGAAGCCGTCGATGGCGAGACCCGATGAGATGGGATCCTTGGCGTGGCAGACGAGTTTGCCGCCGCGTTTGGACAGGCAGCTCGTCTCGTGCATCAGCAGTGCATGCGGATCGATCACGTCGAAGAGATCGCGTGCCGCATTGAACAGGTCGATCTTGTGGGTCGTGACCAGCGCGCCGAGCGACAGCGGGTCCGATTTGATGAAGGAAACGGCCTCGCGGTAGGCCGCCGGATCGGCATGAAGCGGAAAGTCGATACCTTTCAGGACCGCGTCCTTCAGGCCGAGGTGACGCGCCCAGGCGGGGAAGACCCGCATGATCGAGCTCTTCGCCGTCGTCACGCCGATGAAATAGAAAGTTGGCTGGGTCGCGGGCTGGTAGCGGCTCATCGGGTCACCTCGCGTATCTCCTTCGCCCGTGCGACTGCCGCGCGCGCCTTTGCCGTGATGTCGGCCCAACGACCTTCACCGATGTCGGCCTTGGTGGCGATCCAGGTGCCGCCGACGGCGGCCACCGCACCAAGCTTCAGCCATTCATGCATGTTGTCGAGGCTGACGCCGCCGGTCGGCACGAAGCGGGTGCCGAGATGGGCGAAGGGAGCACTGATCGCCTCCAGCATCGACGGGCCCCCGGCCGCCTTGGCCGGAAAGAATTTTGCGAGCTTCAGGCCGTTGCGGGATACGGCCGTTAGGTCGGAGGGCGTCATGATGCCTGGAGCGAATGGAAAATCCTTGGCCTTGGCGGCTGCGACGATCTCTGCGTCGAAGCCGGGCGCGAGGCCGAAGCGCGCACCCGCACTGATCGCTGCGCGCAAAGCATCCGGCGTCAGGATCGTCCCGGCGCCGACCAGCAGTTCCGGGCGCTTCTCGGCCATGATCGCGATCACCTCGGCGGCTGCTTCGGTGCGGAATGTGATTTCGGCAAGCGGCAAGCCGCCTTCGAGAAGCGCATCGGCCAGCGCGACGGCGTCGGAGGAGCGCTCGATCGCGATGACCGGAACGACGCCGAGAGTTGCGGCTGTGTCGAACGGGGCAATCATGCGGTTTTCTCCTTCTTTTCGCGGCCATAGAGCGCGGCGACCGTCGCCGCGTCGCGCATCCGCCAATTGGGATTGTCGACCTGCTTCCAGCCGCCCTTGCCGTCATCGATGATGCGCGCACGCATGCCGCCCGCCTTGGCGATGCAGTCGTAGTCCTGGCCAGAGTCGGCAGGGTAGCAGAAGAGCATCACGAGCTCGTCGTCGCCGATATTCACCGACCGGTGGATCCAGTATGGCGGCACGTAGCAGACCGTCTGCGCGTCGATGGGCACGACGCGGACTTCGCCCTCCGGAGATTCCAGGAGCATGAGGCCGCGACCCTTCTGACCATAGTAGATTTCCGGCCGGTCCGACTGCTTGTGAATGTGGCCGCGGGTGACGAAATACTCTTCGCCCACCTTGCCCGGCAGCATGCGGGTGATACCGAAAATGAGGTCGCCGGTGCGTTCGTTGGGGCGGAATTCCGAAACCTCGTAGACGACCGTATCGTTCCAGGTTTCCTGCATGGCAGAGAATGCCGCCTCGTCGGCATAAAGACCGGCGAGATCGCGGAAGCGTTTCTGATAGGCGCCCGTTGCATCGCTCATGGCACCGGTCCGCAGATCGACCTGGCACCCTGCGGGCTCAAATAGCTTTGTCAAAGTAATTCCTCGTATGTCTCGTTCTTGGTTCAGGCGATCGTGTAACCGCCGTCGATCATGAGGTTCGCGCCGTTGACCATCGCGGCCGCGCCGCTGGCGAGGTAGAGTACCGATGCGGCGATCTCCCACGGCTTGGCGAAGCGCCGCGTCGGGATGGCGGCGCGAGCGCGCTCGCCTTTCTCTCCAGCCCAGCCGGTTAGCCCGAGCTCCGTTTCGACCACTGTCGGCGAGACGGCGTTGACGGTGACGCCGCGTGGACCCCATTCCAGCGCCATGCAGTTCGTCATGCCGATGATGCCCGCCTTGCTGGCGCAGTAGGCAACATGGCCCTCGATGCCGATGACCGCCGCCTGGGAGGCCATGTTGACGATGCGGCCCGACCCCTGCTCCAGCATGCCGGGGGCGATCGCGCGCGCCATGAGGAAGGCACCCTTGAGATTGACGGCGAGCGTACGGTCCCATTCGACCGTCGGATAGCTTTCCGCAGGGGCAAGCGGCCCGATGCCGGCATTGTTGATCAGAATGTCGATCCGGCCGAAGGCTTCGGTCACCGACTTGACGGCGCGCTCGACTCCCTGCTCGTCCGCCACGTCCGCCACATGGGCGATGTGGCCGGTGCCGAGCGAAACGGCCACATCCCAAACGGCGGCGTCGCGATCCAGAAGCGCGACGCGCGCCTTCTTCGCGGCGAAAGCTTCGGCAACTGCCCTGCCGATGCCGGTGGCGGCGCCCGTGACCACGACGGTCTTGCCGCTGAAATCGAGCAGGTCGTCGAAGGAGGGGACTTGCGTCATGTCAGAATTCCTGGCCTGTGTGGGTGATCGTCATCTCCTGGAGATTGACGTCCTGCGGCAGCTCGTAGGCAAAGAGCATGGTCCGCGCGATGTCGTTGGCATCCAGCCCGCCGTCGAGCTGCTTGCGGCCGCTGTCCCAGAAGTCGTAGGCGTTCTGGTGGGTGATGGTCTTGTCGATCTCCGACTTCGCAACGCCGGGCGAGATGACCATGACGCGGACGCGATGAGACGACATGGTCTGGCGCATTCCTTCGCTGACGGCATGTACGAAATGCTTGGTGCCGCCATAGACGTCATGGTGCGGATAGACCTTGCGGCCTGCGATGGAGGAGACGTTGATGATGGTGCCGTGGCGCCGCTCCTTCATGCCGGGAGCGACCGCGTGCATGCCGTTGAGAACGCCGAGGCAGTTGATATCGACGAGATCGCGCCATTGCGCTGGGTCCTGCTCGTCAAGCCGGGCGAGACGGGAGATACCGGCATTGTTGATGAGGCAGTCGACCGGGCCGAACTGCGCCTCACCCTGCCGAATCGCGCTTGCGAGCGCATCATAGTCACGGACGTCGGCGGCGACCGCGAGCATGTTCGGAAGCGCCATCGCCTCGATCAGTTCGGATCGGCGGGCGATCAGGAGCAGGGGATAACCGGCGGCCGAGAAGACGCGCGCGGTTTCCCGTCCGATGCCGGCGCTTGCGCCGGTGATCATGACGAGCGGCTTTCTGCCGGTCATGGTTTGCCTCCAGTCGGTCAGTGGATGCTGCTTGAAAACGCGTCGAGCGCCAGGATCGCGTCGCGCACGGCCGCTACGGTAATGGCGACCGGCGTGGCATAGATGATGTTGCCGGGCCGGCAGGCGGCTTCCGCCACGCGGCCGATCTTGGCGGGCACGTCATCGACGACGCCGAAGTCCGCCAATTTGGTCGGCAGTCCGACGCTGCGGCAGAAGCGTATCATCGTCTCGATCTCGGATCGGTCGCGGTTTTCCAGCATCAGCAGGCAAAGCGTGCCGAAGGCGACCTTCTCGCCGTGGAAATAACCGTGCACCTCCTCCAGCACTGTCAGGCCGTCATGGATGCCATGCGCGGCCGAGCAGCCGCAATTCTCGAAACCGAGGCCGGATAGCAGCGTGTTGGCCTCGATGATGTTTTCGACCGCCTGGGTCAGCAGGCCGGCCTCGACGGCGATCTTCGCCTTGACGGCATCGCGTATCAGCACATCCTGGCAATGCCGGGCGATTGTCATCCCGGCTTCGGTAGCGGGGAAGCCGCCGGCCACATAATTGTCCGTGCGCGACTCGATGTTGGAGCGAGCCTCGAACCAGGTCGAAAGCGCATCGCCGATCCCCGCGACGAGGAAGCGTGCCGGCGCGGCTGCCACCAGGGCGGAATCGACGACGACGACGTCCGGGTTGCGGGGCAGGCGGAGCGCCTCCTCGTAGACCCCATGTTCGGTGTAGCGCACGGCAATCGCGCTGCAGGGCGCGTCGGTCGAGGCGATGGTCGGTGCGATGACGATGCGGGCTCCAGTGTCGATGGCGACGATCTTGGCTGTGTCGGCCGTCTTGCCCCCGCCCACGCCCACGAGAATATCGCTGCCCTGATCGATTGCGACCTTGCGGACGCGCTCGATCTCGGAGGTGCAGCACTCTCCGCCGAACCGCTCGAAGCGGATGTCGAGCGAGTCGCCGCAGCTTTTGCCGATGCGTTCGCTGAGTGCGTCGAACAGCACGCGGTCGATCAGGACGAGCGCGCGTTTGCCGAGCGGCGCCAGATAGGCCGCCAGCTTGTCGATCTCGCCCGCGCGCTGGATGTATTTGTTCGGACCGCCGAATGCCCGTGCCATTCAATTGCTCCTATCGCTGCATGGTGATGTGTAGGTCAGTGGATGGTGTAGCCACCGTCGATGGTGAGCACCGAGCCGGTGATGTAGCTGGCAGCGTCCGAAGCAAGGAACAGCACCGCTGCCGCCACTTCGCTGGCCTTGCCCGCGCGCCCCAGCGGCGTCATGCCGAGCCAGATTTTCGACCATTCGGGATCATCCAGACCACCCTGCGTCATCGCCGTCTCGATATAGCCGGGGGCGACGGCGTTGATGCGGATGTTGCTCTTGGCGAATTCACCCGCGAGCGACTTCGTCAACATGTGTACGCCCGCCTTGCTGGCGTTGTAGGCGACCTGGTTCTGCGGCAGGTTGCTTATGTAACCCGAGATCGATCCGATGTTGACGATCGAACCGCGGCCGGCCGCCGCCATCGTCTCGATAGCCGCGCGACAGCACCAGAAAAGGCCGGTCAGATTGGTGTTGATCACCTCGTTCCAGGTTTCCGGCTCGAGTTTCAGGCTGTCGCAATGGCGCGCGATCCCGGCATTGTTCACGAGGATGTCGAGCCCGCCCAACTCTGCTGCTGCCTGCCTGACGACCTGCTGCGCAGCGGCCTCGTTGGAAATGTCAGCGGGCAGGTAGATCGCCTCGATCCCCTTCTGCTTCAGTTGCCGGACAGCCTTTTCACCTTCGTCGCGCGAGCGGGCGGAAATGGCCACGCGCGCACCGGCTTCGCCAAGCGCCTCGGCACAGGCGAAGCCGATGCCGCGACTTCCGCCAGTGATGAAAGCGGCGCGCCCATTCAGTCTGAAAAGCTCAGCGTACACTTCTCCCCTCCCTGGCTATGCGCATCCCGGCGCCTCTAAAAATGTAGTTTAATTACCTTGACAATCGAGTGTCAATCCGAAAATCTAACTATCAGAGGTGGAATTGCCGGATTACGCCGGGGATGAGTAAATTTATCCTGGCGCTGTCTCGGTTAAATGTAGCTAAGCTACAGGAGGGTTATTGCATGGGCGTCCTGCGTCAATGCCGTTTCCGGCCGGACCGCTGGAAGGGTGGGACCTCAGCGACGGGTTGCCCGGCGTCGTCCCTTGGTCGCCGTCGCCCCTTCAGCGTCGCGCGCCTTCGCTGCAGCCAGATAGTGCTCTCGCGTCGCCGCGATGTGCCGTCCCATGAGGTCGATTGCGGCATCGTCGTCACTGCTCGCGACCAGCTCGGCAAGGCACACATGGTCTTCGAACGAGGAGGCCCCGTCGCCCGCAATCTCCAGGTAGGCTTGATATGTCCGTCCAGATACTAGTTGCCCCTGATTTGCTCGAAGCGCGAGTCGAGAACGCCTTGCGCCAGGCCGGCGCTGCGCAGGACTCGGCCGCTGCAGCGGTGCGGGCGATGATGCACGCCTCGCGCATCGGGGTGGACAGTCACGGCGTGCGGCTGGTGGTTCATTATGACCGCGTGCTGCGCGGCGGCCGGGTCAACGGCACGCCGAGCATGACGGTCCGCCGGACCGCGGCCGCCACGGCCGTCGTTGATGGCGACAACGCGCTCGGCCATCACGCGGCCTATGTCGCCATGGATCAGGCCATCGAACTGGCGCGCGAAAGCGGCATCGGCGCGGTCGGAGTCATCCGTTCCTCGCATTTCGGCGCGGCTGGCGCCTATGCACGGGTGGCCGCCGAGGCGGGCATGATCGGCTTTGCCACCACCAATTCCGACAGGGTCGTGGCGCCGTTTCAGGGTCGCGAGGCCTTCCACGGCACCAACCCCCTGGCATTTGCCGCGCCAAGCGGCGGCGCGCGGCCTTGGCTGCTCGACATGGCAACCTCGTCTATCCCGCTGAACCGGCTGCTCCTCTACAAGTCCCTCGGAGTGTCTTTGCCGGCGGGGGTCGCGGTCGACGAGGCGGGCCGGCCGACCGTGGAGCCTTCCGATGGCAGGACGCTTCTGCCGCTCGGCGGCGTGGATTTTTCCTTCAAGGGTGCAGCTCTTGCCGGCGTCGCGACGCTGCTGTCGGCCATCCTGCAGGGCATGACCCTCGATCATGACCTCATGCCCATGGTCGGAACGGATGATTATTCGACCCCGCGCGGAATGGGTCATTTCCTGCTTGCCATCGATCCGGACCGATTTGGCGGACGCGACGTCTTCAACAGGGGCATGGCTGCTTATCTGGAAGCCCTGCGGGCCGCGCCCGCGCAGGAGGGGGGCGAAGTGCTGGCGCCTGGCGACCGCGAATGGCGTGTCGAAGCCGCGCGTGCGCAAACCGGCATTCCGATCGATCCCGATACCGCGGCCTTTCTTGGTCTGCTGCGGGACCCGGCCGAACCGGCCGGAAGCTCCGAGGGGAGTTAGTTTCATAGCCAACACGTGCCGGGGCAGGGAGCCTCCGGCCATCAACTGGGGAGGAATAGAATGAAAACGATGCTGAAGCAGGGATTGCTGGCCGCAGCGCTGTTGACCTCGACGGCGCCGGCCGCCATGGCGCAGGAATGCGCGGATGCGGATCGCGTGCCGATCACATGGTCCACGATCGCGGGCTTCTACACGGATGCGATGGCGAAGCTGGTGTCGGGCTTCGAGGCGGGCCACTGCGTGAAGGTCAATGTCGTCAACATCGACAACTCGCAGCTCTACAACAAGCAGGTCATCGAAATGGTCGCCCAGACCGGTGCCTATGACGTCGTGACCCTCGAAACCTCCGAAAAGGCGGAATTCGCCGAAAACGGCTTCATTCTGCCGATGACCGAATATTTCGGGGACAAGAAGGAGCAACTCGACGATGTCGCGCCGACGCTCGCAGCGCTGACGACGCAGTACAAGGGCGATGTCTGGGGCCTGCCTTACTACACCTACACGGCCGGTTACATCTATCGCGCCGACCTGTTCGACGACCCGACCGAAAAGGAAGCCTTCAAGAAGCGCTTCAACTACGACCTCGTCGTGCCGACCACCTGGGCGCAGCACCGCGACATCGCCGAGTTCTTCACGCGCAAGGCTGGCGAGACGCTGAAAGGGGAAAAGCTCACCAAGGACTTTTACGGCGTCGGCCTGATGGCTGGTCCCTTCCCGGAGATCCAGGACGAAATGTCCGGCGTGCTCTGGTCCCAGGGCGCCGACTGGTTGACGGACGAAGGCAAGGTACCCGTCGATGCCGTCGAAAAGGCGATGAACGACTATCTGGAACTGGTCAAATACGCGCCGCCGGCCGCGCTTACCGTCACCTATGACGGGGTCATGAACCAGATGAAGGACGGGCAGATCGCCCAGACCTATTCCTTCTTCCTCGATCAGTGGCCGAATGCGGTGCAGACCGAAAAAGTACCGGGAGCGCGGATGGGCGTCGCCGAGGCGCCGGAGAAGAAAGCCTATATCGGCGGTTTCCTGCTGGCGGTTTCCGCATCATCCGCCCACCCGAAGGAGGCGATGGATTTCGTCGCCTATATCGGCGGACATGATGCGCAGATGGAGTTCGCCAAGGCTGGCGGGACCTCCACGCTGATGAGCGTTCTTTCCGATCCGGCCTTCGCCGCACCGGAGAGCCGCGCGAAGACCGGCCATTTCGCAACGCTCCTGGAAATCTTCGAGTCGATGAAGGGCTTCCGCTCGAACCTGTTCGACACGCCGTTCGGCGCGAAGATCTACAACACGATGCAGATCCCGCTGCAATCGGCCGCTGCCGGCCAGATCTCGGCCCGCCAGGCCGCCGAACAGCTTGCCGGCGAAGTCGAGAAGATTTGCGGCGGCCCGTGCCCGATCGGCAAGTGATCGGAGGCATCCCTCAACGCAATGCATGGTGGGCGCCTGCCCACCATGCGGATCGATCGAAAGGCGCGGACGACCCCGCGCAACCTTCTGGAGGAGTTTGATGTCGCAGTCGCTATCCGTGCCGGCGTCACGGGAAAGGGGAGTGGCCAGCCCGACTGCCATGTCCGATCGCTGGTTTTCGATCCTTCTCGTCGTGCCTGCGATGTTGGTCATTCTTGTCTTCGCCCTGCTGCCGCTCGCCTATGCGCTGGACGTGTCCTTTCGTTTCGCCGACCTGACGCGCGGCCGGATCGGAGATTTCGTCGGTCTCGACAACTACCGGGCGGTGCTGCACGACAGGGCCTTCTGGAGCTCCGTCTGGGTTACGCTCAAGTTCACGCTGACGGCCGTCACCCTCGAAATGGTGCTCGGCATCGCCATCGCCTTCCTGATTCACGGCGCCACGGCCGGCAAGGGCGTCATCCGCAGCCTGATGATCCTGCCGCTTGCTACCTCGGCCGCGGTGACGGGCCTTTTCTGGCGCTATCTCTACGACACGCAGTTCGGGCTGATTAACTACTTCCTTGGTCTCGTCGGGCTGCCGGAGCCCAACTGGCTCGGCGACTATACGATCGCGCTCTGGTCCGTCATCCTGTTCGATGTCTGGCAATGGACACCTTTCGTCGCGCTGATCGCGCTCGCCGGTCTCCAGGCCCTGCCCAAGGAGCCTTTCGAAGCCGCCGAACTCGATGGCGCCAGCACCTTCCGGGTGCTTCGCACCCTGACCTTTCCAATGCTGAAGCCGGTGCTCTTCCTCGTCCTCGTGCTGCGCACCATCGACAGCGTCCGGCTGTACGACGCGGTGGCGGTGCTCACGCGCGGCGGACCGGGCACGGTGACCGAAACCATGACCTTCTATCTCTACCGTACGGGCCTGAAGCTGTTCCGGATGGACTATGCATCCACCATGGCGATCTTCTTCCTCTACGCCATGCTGGTCGCAAGCCTCTTCGCGCTGCGCCCGCTGCTCACCCAATTTTCGTCCCGCGCATCGGAAGGCTGAGGAGAGCGCCATGCTGCAACGTGAATCAAGTTTCGCCAAGGAGGCGCTCCGCTACGGCCTGATCGTGCTCGTGCTCGGCTTCATCGTCTTTCCGATCGCCTGGATGATCATCACCTCGTTCAAGCCCGCCGATGCGGTCATGGTGTCGCCGCCGCGCTTCCTGTTCACCCCGACGCTCGAAAACTACACGCACGCGATCTACGACAAGAACTTCCTGTTCTACATCAAGAACACGCTGTTCATCTCCGTCGCTTCGACGATCATCGTCGTCCTCACGGGGTCGCTCGCGGCCTATAGTTTCGCCCGCTACAATGTCGGCGACGGCCATCTGCTCTTTTTCATCCTGTCGACAAAGATGTTTCCGGCGATTGCGGTGATCCTGCCTTACTTCCTGATCTTTCGGGATGTCGGCAAGACCGGCATCGGCCGCTTCTTCGGCATCGGCCTCGATCAGCCGGGGGCTTTGATCATCTCCTATACGGTGTTCAACCTGCCTTTCGCCATCTGGCTGCTGGTGTCCTTCTTCCAGGACATTCCCCGCGAGCTCGAACATTCCGCCCGTCTCGACGGCCTGTCGCGGCTGAAGGTCCTGGCCAAGGTCGTGTGCCCGTTGGCCGCCCCCGGCATCGCGGTCACCGGGGTGTTCACGCTGATCTTCAGCTGGAACGAGTTCCTCTTCGCCTACATCCTGACCCGTAAGGCCGCGAGCACCGTGACGGTAGGCGTCGAGTCCTTCTTCACCCTGCAAGGCATTCTCTGGGGGCCGGTCGCGGCCGCTGCCACCATCAGCGTCCTGCCGATGCTGGTCTTCGTGCTGGCCATGCAACGCTACATGGTCCGAGGCCTGACCTTCGGCGCTGTGAGAGGATAAGGTCATGAGCTTCAGTCAAGGCTGGGACACCGGCTTCCGCGTGATCCTCATCTATGTCGGCATCGTTTTCGTCTGGCTCGGCCTGATCGAGCCGTATTTCACCAGCCGGTCTGTGTCCGTCATCGTCATGAACATCGTTGCGTTCGCGATCTCTGCGGCTTTCGTCGTCCGCGCGCGCAATCGCTTTATCGCCGAGCGTCGGCAGGCCGAGGCCGACGTTGCCGCCCTGATGCAGGAGGACGTCTGATGTACGAATTGAGATCCGTCCACAAGCGATACGGGCTTGCCAAGGTCGCGCTGCGCAAGATCGATCTTGCCGTGCGCGACCGGGAATTCCTGGTGATCTACGGGCCTGCCGGCGCGGGCAAGAGCACGCTTCTCAACATCCTGGCGGGGATATCCAAGCCGACCAGCGGCGACGTGCTGCGCAACGGCACGTCCATTCTGCGCGTGCCGCCGGAAAAACGCGACGCGGCCATGGCTTTCGAGAATTATGCGCTCTATTCCCACCTTTCGGTCGGGGAGAACCTCGCCTTTCCGCTGAAGGCGCGCGGTTTCGACCGCGCCGAGATCGAGGCGCGGGTCAGGCGGATTTCCGGGATTCTCGGCATCGGGCACCTGCTCGAGCGGCGGCCGGGCTTCCTTTCCGGCGGGCAGCGCCAACGCGTCGCGCTCGGCCGTGCGATCATCCGGCCGGCCGATATCTATCTTCTCGATGAGCCGGTCGGCCATCTCGACGCGAAACTGCGCCACAAGATACGCGCCGAACTGAAGGCGCTGGCTGAGGACCTGGCCGCGACTGTCGTCTTCACCACGACTTCGTCGCGCGAGGCATTGGCGCTCGGCGACCGCGTCGCCGTACTCAATGCCGGCAAGCTGGAGCAGGTCGGCAAACCCGCCGATCTCTATCACCGGCCCGCCAACGCCTTCGTCGCTTCCTTCGTCGGCGACCCGCCGATGAGCTTCATCTCCGTGAAGCCGCGGCGCAACGACGGCAAGGTCGATTTCGTTACGGCGGACGGAATGCCGGTGGCCTCGCTTGCGGCCGAGGCCGTCCGGGACCTCGACGACGTGCCCGGCTCGCGGATCCAGGTGGGTTTCCGCTCCAACGAGGTCCGGATCGCCCGGGAGGGAGATTCCAACGCGCTTCGCGGCCGCGTCGATGTCATCGAGAACCTAGGCTATATGAAGATCGCACTGGTTGGCATCGGCGGCGACCAGGTTTCCGTCTCGGTGCCCGCCGGCACGCCGCTCGGTGTCGGCGAAACGGTCGCCATCGCCTTCCCGCGCGATGCCATTCATCTGTTCCAGAACGCCCGGGCGGTCACGCACGCGACGCCTTCCGCAGGAGTTTGACAAATGGCATCCATCAGAGCTGAAAAACTCGTCAAGCGCTATGGCGCCTTCCAGGCCGTGCACGGCATCGATTTCGAAATTGCCGATGGCGAGTTCGTCGCCATTCTCGGCCCCTCGGGCTGCGGAAAGTCTTCGACGATGCGTATGATCGCCGGTCTGGAGACGATCACCGAGGGGGCCATCTATTTCGACGGCAGGCGCGTCAACGACGTGCGCGCCCGCGACCGGAACGTCGCCATGTCCTTCGAGTCCTACGCGCTCTATCCGACGATCTCGATCTACGAGAACATCGCCTTTCCGCTGCGTTCGGCCAATGTCGACAACAGGGAAATCGACCGCCAGGTCCGCGACATTGCCGAGAAGATGGAGCTGACGCCGCTCCTGAACCTCAAGCCGAAGGGCCTCTCCTCCGGACAGGCGCAGCGTGTCGGCCTGGCACGGGCGCTGGTGCGCAACCCTGCGGTATTCCTTCTCGACGAGCCGATCTCGCATCTGGATACGCGCCAGCGCTACCGCATGCGCCGCTTCATCAAGAGCCTCCACCAGAAGTTCAGCTACACCATGATCTACGTCACCCATGACCAGGAGGAGGCATTGGCGCTCGCCGACCGGGTCATGGTGATGAGCGACGGCGAAATCCAGCAGATGGCGGTGCCCGACGAGGTCTACGCCCGCCCGAAGAACGCGTTCGTTGCCGGTTTCGTGGGCGAGCCACCGATCAATTTCTTCGACTGCCGCGTGGTGGCGGCGAACGGCGGCTGGGGGATCGAGTTCGAAGGCCGGAAGCTGGTTTTGCCGGAGCGTCTTCATGCCGCCGCGCAGGCTATCGGCGAGGGGGGCCTCGCGGCGATCCGGCCGCACTTTCTTTCGATCGACGGCGACAGCCCGCTGCGCCTCGACGGCAAGGTCTTCATCACGGAAGAGTTGCAGGATCAGAATCTGATCTTCGTCGACGTCGGCGATACACGGTTCACCCTGGTCGCCCATCCGTCGGTCACGCCCAAGCGCGGCGAGGCGGTGCCGGTCTCGATCGACCCGGAGCACCTCTTGCTGTTCCCGCGGTCGCAGGCGGGCAAGGTCGAGAGTATCGTCGCATGAGCTACGACCACATCGTGGTCGGCGGCGGAACGGCGGGTTGTCTTGCAGCCGGGAAGCTTGCGGGAGAGCACGGCGCGCGGGTGCTGGTACTGGAGGCGGGACCGGACGACCGCAATCCGCTGATCCGCATGCCCGCCGGCTTCGTCAAGCTGCTCGGCGTCGAGAAATACATGTGGTTCTACAAGTCCGTGGCGCAGGCCCGGCTCGGGGGCCGAAGGCCCATCGTCCCGCAAGGACGCGTGCTCGGCGGCGGTTCGTCGGTCAACGCGATGGTCTATATGCGCGGCCAGCCGGCCGACTACGACGGCTGGGCGGACGAGATCGGTGACGATCAATGGTCCTATGATGCGCTGCTGCCCTATTTCACGGCCATGGAGGACAATGCGCGGCTGAACGACGACTATCATGGCGTCGGCGGTCCGTGGAAAGTGTCGGATCTCGAGCACATCTGCGAGCTCTCGCGCGCCTTCGTCCTGGCGGCCCAGGGCATCGGTCTGCCGCATAACGGCGATTTCAACGGTCGAAGCCAGCGCGGTGCAGGCGCCTATCAGGTGACGACGCGCAACGGTCGGCGCTGCTCGGCAGTCGATGCCTTTTTGCGCCCCGCCATGGCGAGCGGCCGGCTGGACGTGAAGACTTGCTGTCTCGTTCATTCACTCATCATCGAGAACGGCCGCGCCGTCGGCGTACGCTATTCCGGGAACGGTAGCGGACGGTCTGTCGCCGAAGCCCGCTGCGATGGCGAAGTGCTGTTTGCCGCCGGCGCCATCGCGACGCCGAAACTTCTGATGCTCTCGGGAATCGGGCCCGGGGATCACCTGAAGTCCCATGGCATTTCGACGCTTGTCGACCTGCCGGGCGTCGGTGCCAACCTGCAGGATCACACCGAGACGCCGGTCGTGGCGCTTTGTAACGGACCATTCGGCTATTACGGCCACGATCGTGGCTGGAAGCAGATGCGCAACGGCCTCGAATATCTTCTCAACCGCAGCGGGCCGGTGACGTCCAACGGCGTCGAGGCGGGCGCCTTTTTTGATCCCGACGATCTCGGAGGCGACCCGAAGGTTCAGCAGTTTTGCGTACCGACGGTCTATCTGGACAAGGACCATACAGATCAGGAGGCCAGCCACGGGCTCACACTGAATTCCTGCGTTGCCCGGCCGCGTTCGCGCGGCTCGGTACAGCTCGCCTCCGCCGATCCAAAGGATCAGCCCCTGGTCGATCCGAACTATCTGGCCGATCCGGAGGACCTGCGCCTGTCGATTGGCGGCGTTCGCCGCGCGCGTGAAATCCTGCGGCAGGAGCCCCTGCGGTCGATGATCGCGCGCGAGGTGTTTCCCGGTCCCGACAAGGTGTCCGATGCGGATCTCGCCGAGCATGCCCGGCGGTTCGTCAAGACCGTCTATCACCCGGTCGGCACGTGTCGCATGGCCCGAGATGGCGACGCCGGCGGCGTGCTCGACGCCGAGATGCGGGTCCGCGGGGTCCAAGGGCTCCGGGTCATCGACGCATCCGCGATCCCGACTATCGTTTCCGGCAACACCAACGCCGCCGTGCTGGTCGTCGCCGACAAGGCGGTGGAGTTCATCACCGGCGGCAAGCGCCGCCAGCCTGCGGGAATCGCCCCCCGCAGCCCCTCGACAAATCGCCAGACAGCCTAGGAAACAGCCATGCCCCCCATGAAGACCGATCCCAATCCGCGCATGCCCTATCAATATCCCATGCCGAAGGAGGCGTTGCCCGACATCGTCATTCCCGACGCGATCCCGGCCGACGACCGGGTGTGGGTACCGCAGGGGCAGAATGTCTGGTTTCGCCCGCTCTGTCTCAACCGTTCCGCCGGCTACTGGATGAACCTGCTGAAAGTTCGCAAATCCGGCGTGCTCAGCCGCCACCGGCATCCGCAGGCGGTCCACGGCTTCGTGCTGAAGGGCCGCTGGCACTATCTGGAACACGACTGGGTGGCCGAGGAGGGCGGCTATGTCTTCGAGCCGCCGGGCGAAACCCACACGCTGGTCGTGCCCGACGACGTGGAGGAGATGATCACCTTTTTCCAGGTCAACGGCATCATGTACTACGTCGACGCCTTCGGCGAGCCGCTCGGTTTCGAGGACGTGTTCACCAAGATCGATATGTGCCGTGCCCATTACGAGGCGGTCGGGCTGGGGGCGGATTATGTCGACCAGTTCATCCGCTGACGGGCGGACCGGCGCAGCCGGCAATCCCGCCGCCTACCTGCGCCCCGGCCTGTTCGAGGGTCGGCAGGTGATGGTCAGCGGCGGGACCTCCGGCATCGGGGCGGCGATCTGCGAGGCTTTCGCCGCACTCGGCGCGGACGTGCTGGCCACGGGCGTTACCGAGGCGGAGATTGCCGCCGCCAAAAACCGGGCTGAACTCCGGAAAGTGCGATTCGCCACGCTCGACGTGCGCGACAGGTCTGCCGTCGAGGCTCTGGTCGCCGATCTGCCGCGGCTTGACCACCTGGTGAACTGCGCCGGCGTGATCCGCCGTAACGAGGAACTCGACCCGGATGTGTTCGCCGATGTCGTCGACGTCAACCTCAACGGCTCCATGCGCATCTGTGCCGCCGCCCGGCCGCGCCTTGCGGAAGCCGCCGGCACGATCGTCAACACCGCTTCCATGTTGTCATTCTTCGGCGGAGGGCTGGTGCCCGGCTATTCGGCCTCGAAGGGCGGCATCGCCCAGCTCACCAAATCGCTGGCGATCGCCTATGCGGCCGATAAAATCCGGGTGAATGCGATCGCGCCCGGCTGGATCGCGACGCCCCTGACGACGGCCCTGCGCGAGAACCCGGAGCGCAATGCGGCCATCATCGGCCGCACGCCGCTTAACCGTTGGGGCGAGCCGGCGGAAGTTGCCGGTGGTGTTCTCTATCTATCCTCGCCGCTCGCAAGCTTCGTTACCGGCAGCGTGCTGGTCGTCGACGGCGGCTATCTGACCATGTGAGGCAGACGTGAAAGCTATCGTTCTCCCCGGACTGCAGGCACGGCTCGATGACGTAACGCTCGACGAGCTGCCCATACCCGTGCCGGGTCCCGGCGAATTGCGCTTCAGGGTCATCGCCGTTTCGATCAATCCGGTGGACTGGAAGCTGACCCTGGATCACAAGCCGGAATGGAGCTATCCGCATGTGTTGGGGCTCGACGCCGCCGGTGTCGTCGACGCGGTCGGGCCGGGTGTCGAAGGCTGGGCGGTCGGCGACCGGGCAGTGGTTCACAACAGCCTCTGGAAGGCCGGCGTCTTCGCCGAATATTGCCTCACACAGGCGCACGCCACGTCGCGTCTGCCCGACGGCGTGGGCTTTACCGACGCGGCGGCCATCCCCTGTGCCGGCTACACGGCCTATCAGGCGCTCTTCCGAAAGGCACGCCTCGAGGCGGGCCAGACCGTCCTCGTCCAGGGCGCCAATGGCGGCGTCGGCGGATTTGCCACGCAACTGGCCCATCAGGCCGGCGCGAAGGTGATCGCGCTGGCGCGGCCGGAGCATTTCGCCGCCGTTCGCGGCTTCGGCGCCGATGTCGTCTTCGACTACCGGGACGCGGACCTGTTGCAGAAGGTGCGGGCAGAAACGGAGGGCGGCGAAGGCGTCGATGTCATGCTGGAAGTCGTCAACCCCGGGGACGCCCGCAAGTCGCTCGCCTTCGTTCACTACAACGGACATCTCGTATCGATCGACCCGCTGCCGGTCATGACCGACGTGCCGTCCTATACCTATGCCGCATCGATCCACGAGGTCGCTCTGGGCGGCGCCTATCATGCCGGCCACCTGCCGACCCAGCGCGATTTCGCCCGCATCGGCGATGACATGATGGCGCGTCTTGCGGCGGGCGGGATCGATCCGATGATCGAAGAGATCGTGGCGCTCGGGGATGTCCCGGACGCGCTGCGGCGGCTGCGGCGCCGGGCGGTGACGGGCAAGATCGTCGCCCGCGTCGCGCCGGATGCCTGACGAGAACAATGCAACACGGGAAAAACACCATGTCCAGGAACACGCACTACATCGACGGCCAGTTTGTCGAGGACCGCACCTCCGACCGCATCGCCGTGTACAACCCGGCAACCGCGGAGCAGATCGCGGAGATTCCGGACGGTCCGGCCGAGATCGTCGATGCGGCCGTCGACGCCGCGTGCAGGGCGCAATTCGCCTGGTCGGAACTGCCGCCCATCGAACGGGCAGGTTATGTCAAGGCGATCGCCGAGAAGATCCGCGGCAAGGTCGATGTTCTCGCCGAAACGATTTCCCGCGAACAGGGCAAGATACTATCCTTGGCCCGGGGCGAGGTGCTCGGCATGGCCGGGCTGATGGACTACATGGCCGAGTGGGCGCGCCGTATCGAGGGCGAGATCATCGCCAGCGACCGAAAGGGCGAGACGATCTATCTCAATCGCGTGCCGGTCGGCGTGGTCGCCGGCATCCTGCCCTGGAACTTTCCGTTCTATCTGATCGGACGCAAGCTCGCCCCGGCGCTCGTTGCCGGCAATACGATCGTCATCAAGCCGAGCGAGGAAACGCCGCTCAATGCGTTTCTCTTCGCCGAGCTGGCGGATGAGGTCGGCCTGCCGAAGGGTGTGTTCAACATGGTTTCCGGGCGCGGGCGCACGACGGGCGCCGCCCTGTCCGGTCATCCGGGCATCGATCTCGTCAGCTTCACCGGCAGCGTGCCGACGGGCGTCGCCATCATGGAGGCGGCGGCGAAGAATCTCACGCGGGTGAACCTCGAACTCGGCGGCAAGGCCCCGGCGATCGTATTGAAGGACGCCGACCTCGGCCTCGCGGTGGAGGCCATCACGGCGTCGCGCGTGATCAATACCGGGCAGGTCTGCAACTGCGCGGAACGCATCTTCGTCGAGCGGCAGGTGGCGGACGAATTCACGGAGCGCTTCATAAAACGCATGGCGGCCGTCACCTATGGCGATCCGATCGCCGAGCGGACCGTCGACATGGGGCCACTCGTCAATGCGGTCCAACTGGACAAGGTCGAGGCCATGGTCGACCGGGCACGCGAGGCGGGGGCCTCGGTGGTGCTGGGCGGAAAGCGCGCCGAGCGCAATCGCGGCCACCACTATGAACCGACCGTGCTTACCGGCTGCACCCCGGACATGGAGATCATGCGCAAGGAGATATTCGGTCCCGTCGCGCCGGTCGCCGTCGTCGAAGATGCGGACGAGGCGGTCCACTTCGCCAACGATACCGAATACGGTCTGACGTCATCGCTCTACACGCAGGATCTCAACAAGGCGATGCGCGTCACGCGGCGCCTGCAGTTCGGCGAGACCTATATCAACCGGGAAAACGGCGAGGCCTATCAGGGCTTCCATGCCGGGCGCAAGAAATCCGGAATCGGCGGTGCGGACGGCAAGCACGGTTTCTACGAGTACATGGAAACGCAAGCCGTCTATATCCAGCACGGCTGAGGTGGGAACGGACCGGCAGTGCCCGGCCAGAAAGGAATGGTATGTACCTTAAGAAATTCGATCTTTCCGGCCGCGTGGCCGTGGTGACGGGAGCCGGGCAGGGGATCGGGCTTGCCTGCGCGGAAGCGCTTTGCGAAGCCGGCGCGGCGGTCGTGCTCACCGACGTCAGCGTAGAGCGCTGCGAAGCCGGTCGGGCCGCGCTGGCAGCCAAAGGATATGCCGTCGAGACCGACCTGATCGACATCGGCGACAGCGCTTCCATCAATGCGGTGGCGGACCGCCTGGCAGATGGCGGCAGGGCGGCCGACATCCTCGTTGCAAATGCCGGGATCGCCCATGCCGGCGTTCCGGCCGAAGAGCTCTCGGACGCAGACTGGGAGCGGATGATCGGCATCAATCTCAGCGGCGCTTTCCGGTCCTGCAGGGCCTTCGGCAGGCATATGCTGGCCAAGGGCGGGGGATCGATCGTCACGATCGGTTCCATGTCCGGCACCATCGTCAACCGGCCGCAACAGCAGGTGCATTACAATGCGGCCAAGGCGGGCGTCCATCACCTGACCCGCTCGCTTGCTGCCGAGTGGGCGACCCGCGGCGTGCGGGTGAACTCCGTCGCGCCGACCTATATCGACACGCCGCTTCTGACTTTCGCCAAGGAGGACAAGCCGATGTACGAGCAATGGCTGGACATGACGCCGATGCATCGCCTCGGCCAGCCGGACGAGATCGCCTCGGTCGTGCTCTTCCTGGCGTCCGACGCCTCCAGCCTCATGACCGGGTCCATCGTTGCCGCGGATGCCGGCTATACCTGCTGGTAAGAGCAATTCCAGGAAAAATGCGTAGCGGTTTTCCGTCCGGGATTGCGGTTAAGCGACCAAAGCAATTCCAGGAAAAGTGCGTAGCAGTTTTCCGTCCGGGATTGCGGTTTGGGAGGAGGGGGACCCGATCCCGGTTTGATTTATCAGCATGACACGCTATACGTACAACATGATAAATAAGCGTCGACAGTGATTTCCTGTCGGTGCCTATTGCTCCTGGGTTTTACGTAGTCAAGCTACATATCCAGCATAGATTCCTGTCTGATTCATCTAGTGCTCCCTGGTGTACGGCCAAGTTTCTGGCGTTTCCCTGAAGCGAGGAATGGCTTGTCGCAAGCGAAATCACCAAAAAATGTAGTTGAATTACGAAATGGCATTGTCTAGCATGTCCTTGCGTGAGAGTGGGAAAGCCGATCGGCGTCCGCCGCACGTGTGGAGGAGAATTCGAGAGGGAGGGGAGCTATGTTCAAAAAGCTCGCAAAATCATCGCTGTTCGCAGCGGCGGCCACTATCGCACTCTTGCCGATGCTGGGCGCTGTGCCGGCCGTTGCGCAGGACGGCGAAAATATCGACGTTACCATCGGCTGGGTGCCGCCGGACATTACCGGCGTCTTCAAGACGGCCACGAATTTCTTCGAACTGGCTGCCGAGGACGCCAATAAGAATGGTTTCAATGTCAAGGTTCTGACGAAGTCGCCCACCAGCCCCACGGCCTTCGCCGAGCAGGTCAGCATCATCGAGGACATGATCCAGCGTAAGGTCGACCTCATCGCCGTTTCCCCGGCTGAAGTCGCGACCGTCAAGCCGGCCCTTGCCCGCGCGACGGAAGCCGGTATCCCGGTCGTCGTCGTCAATCTGCTCGAGCCGATCGACGGCGTTGACGTCTCGTCCTACATCGGCTTCGACAATACGCAGGGCGCGGAGGTGAGCGCCTATTCGGTCGTAGACTATTTCGGCGGTCCGGGCGTGCTCGGTAGGGGCGACAAGGTCGATGTCGAACCCGGCACCTATCTCGACCTGAAGTTCTGGGAGGATATCGCTTCCAAGCTCTCGGCCGAAGAAAAGGCCAAGATCAAGGCGCGCGGTGCCATCATCGAGGGCGTTGCCGGCGGCTTCTTCTCGACGGCCCGCCTCGACGGATTCCGCAAGGTGCTCGAGCAGTTCCCGGGTATCGAGATCGTCGGCGGCACCTGCGCCGGCGACTGGAACCGCGAGAAGGGCACGCGTTGCGCCGAGGACATCCTGCAGGCCAATCAGGGCGATCTCGATTTCATCTGGGCGGCGTCGAACGAGATGGGCCTCGGCGCGATGCTCGTCGCCGGCTCGCAGAACCGGCTCGAAACCACACAGGACGGCGCGACTGTCGGTGACAAGAAGGTGGCGATCTTCACCAATGACGTCACGCCGGAGTCGGTCGACCGCATAGCCGAGGGCAAGATGATCGCCGAAACGACCCACGGCTTCGCCGATTGGGGTTGGTTCGGCACCAAGTTTGCCGTCGAACTCGCCTGCGGCCTGGAAGTGCCGAAGACCTTCGATATTCGCCCGCGCAGCGTTTACGAGGCGAATGCGCGCAACTTCTATCCGGAACCGAAGCTTGAGCCGATCGACTGGAAGACCATCCGGGCGAACTGCAAGAAAGCCGACTGAGCTTCTCCCAGGGCTGCGGAGCATCCTCTCGAGAGAGGGGTGCTCCGCGCCGCCGCTTGTATGCAGATGCAAACGGCATGCAGAGATAGAAAGGGCACGTTCCGTGCCAGTTCCTAGCGGTAGTTGTGGGGCATGGATCAACACGAAATCCTTCTGAAGCTCGAGAATATCGAGAAGCGCTTCCCCGGTGTCGTGGCATTGAAGTCGATCTCGCTCGAGGTGCGCGCGGGCGAGGTGCAGGTGCTTCTCGGCGAAAACGGCGCGGGCAAGTCGACGTTGATGAAGATTCTCGCCGGCGAGCATGCGCCGACGGGCGGGGCAATCGTGGTGGGTGGCCGGAAGGTTTCGGCGCTGACGCCGACGCTTGCCACGGAACTCGGCATCGGCCTCGTGCATCAGGAACTGAGTCTTATCCCGGCGCTCAGCGTCGCCGAAAACATCCTGCTCGGCCGGATGCCGCGCAAGGCTTTCGGCAGGATAGACTGGGGCAAGGCTTACGAGGATGCGCGCCGCGCACTCGAGGCGCTCGGCGTTTCCATCGACCCGACGGCCGAAGTGCGCACCCTCGAAGTGGCCGAGCAGCAATTGATCGAGATTACCCGCGTCCTGGAGCGCGGCCCGCGCATCCTTCTGCTCGATGAGCCCACCTCGGCACTCTCGGATAATGAGCGCAGCCGGCTCTTCGATGTCATTCGTCGCCTGAAACAGCGCGGTCACGGCATCATCTACATTTCCCATCACCTCTCGGAAATTCCGATGATCGCCGATCGCGTTACGGTGCTGCGCGACGGCCTCGTCGTGGAGACGCTGCCCGCCGATAAGGCGGACGAGGCGACGGTGATCAGGCTGATGGTCGGCCGCAGGCTGGAAGAACAGTTTCCCAAGGAAACGGTGGAACTCGGGGCGCCCGTGCTGGCCGTCGAAAACCTCGCCTCCGGCCGCACGCTCAAGGATCTTTCGTTCATCCTCCGCCGCGGCGAAATCCTCGGCATCTACGGGCTTATGGGCGCGGGACAGGCCGAGATTGCCAACGCCCTATTCGGCTTGCAGTCGGTCAAGGCCGGCTCGATCGAGGTCGGGGGCAAGCGTGCGGACTTCCGGCATTCCTCGGACGCGATCGCGGCCGGCCTCGGCTTGATCTCGCGCGACCGCCGGCAGAGCCTCGTGCCGATGCAGCCGGTCGGTCCCAATCTCAGCCTCTCCTGGCTTTCCGGGAAGTCGCTTCTGTCGCGTCTCGATCTTACGCGCGAGCGCGAGGAAGGCAGCCGCTACATTTCCGATCTGCGCATCCGTCCGGCGTCGGCCACGCACAAGCTGTTCTTCTTCAGCGGCGGCAACCAGCAGAAGGTCATTCTGGCGCGGTGGATGTCGAGCGGCGCGCGAATCCTGATCTTCGACGAGCCGACCCGCGGCATCGACGTCGGCGCCAAGGCAGAAGTGTTCGCGGTGATGAGCCGGCTGGTGTCGGAAGGCGCGTCAATTCTGATGATCTCTTCGGAGCTCAACGAACTGATCGGCATGGCGGACCGCGTGCTGGTCATGCGGAGCGGACGCCTCTCGGCGGAGCTGCCGAGGGAAGAGATATCGCAGCAGAACCTGCTGCGATATGCAAGCTAGGGAGTGGGAATGGATATGCGTGCGGAAAAGAATCCGGACATCCCGGCCGGTGCGGCTGGTGCCCGTAAGGCGAAGTTGAAGGCGGTCGTCTTCCAGGCTGGTCCGCTGATCGCCCTGGTCCTGCTGATGGCCTATCTTACCTTTGCCACATCCAACTTCCTGACGTTCGACAACCTTTCCAACGTGGCACGGCAGTCCGCATTCGTTGCCATTCTCGCGGTCGGGCAGACATTCGTCATCCTGACGGGCGGCATAGATCTTTCGGTCGCGGCCATTGCGGCGCTTTCCGCCTCGATAACCGCCGTCCTGCTCACGCAGCCGCTCGTGCTGTTCGGTATCGATTTCGGCTTCGTGCCGCCGCCGGCGGCGATCCTCATCGGTATTCTGATCGGCATGGGCGCCGGTGCGCTCAACGGCTGGCTCATCTCCAAGTTCAAGATCCCGGATTTCATCGCGACGCTCGGCACGATGACGGCTTTCCGCGGCGCGGCGCTCCTGGTCACCGACGGCCTGCCCGTCCCCTCCTTCAATGCCGGCCGGCAACTTCCCGAAAGCCTGATCTGGGTCGGCGGCGGGCAGCTCTTCGGCGTGCCGGTGAGCGCGCTCATCGCTCTCCTTTGCGCGGCTGCCGGCTGGTACGTGCTTCGCTACACCGCGCTCGGGCGAGCGATCTATGCCGTCGGCGGCAACCGTGCGGCCGCCCATTCGTCCGGCATCAGCATTTCCCGGACCAAGATCATGACCTATGCCATTTCCGGCCTGCTGGCGGCGATCGCGGGTATCATCCTGGTCGGGCGCCTCAACTCCGCCAATGCGCTTATGGCGGATGGCGAGGAGCTGCGTTCGATCGCCTCCGTCGTCATCGGCGGCACCAATCTCTTCGGCGGCGAAGGCGGTGTGTGGGGATCGATCATCGGCGCGGCCATCATCGGCGTGCTCGGTAACGGCCTCAACCTGCTCGATGTCAGCCCGTTCTGGCAGCGCATCGCGCAGGGCGTCGTCATCGTGGTCGTGGTGATCTTCGACCAATGGCGCCGTCGCAGCATGACCCGCGTTTGAGGTCCATGAAGAGCAAGGCTCGAGCCCGGCGCTGCAATCGAGCGGAGGCGGGAAAGAGTGCGCGGTTTTCCGTCGGGACATGCCTAGATTCAAAGCGACAGAGCGTTTCAGTCTTTAAATGACACAGTGAAACGCTCTATCTGGCGGTCACCTATTGCTTTGTCGGCCACGAAGAGCTTCCTCTGTCGAAGATACCGCCGGCTTTCAGCAGGGCATTTCCGGCTAGCCGGGACGAACATGCCGCCATCGAAGGTGTTGACCCCATGAACATCAAGCAACTGGAAGTCCTGCGGACACTCCTTGCAACCGGATCGACCATCGCAACCGCGAAGGCCATGGGTCTCAGCCAGTCGGGAGTGAGCCGCATGCTGCAGCAGCTTGAAAGCGATTTGGCCATCACGCTTTTCGCCCGCGAGAAGGGCCGGTTGATTCCGACTCCGGAGGCGACGGTTCTTGGGCGTGATGCGCAAAACGTCCTGCTGGCCATCGAGCGCATGTCCGGCCATGCGGAGGACCTTCGCAACGGCTCCTCCGGGCCGGAGATCGTCCGCATTGGGCTGCCGAGCAGCATGTGGGAAAATTTCGCACCCGCCATGTTGATCGATTATGTCAGGGATTTTCCCGGCGTTCGCATCGAAACGTTCTTCGAGACGACCACGGCGATCACCAAACTGGTCGAGGAACGCGTGATCGACCTCGGTTTTTTACGTATCGAAGGCGAAACGGGGCCGGGCATTGCGATCGACAAGGTTGCGAGCGGTGAAAGCGTCTGCGTCGTTCCGAAGGATCACTCGCTTGCCGAACTGCCCGAGATCACCATCAAGCATCTGAGAAACGTGCCGCTGATCCTGATCGGTCGGCAGCGGCCGAACCGCATGGCGCTCGACCAGGCCTTTCAGCGGGCGGGGGTAAAGCAGATGGTCAAGATCGAAACCCACACCAACAGTTCGGCGTGTTCCTATGTCGCGCATGGACTGGGCGTGTCGATCATCAGCAGCTTCTATGCGAATCTCTACCGTCACCTGCCCGTCGTATACCGGCCGTTCGTGCCTCGCGCGACACAGGAATTCGGATTGGTGCGTGCCGCCGGAGTTCCGCTCTCCATCGCCGCCCAGGCGCTCAGCGACGCCCTGAAGAAGCAGATCCGGCTTTCGCAAGAAGATCAATAAAAGCAAAATATTGGCTCTTTTTAAGCCCTCCGTTCCATTGCTCCGCAATCTTCCAAAGCCCGCATAAGGCTATGACGAATATGCATAATATTGCGCGGCATTCCTCATTCCCGCATAGTCTGGGCCGAAGAAACCGATGATGGCTCGATTTCAACTCGACCATCAATCGTGGGGAACCGATGCTACGCTTTATCCTGAGCCGTCTGATGGTGGCGATTCCGACGATCGTGCTTGTCGCCGTGGCGGTCTTTGCACTGATCCGCTTCATTCCCGGTGACCCCGCCGCGTTGATGCTGGGGGACATGGCTCAGCCCGATCAGATCGCAGCAATGCGCGTGGAGCTCGGTCTCGACAAGTCCATGCCCCAGCAATTCCTGATCTGGGCCGGCGATGTGCTGCGAGGCGATTTCGGCCGCTCGATCGTCAATGACGAGGCCGTGCTGCCGCTGGTCGTTTCGCGCTTTCTGGTGAGTGCGGAGATCGTGGTCGTCGCCGTGCTTCTGGCAAGCCTGATTGCCGTACCGGCCGGCGTAATTGCCGCGTGGCGTCAGAACAGCCTGACGGACCTGGCTCTGGTTGGAACGGCAACGGTTCTTCTGTCCATCCCGACCTTCTGGCTCGGCTTGCTGCTGCTGTTGCTTTTCGGGCTTGAACTCGGCTGGCTGCCTGTTCTGGGCTATGTCTCGATCGGCGACAATCTGACCGCCGGTCTGCTCTATCTCGTCCTGCCCGTCGTGACGCTGGTCATCCATGAAGCGGGAGTGCTGATCCGCATGGCGCGTGCCTCCACGTTGGAAGTGCTGCGTCTCGATTACATTACCCACGCCCGTGCGAAAGGGCTGTCGGAAAGCGCCGTGCTCTGGCGCCATGCGTTCAAGAACGCCTTCGGTCCGACCTGGACGATGATCGGTCTCATCCTGGGCAATCTGCTGGGCGGCATTGCCGTCATCGAGACGGTCTTCACCATTCCGGGGCTCGGCCGACTGATGGTGGACAGCATTTTCGCGCGCGACTACCCGGTCATCCAGGGATGCCTTCTGTTCGTTTCGCTCTCCTATGTGCTGGTCAACCTCGTCGTCGACCTTCTCTACCCTCTCTTCGATCCGCGTGTTGTCGCCGAATGAAAAACTTCACCCTCAACGGACTGATCGGCGGCATCCTGATCGCCATCCTGATCGTCACCGCTGCCGTCGGTCTCTTCTGGACACCGTTCGACCCGATGAAACTCTCCTTCACCGCGCGGCTTGCAGCTCCCGGCAGCGCGCATCTGCTCGGCACCGACGAATTCGGCCGGGACGTCTTGAGCCGCCTGATGGTCGGCGCCCGAGCCAGCGTCTGGATCGGCGCGCTCACCGTCGGCTTCGCCACTGTCTGGGGGACGCTCATAGGCCTCATCAGCGGTTATGCGCGCGGCTGGGTGGACGGCATCATCATGGCTGTCAACAACGCGCTTCTCGCTTTTCCCGGCATATTGCTGGCGCTCGGGCTGCTCGCCGTTTTCGGCGCCAACCAGTACGGCATCATTTTCGCGCTCGGCATCGCCTATACGCCTTCCATGGCGCGCGTCGTGCGCGGCGCCGTGCTTTCGCTGAGGGAGCGGGAGTTCATCGAGGCCTCGCGGGTGATGGGCAATGGCGAACTTTATACGATGTTGCGCCATATCCTGCCGAATTGCGTGGCGCCGATCACGGTTCTCGCCACCTCCATGTTCGGCTGGGCCATCCTGTCGGAAAGCGCGCTCTCGTTTCTGGGCCTCGGCGTGCCGCCTCCGGCGCCGACCTGGGGCAACATGCTGGCGGCCGGGCGGCCATTCCTCCAGCAGGCCGCATGGCTCGGATTGTTCCCCGGCCTGTGCATCGCGCTGACGCTGCTTGGCATCAATCTTCTGGGCGACGCGCTCCGCGACCGGCTCGACCCGCGCATGAGGGGCCTGAAATGACGATGGACAAGCTTCTCACCGTCTGCGGCCTTTCGCTTGAAGTCGCAAGAACCGGCCATCAGGTCGTCAAGTCGGTCTCCTTCGACCTCGCGCCGGGCGAGATCTTCGGCATCGTCGGCGAAAGCGGCTCCGGCAAGACGCTGGCGACCCGAGCGCTGATCTCGCTGCTGCCGCCGACCGTCAAGGTCGCCGGCGGGTCGGTGTCCTACAGGGGCCGCGACGTGCTGAAGATGAAGGAAAATGAGCTTCGCCATCTGCGCGGCGCAGAGATCGGCGTCGTCTTCCAGGAGCCGATGACCTCGCTCAACCCGTCGATGACGATCGGCCGGCAGCTGGAGGAAGGCCTCATCCTGCACACCAAGGCCTCGGCGCAGGAGCGACGCTCCCTCGTCCTCGACATGTTGAAGCGGGTCGGAATCCGCGATCCGGAGGGGGCGCTTGCCTCCTATCCGCACGAGTTTTCAGGCGGCATGCGCCAGCGCATCATGCTCGCCTCCGTCATGCTCTTGAAGCCGGCGCTGCTGATTGCCGATGAGCCGACCACCGCACTCGATGCCGTCATCCAGCGCGACGTGATGGAACTGATGGTGGATCTGACGCGGGCGGAAGGTACGGCCGTTTTGCTGATCAGCCACGATCTTCCGATGGTGGCGCGCTACACGAGCCGTATCGTCGTGATGGAAAAGGGCTCGATCGTGGAACACGGCCGGACCGAGGACCTGCTCAAGGCACCGCAGCACCCCTACACAAAGAAGCTCCTCTCCTCGCTGCCCTTCCGCGGCCGGCCGCGCCAGATCGACATGACGAGGGTGCCCATGATCTCGGCCCGCGATATCATCGTGGACTATGCAGGCCGAAAGTCGCTGTTCAGGAAGAACAGGCCGAAGCGCGCGCTGCATGGCGTCAGCATCGACATTCACGAGGGCGAGGTCGTGGCACTCGTCGGCGGTTCCGGTTCCGGCAAGACGACGCTCGGCCGAACCATTGCCGGTCTCGTCACGGAAAGCGAGGGCCGCATCCAGTTCCAGGGACGGCCGCGCACCGAAAACTGGACCGATTATCGGCTCAACTGCCAGATGGTGTTCCAGGATCCCTATTCATCGCTCGATCCGCGCATGACCATCGACGCGCTGGTCGAGGAGGCGCTGAGGCTGGTCCCGGGCCTCGATGGCAAGGCCAAGCGCAAGCGTACCCTGGAAACGCTGGAGGAAGTCGGTCTCGGGGTCGACTATGCCGGCCGCTATGCGCACGAACTCTCCGGAGGTCAGCGCCAACGCGTCGCCATTGCGCGTGCGATCGCGCGGCGCCCGCGCTTCCTGATCGCGGACGAACCGGTATCCGCGCTCGACGTGACGGTCAGGGCGCAGGTCCTCGATCTCTTCTCGGATCTGCAGAAACGCTACGGCTTTTCCTGCCTGTTCATCAGTCACGACCTCGGCGTCGTCGAACAGGTGGCCGACCGCGTCGTCGTCATGCAGGACGGCCGGATCATCGAGGAGGGAGATCGCGACACGATTTTCGACAGTCCGAAGGAAGCCTATACGCGCCGGCTTCTCTCGGCCATTCCCGCCCTCGACCAGAACGAAAAGGGCGGCGTGACACTCAAATGGCGTCTGGAGAATTGATGTGGATAGGCTAACCGATTCTGGCCCGGTGAAGGAAAGGCTTGCGGAGATCTGCGACGCGCAGCCTTTCGTGACACGCTTCGTTGTGCGCAACCTCAGGACCGGAGAGGCGATCGAACGCGGGGCCGACGAGGAAACGCCTTCTGCCAGCACGCGCAAGACCTCGATCATGATGGCGGCGCTGAAGGCGGTGCACGAGGGGCGGCTGGATCTCGACGAGCCCATCACTTACGAAGCCCGCTTTGCCGAGGAAGTCGCGAGCGGCATGTTCCGGTATCTGACGCCCGGGATCGTGATTTCGTTGCGCGACGCGATAACCGGTATGATGGTGCTGAGCGACAATGTCTGCACCAAGATGGTGTTCGAGCGTCTGACGCTGGAGGAAGTGGACAGCTACTGCAAATCGATCGGCATGCACGGTACGCATCATCGCTTCCTCATTCCGCCGCTGGCCCTGCCGCCGGACCATTCGCTGACCTCGGTCACGACCACGACAGCCCGCGACCAGGCCTTTCTGTTGCAGACGATCCTGGACGCGCAGACCTCTCCCGACGCGATCGCGAAGCTCGGCACATCGCCGCAGTTGTGCGCCTATGCCTTGCAGACGCTGAAGAACCAGATCCTGCGCTATGCTATTCCGTCGCGCCTGCCGTTCGGTACGGTGGTTGCGCACAAGGGCGGCACGGGCAAGCGCGGCCGCATGAATGCCGGCATCGTCTATCGCGATGGCGCCCCCTTCTACATCATCTCCGCCTATACCGACGAAGTGCCGCAGGTCATGCCGGACGGCACACCGGGTTACACGATGGCGCTCGAGACGATCGGCAGGCTCTCGCGTGCCTGCTGGGACGGATTCCACTCATAACGATCAATAAAGAGGGTAGAACAATGAAAAAGCTTCTTCTTGCGGGCGCCGCACTGCTCGCCACGGCCAATATGGCAGCAGCACGCGACATCACGATCGCGCAGAGCTCCGATCTGCGCAGCAACAATCCGGGCGTCAACCGCGACGGCAATACCGACAGCATCATCCTGCACATCGTCGAAGGCCTCGTCGGCTACAACAATGTCGGCGAAGTGAAGCCGCTCCTGGCCAAGAGCTTCGAGATGTCGGCCGATGGGCTGACCTATACGTTCAAGCTGCGCACCGACGTGAAATTCCACAACGGCAGACCGATGACGGCCGACGACGTGGTGTGGAACTGGACGCGCTACCTCAAGCCCGAGACGAAGTGGACCTGCCTGAAAGATTTCGCAGAAGGCGGGGCCGCGCCTGTCGCCGGCGTCAAGGCCACAGATGCGGCAACCGTCGAGATCACGCTCGCAAAGCCGTCGGCCGTTTTCCTTGGCCTGATGTCGCGTCCCGAATGCGGCTTTACCGGCATGATTTCGCCTGAATCGGTCGCTGCCGACGGCAGCTTCGTCCAGCCGATCGGGACCGGCCCCTTCATGTGGGGGGAATGGAAGAAAGGCGAGTACATCCATCTCGAGAAATTCGCGGATTATGTATCGCCGGCAAACGAAGGAAAGCCGGATGGCATGGTCGGTTCGAAGCGGCCCCTTGCAGACGGTGTCAAGTTCATGGTCATTCCGGATGCCTCGACCGTGAAGGCAGGTCTGGAATCCGGTGTGCTCGACACGGCGGAAATCTCGCCGGATCTCATTCCCGAATTCCAGTCGAGCGAAACGATGCAATTGATCGTCGCGCGCAATAACGGCAAGAACCTCTTCTACATTCAGACCCGCGACAAGGTCCTGAGCAATCCGGGCGTGCGCCGCGCCATGGCGATGGCGCTCGATCTGGATCAGCTCGTTGCTGCGGCCTCCAACGGCACGGGCGAGGCGAACGGCTCGATGGTGTCGCAGGACTCGGTCTATTTCAGCGAAACGCAGAAGAAGCGTCTTCCCTATGACATCGAGGCCGCCAAGAAGGAGCTGGCGGATGCGGGCTACAACGGCGAGCCGATCTCGATCATCGCCAACAAGCGCGGCAATGTGCCGAGCTTCCCGGCCGCCGTCATGGCGCAGGCGATGATGCAGCAGGCCGGCCTCAACGTACAGATCGAGGTTCTGGACTACGCAACTCAGGTCGACCGCCGCCGTTCCGGCAATTACCAGGTCATTTCGCAGTCGGTCGCGCCGCGTCTCGACCCCGCCCTGATGTATTCCTTCTACGTTGGCGACAAGGACGAGAACGCTTCCCTGATGTGGGACGATCCGAAGGCTATAGAACTGATGAACGCAGCCTATGCCGAGGCTGATCAGGGCAAGCGCCAGAAAATCTTCGACGAGTTCCACGAGCTCATGCTGAAGGAAATGCCGGGCATCTTCCTTTACGACATGGTCGATGTCTGGGGCGCGACCAGGAAGCTGAAGGGTCAGCCGGTCTGGCAGTCGAACGCCCGCCTTTGGGAGGTGTCGGTCGCCGACTGAGCCCCCTGATCGCCTGCGCCGGGCGGCAGAACACCGACCCGGCCAATCCATCACCCATCGGACCGACCCGGCGAAGCGACCTTTGCGTGTCTGAAGAGACGCGCAGCGCCGCAGGCGCCGGGCCGATCTCCTGCGCCCGCCCTTCGAAATACGAGGACATGTCATGAACCGAAAGGACGTGATCTCGATCGCCACGGCGATCGAATCGATGAAACCGGAGTTTACCCGCTTGAGCGACAGCATCTGGGACTTCGCCGAGCTGAAATTCGAGGAGCAACGCTCGGCCGGGCTGCTTGCCAAGGCTCTCGAAGACAATGATTTTTCCGTTCGGCGCGGCGTGGCGGGCATGGGCACGGCCTTCATCGGCGAGTCCGGCAGCGGCAAGCCGGTGATTGCCTTTCTGGGGGAATTCGATGCACTCGCCAGCATGAGCCAGGCCGCCGGGATCGCCGAGGCGAAGCCGCTTGTCGAAGGCGCCAGTGGCCATGGCTGCGGCCATAACCTGCTCGGCGTCGGTTCGCTGATGGCGGCAATCGCACTCGCCCGGCATCTGAAGGCCCACAATCTGCCCGGGACGGTGCGCTATTACGGCTGTCCCGGCGAGGAGGGCGGCTCCGGGAAGACCTTCATGGTGCGTGCCGGCCTGTTCGACGACGTCGACGCTGCGCTTACCTGGCATCCGGCACCGTTCAACGGAGTGCGCTCCACCAACAATCTTGCCGTTCTCGAATATTTCTACCGCTTCAAGGGCGTGGCCGCGCACGCCGCGAACGCAGCCCATCTCGGCCGTTCGGCACTCGACGCTGTCGAACTCATGAATGTCGGCGTCAACTTTCTGCGCGAGCACATGCCGCCGGATTGCCGGGTGCACTATGCAATCACCGATACCGGGGGCAGGGCGGCGAATGTCGTGCAGGCGAACGCCGAAGTGCTCTACCTGATCCGCGCGCCGGAAATGCCTCAGGCGCTGGATCTCGCCAGCCGCGTCGAGAAGGTGGCGCGTGGCGCAGCCATGATGACCGAGACGGAGGTGGAAATCGTCTTCGATACGGCCTCGACCAACCTCCTGCCCAATATCACGCTCGAGACCGCCATGCATGACAATATGGTGGCGCTCGGCCCGATCGCCTTCGACGAGGCCGACGTCGCATTCGCCCGATCCATTCAGGAGACGTTCTCGCAAGAGGCAATCAAAAGCAGCATCCGCCTCTACCAGATGAAGCGCGACGTCTTCTCCAACGCCAATGTCGATGGATCGTCACCATTGCATCTCGGCCTGCGCGAATTCGAAGGCCATTCACACTTCCGTGCCGGCTCGACCGATGTCGGCGATGTCAGCTGGGTGACGCCGACGGCGCAGTGCTGGGCGCCGGCATGGGCGATCGGCACCAACCCGCATACCTGGCAGGTCGTTGCGCAGGGCAAAAGCCCGATCGCCCACAAGGCCATGGCGCATGCCGCCAAGACGCTCGCCACGACGGGTCTGTCGCTGATGACTTCGCCGGACCTGCTTGCCGCCGCCAGGGCGGAATGGCTGGAGAAGACGGACGGGAAATCCTATGTCTGCCCCATCCCGGCCGATGTCATGCCGGGGTCGCATTTTCATGATCCATCGGTCCGATGATGGTTTCGGTTTCGATCCTTCCGTTAGGGGTCGACCGTCCCCACCACCTCGTGAGATGTTCTGCATCGGCAAATAAGCTTCGCCGGGCGTTCTTCTCTTCATCGAATCGCAAAAACACACTAGCTCTTCTGACTTGATGGAATTGCTGACGGAAATCGCTGCGCGGGTCTTCCGGAATTGCTGCAGAGGCGGCACGGGCCCAAAAACCATCTCGATCCAGGGCAGTAAACGGCAACTTATTGTACGAGGAGAACGGGTAGTGGCAAAAGCGCTTGTACTTGAAAAGAAGGGACAATTGTCGCTGCGCGACATTCCGGTCAGGCGGGATCTGTCGCCCGCCGACGTGCTGATCGGAATCCGCACCGTCGGCGTTTGTGGCTCCGATGTCCACTATTATACCCATGGAAAGATCGGGCCCTTTGTCGTCAACGAACCGATGATACTGGGTCACGAGGCCGCGGGCGTCGTCCTGGAGGTCGGCTCGGAAGTCCGGCATCTGAAGAAGGGTGACCGTGTCTGCATGGAGCCCGGAATTCCGGACCTCTCCTCCCGGTCATCCAAGCTCGGCATCTACAATGTCGATCCGTCCGTACGGTTCTGGGCCACGCCGCCGGTCCATGGATGCCTGACGCCCGAGGTCGTTCATCCGGCGGCCTTCACCTATCGCCTCCCCGACCACGTGTCCTTCGCGGAAGGGGCGATGGTCGAGCCGTTCGCCATCGGCGTGCAGGCCGCCCTTCGCGCGGGCATCAAGCCGGGGGATGTCGGCGTCGTCATGGGGGCCGGCCCGATCGGCATGATGACGGCACTGGCCGCGCTCGCGGGGGGATGCTCCAAAGTCTATGTGGCTGACCTCGCGCAGCCGAAACTGGATGTCATCGGCGCCTATGAGGGGATAGAGACAATCAATGTCCGCCAGCAGGCGGCATCCGAGGCTCTCGCGGAGGCGACGGGCGGCTGGGGGGCGGATGTGGTCTTCGAGTGCTCCGGGGCCGCACCCGCAATCCTTCCTCTTCCGGGTCTTGCGCGTCCTGGCGGAACCGTCGTGCTCGTCGGCATGCCCGTCGACCCCGTCCCCTTCGACATCGTCGGTATGCAGGCCAAGGAACTGCGGATCGAGACGGTGTTCCGCTATGCCAATGTCTACGACCGCGCCATCGAACTGATCGCCTCCGGCAAGGTCGATTTGAAACCGCTGATCTCTGCTACCATTCCGTTCGACGAGAGTATCGCCGCCTTCGACCGCGCCGTCGAGGCGCGCCCCACGGACGTGAAGATACAGATCGAAATGCCGGCGTAAGAGCCCGTGGCGCGGCTCTTCGAACGCGGGTGACGTGCCGGGGTAAAGCTGGTCGGCGTCACAGGTTGACTCTTCCCTCGCACATTCGCAAGCGAAGGTTGTAATAGCCGCACATCCCGGTCCCTCATTCCTGTGCTTGTCACAGGAATCCAGCCAGACCAAGTCCTTGGGCTGAAAGAACGCTTCCCGCGCCGCAGACGCGGCGCTGCTTTCATCCCTGTGACGAGCACAGGGATGAGGGGAGGAGAGGTTGCAGTCCTCCGAAAACTCTCCTACAGCGCCGCGCGCCTTATGCTGCATGTTTTCGTCCTTTGATCGACTGCGAACAAGGAAACATGCCGACAAACCCGGCCAGAGCTTCCACGTGGTTTCACGCCGGATCGGCCTGAAACCACGGGCAGGTTCTCCGGCCCGGTTACGTCCGCGGCTTCAGGTTCTCCGGGTCGTAGAGCGGCTTGTAGCCGACGCCGGCAACCTCGACCGGATAGGTCTCGGCAAAATACTCGACATTGAGCTTGCGGCCGACCTGGCAGTAAGACCAGGGCAGATAGGCGAGCGCGATGTTCTTCCCGATCGTCGGGCCGTAGGCGATGGAGGTGGTGTAGGAGCGGCGGCCGAGTTCGTCGACCAGCACCTCGCCGGTCTCCGGGTCCATGACCGGCAGGTTGCCGACGGGATAACGCTTCACCCCGTTCCTGTCGGTGTTCTCGGTCATGAGGAGCGTGCAGAGCATGGCGGGCTGGTGCTCGCGCGCCTTGTACTCCATATGCTTCGCCTTGCCGCGGAAGTCCGCTTCCTTGACCTTCGGACGGGCAAGGTCCGCCTCGATAAGATTGTAGTGGGTGAGAAGATCCGCGTTCTGCAGGCGGAGGCTCTTTTCCATCCGGCGCGAGTTCGCGTAGGTCTCGACGCCGAAGGCCATGACGCCCGTGGCGCGCAGCGCATCCCAGACGGCCAGGCCGTCCTCGTATTTCATGTGCAGTTCCCAGCCCTGCTCGCCGACATAGGAGATGCGGAAGGCGGAGACGGGCCTGCCGGCGATCTCGATCTGCTTGATCGCGGCGAAGGGGAAATTTTCCGGATCGAGGCCGGCCGGTTCCGCCACGACCTTCTTCAGCGTTTCGCGGGCATTCGGGCCCCAGATGCCGATGGTGACGAACTTCTCCGAAACGTCGGTGATGGTGACGTCGAGCCCCCGGTCTTCCGCGACACGGCGCATATAGTGGAAGTCACGCGGGCCGGCATCGGCACCGTTCACGAGGCGGCAGCGGTCGCTCATGCGGAAGACGGTGAAGTCGGCCCGCACCATGCCCTCGTCATCGAGGAAGTGGGTGTAGATGCCCTTCCCGATATTGCCGTCTCCGCCGATCTTGGCGGCGCAAAGCCACTCGAGAAGCTCCACATGGTCCGGCCCTTCGATATCCACCATGTGGAAGTGCGAGAGGTTGACGATGCCGCAATCCTCGCTCATCGCCAGATGCTCGGCGTTGGAAACGCGCCAGAAGTGGCGGTTGTCCCACTCGTTCTCGCGAACCGGAATGCGGTTGCCGTATTTTTCGAGCAGGTGCTCGTTGGCGGCATAGCCGTGGGCGCGCTCCCAGCCGCCGAGTTCCATGAAGTAGCCGCCGAGCTCCTTCTCGCGCTCGTAGAAGGGCGAGCGCTTGACGTTGCGGCCGCTCGCATAGGGCTCGCGCGGATGCACGGCCGGGAAGTAGATCTTCTGCGCCGCCTCGAAGCAGCGGCCTTCGATGAACTTCTCTTCGAGCTGGTGCGGGTAGAAGCGCGCGTAGTCGATCGAGGCGTGGTCGGTATGGGTACGCCCGTCCGTCATCCAGTCGGCGATCAGCTTGCCGTAGGCCGGTCCGTCCTTCACCCAGATGGCGACACAGTACCAGAGGCCGCGTACCTTCTGGCTCTCGCCGCAGGAGGGGCCGCCGGCGGCCGATACCTGCAGCAGGCCGTTGAAGGAGTGGCCCTCGTTATAGCCGAGCTCGCCGAGGATCGGCGTAAGTTCCATGGCGCGCTCGAGCGGCTCGATGATCTGCTCCATATCGAGGTCGCGCTGCGAAGGCGACAGGCGTGCCTCGTGCTTTTCGAGGATGTCGCGCGGATGGCAGAGGCGCGGATTGTCGGTTTCGTAATAGCCCCATTCGATCTGGCCGCCCTCGGTGGTCCTCGGGTCGCCGGTGTCGCGCATATAGGCCGAGTTGCCCTGATCGCGCAGCAACGGGAAGCCGATTTCCTTGCCGGTGCCTTCGAATTCGTTGTAGGGGCCGAAGAAGGTGAGCGGATGATCGACCGGCATGACAGGCAGGTCCTCGCCGACCATTTCAGCGATCAGGCGACCCCAGATGCCGGCGCAGACGACGACATGGTCGGCCATGATCGTGCCGCGATGTGTGACGACGCCCTTGATACGGCCGTTTTCGACAAGCAGCGCAGTTGCCGGCGTATTGCCGAATATCTGCAGCTTGCCGGACTTTTCCGCCGCATCGACCAGCTTGCCGGCCACCGTCTGCGAGCGCGGGATGACAAGGCCGGCATCCGGATCGAACATGCCGCCCATCACCTGATCTTCCTCGATCAGCGGGAACAGCTTCTTGATTTCGGCCGGCGAGACATAATGTGCGCGGGTGCCGAAGGCCTTGGCGGAGGAAAGCTTGCGCTTGATCTCCTCCATCCAGACGTGGTCGCCGGTGCGTGCGACTTCCAGACCACCGATCCGGGCGTAGTGACCCATCTTCTCGAAGAAGTCGATCGAATACTGCGTCGTCCAGACCGAGAGATAGTCGTGGCTTGTGGTGTAGCAGAAGTCGGATGCATGTGCCGTAGAGCCGATATCCGTCGGGATGCCCGACTTGTCGATGCCGACGATATCGTCCCAGCCACGCTCGATGAGGTGGTGGGCGATCGATGCGCCGACGATGCCACCCAGTCCTACGATTACGACCTTCGCCTTTTCCGGAAACTCTGCCATTGATGCGACCCTGGTTTGGTTTTGAAGCCGGATATTAGAGCCTGCCGCGCCGCGAGTTGAGCCTGTCTACGACATAATCGTCGTGCTGCACGACCAGAATGTTGCGGGCGGCGGGCGGGGACGGTCGCGGCCGCGAGGATGCTCATCTAGCTGATATAGCGAGAAAATACACCCTGCGGGGCGGCGAGGAACAGGTTTTTCCTCGAACAGGGAGGCGGCAGGCGGACGCGCCGCCGAAACGCGACCTTTCGGCAGCCGCCTTTACTCGCCGCCACCGAAGAAGGTGAGGCGCGTGAAGAGGACATAGTTCGATTCCGACACCATCAGCGCCACGAAGACGAGCACCAGCAGCGGGGGCAGAATGATCGCGTAGATCAGCGCCAGGCGTTCCCACGCCATATGCATGAACACGGCCACGATGAGGCCCGCCTTCAGCATCATGAAGATGAGGATCAGCGACCAGCGGAGATAGCCCTGCAGGCCGAAGTAATCGACGAGGTATGAAAGAGCGCTGAGGACGAAGAGCAGCCCCCAGACCAGGAGGTAGAGCTTGATCGGGTGCTGCTGGTGCTCCGTATGGGCGACCGCAGGTTGTGCCGGATGTATTTCCGCGTGAGCCACGATGCCCTCCCTCACCAAAGATAGAAGAATGCGAAGATGAAGACCCAGACCAGGTCGACGAAGTGCCAGTAGAGGCCGGTTATCTCGACGATCTCGTAGCGCCCCTTGCGGCTGGTGAAGAAGCCGCGCCGCTCCGTTTCAAAATCGCCGCGCCAGACCTTGCGGGCGACGATCAGCAGGAAGATCACGCCGAAGGTGACGTGGGTCCCGTGAAAGCCGGTGATCATGAAGAAGGAAGAGCCGAATTGAGCGGCTCCCCAGGGGTTGCCCCAGGGCCGCACACCCTCGGCGATCAGCTTCGACCATTCGAACGCCTGCATGCCCACGAAGGTGGCGCCGAAAAGCGCCGTCAGAAGCATGAGCGCCGCGGTCTTCCGCCGGTCGCGGCGGTAACCGTAATTGACGGCCATGGCCATGGTGCCGCTGCTCGAAATGAGAACGAAGGTCATGATGGCGATGAGGATCAGCGGCATGTGCGTTCCGCCGATTTCGAGCGCGAAGACCTCGCTCGGATTGGGCCATGGAACGGCGGTGGACATCCGCGCCGACATGTAGGCAAGCAGGAAGCAGCCGAAGACGAAGGTGTCGCTGAGGAGAAAGATCCACATCATGGCCTTTCCCCAGGAGACATCCTTGAAGGTGCGCTGGTCGGAGGCCCAGTCCGACGCGAGCCCGGCCAGACCGGCGGGGCGCGGGAGCGTTTCTGCTGCGGGCTTCTTCATCGGTGCAGACATGTTCAACGGTTCCTATGTCAGCAGTTGGCGGCAGAAATCGATCACGCCGCTGGCCCAGCCGGCAAAAAGAGCGAAGAGAACCAGCCAGACGATCAGCATGAAATGCCAGTAGATGGCGCAAAGCTCGATCGACAGGCGCGTTCTGTTGTCGAGCGGTGTTTGCGAGGCATGTACGGTTACCCGGCCGAGAGCAAAAAGCCCCCCGATGATGTGCAGGCCGTGCATGCCCGTAAGCAGATAGAAGAAGCTGTTGGCCGGATTCCCGGCCAGGAAATATCCGGCGTCCGACAGTGCACGCCAGGCGAAGAGCTGACCCACGAGGAAAGCGAGGCCAAGGGCGAGCGCCGCCAGGAGACCGATCCGAGCTGCCTCGTCGTTCCGCCGCTCTGCCTCGACCCTGGTCCAGTGCAGGGTGATGCTGCCGGCGGCGAGGATGCCCGTATTGAGCCAGAGAAGGCCGGGCAAAGGCAGCGCGCCCCAGTCGGATGACGCCATGCGCATGAAATAGGCGCTGATCGCAAGTGAAAACAGCGCACCGACGACGGTGAGAAATACGCCGAGGCCGATTTTCGCCGGCGGCAAACGCGTTGCGCCCCGGCGGTCGTGGAAGTGACCGACCTCAAGCCAGGGGCGCGATGTCAGGCGTTGCCCTGCGAGCCACCACACGACGATGGCGGCGATCGCCGCCAGAAAGAAGGCGACGATGCTCATGAGACGGTCTCGTGACTGAGGCGGCCGGGCGTCGGCTGGTTCTGCGGGATGAAATCTTCCGGCGCGCCGGGGACGCTGTAGTCATAGGCCCAGCGATAGACGACGGGCAGTTCATCGCCCCAGTTACCGTGAGGCGGCGGCGTCTCGGGCGTTTGCCATTCGAGCGTCGTCGCGCGCCAGGGATTGCCCCCGGCCTCCCGGCCATGGCGCAGGCTCCAGGCGAGATTAAAGAGGAACAGGATCTGCGCAGCGCCGACGAGAAACGCCATGACGCTGATGAAGGCGTTGAGCTCGGCGATCGAAGCCGTCACGAAAGCTGCCTCGCCGAGCTCGTGATAGCGGCGCGGGACGCCGATGAGGCCGAGATAATGCATCGGAAAGAAGATGGCGTAGGCGCCGATGAAGGTGACCCAGAAGTGGATCTGGCCCATCGCCTCGTTGAGCATGCGCCCGGTGATCTTCGGATACCAGTGATAGATGGCGCCGAAGATCACCATGATCGGCGCCACGCCCATGACCATATGGAAATGCGCGACGACGAACATCGTGTCGGAGAGCGGCACGTCGACGACGACATTGCCGAGGAAGAGACCCGTCAGCCCGCCATTGACGAAGGTGACGATGAAGGCGAGGGCGAAGAGCATCGGCAGGGTCAGATGGATATTGCCGCGCCAGAGGGTGAGGACCCAGTTATAGACCTTGATCGCCGTCGGCACCGCGATGATCAACGTGGTCGTGGCGAAGAAGAAGCCGAAATACGGGTTCATGCCGCTGACATACATGTGGTGCGCCCAGACGATGAAGGAGAGGCCGCCGATGATGACGATCGCCCAGACCATCATGCGGTAGCCGAAGATGTTCTTGCGGGCATGGGTGCTGATGAGATCGGAGACGATGCCGAAGGCGGGCAGGGCGACGATGTAGACTTCGGGGTGGCCGAAGAACCAGAACAGGTGCTGGAAGAGAATCGGGCTGCCGCCGCCATATTGCAGCTGCTCGCCCATCTCGACGATGGCCGGCATGAAGAAGCTCGTGCCGAGCAGCCGGTCGAAGAGCATCATGACGCAGGCGACGAAAAGGGCAGGGAAGGCAAGCAGCGCCATCACCGTCGCGGTGAAGATGCCCCAGACGGTCAGCGGCAGCCGCATCAGCGTCATGCCGCGTGCGCGGCCCTGCAGTACGGTCACGACATAGTTGAGGCCACCCATGGTGAAGCCGATGACGAAGATGATCAGCGACGAGAGCATCATGATGATGCCCCAGTCCCTGCCGCCGGGCGTGCCGGAAAGGACGGCCTGCGGCGGATAGAGGGTCCAGCCGGCGCCGGTCGGTCCGCCGGGCGTGAAGAAGCTTGCGGCCAGGACGATCACGGCGAGCAGATAGATCCAGTAGCTCAGCATGTTGGCATAGGGAAACACCATGTCGCGCGCGCCGACCATCAGCGGGATCAGATAGTTGCCGAAGCCGCCGAGGAAGAGGGCGGTGAGCAGGTAGATCACCATGATCATTCCGTGCATGGTGATGAACTGATAGTAGCGCTCGGCATCGATCAGCTCGAATGTGCCGGGAAAACCGAGTTGCAGCCGGATCAGCCAGGACAGCACCAGCGCCACCATGCCGATGGCGATCGCGGTCGTGCCGTATTGAATGGCGATGATTTTCGCATCCTGGCTGAAGACATAGCGCGTCCACCAGCTATGCGGATGGTAAAGCTCAACATCCTCGACTTCGGGAGGCGGAAGTGCCTCGCCAATACCGGACCGGACGTCGACCATCATATCTCCTCCCCAGGGCTACTTCACGGCACCTCCTACTGCGCCGCTGAGGCGGCGACCGTCGTCGCCGCCGGGCCGAAGCATTCTCGCCCTTCTTCAAAAAGCGCGAATGCTCCGGTTCCTTGTTCGGTCGCAACTCCGGACGGAGAACCGCTACACGCTTTTCCCGGAATTGCTTTTGTTTCCAATGATGCGGACAGTTGCGAAAAGGTCTGCTGCTCGGCGAGCCAGGCCTGGTAGTCTTCTTCGGTGTCGACCACGACGGTACCGCGCATCTGCGGGTGGCCGACGCCGCAGAGTTCCGCGCAGAGTATCTCGAAGGTTCCGGTCCGCGTCGGCGTCAACCAGAAATAGGTGACCATGCCGGGCACCATGTCCATCTTGGCGCGGAATTCGGGGACGTAGAAATCGTGCAGGACGTCGACCGACCTAAGCAGCATCTTGACCGGCTTGCCGACCGGCAGGTGAAGCTCGCCGCCTTCGATGATGATGTCGTCCTGCCCGGCGGCGTCGTCCCGATTGACCCCGAGTGCGTTTTCGGGGGCGATATCGCGCGTTTCGGTCGTGCCCAGCTTACCGTCCGCGCCGGGCAGCCGGAAGCTCCACAGCCATTGCTGGCCGATCACTTCGACTTCGGGCGCATCCTGCGGGACGGTGACGAACTGGTTCCAGACGAAGAGACCCGGCGCAAGCATCGCCGCGACACCGAAGGTCGTGCCCGTCGCGAGCCAGCCTTCGAGCCGCCTGTTTTCGGGCTCGTAAGCGGCGGTATTGCCGGGTCGGTGGCGGAAGCGCAGGACGCAATAGGCCATGAACAGGACCACGGCGGTGAAGGCGATGCCGGTGATCCAGAAGGTGATGGTGATGGTATTGTCGATGTAACTCCAATTGGAGGCGATCGGGGTCCACCACCAAGGACTAAGCAAATGGAACAACACCGAGCCGACGGCCAGCAGAACCAGAATCACTACCACGGCCATTCCCTGACCCTCCCCCGCCGTGATCGGCCGTGAGACGAATACGCAATCGCAGAGTTCCGATCACAATTATTGCACGAACGGAAAATACTGGCAAATCATCGGGACGAGATCGAATTCTCACTTCCCGCAAGTATTCCTATTTGGGATGCTGCTTCATGTAGGCGATCACATTGGCAATCTCCTCGTCCTTCTTGAGGCCGGGGAATACCATCTTCGTGCCTTTGACCTTGGCCCTGGGGTTACGCAGATATTCGGCGAGCGTCGCGTCGTCCCAGACGAGACCACCCTTGCCCGCATCGATCATGGCTTGCGAATATTTGAAGTCCGCATGGGTGCCGGCCGTCCGGCCGATGACGCCTTGCAGCGAAGGACCGACCTTGTTCTGGTCCTTGTCGATCACGTGACAGGTGGCGCATTTCTTGAAGACGGTGGCGCCGGCCTCGGCATCGCCCTCCTGGGCAAGCCCGGCGAGCGGACAGAGCGAGAGTGCCGAAAAAGACAGGGCAGCAAGTGCAATTCGCATGATACTTCCTCAATTTCGCCCGGCGCGGGGCAAGGAAGGCTATCGTCAAATCTGCTTTGGCGGTGCTTGCTTCTCTTAAGGAATGGTGCGCCGGGGCGGTTGATACGTGCGACAGGAAAGAAGCTAGTCCTTGTCGTAGAGAAGTCAATTGCTCCTTCTGGCTAAGCCTGAACCTGCGGGCCGCCATTCGGCGCGTGCGTCAGACGCGCTTGCCCTCCGCATCGAAGAAATGCAGGTGGTGGGCGGGGAAGTGGACGGGGATCGTGCCGGACGCCGTCAGGAACGACCGGTCGTTGGTGAAGACCTTGAAGGTCGCCCGCCCGAGCGAGAGATGCAGGATGATGCCGAAGCCCGTCGGCTCGACCAAATCGACGCCGGCAAGCAGCGTCTCCGGGCCGTGGCCGGCAAGCACGACATGTTCGGGACGGATGCCGAGCGTCACCTTTGCGTTATTCGAAAGGGGCGCGGCCGCGTCGAGCGGGATGCCGATCTCATCCGACATCTCGAAGCGCGGCGCGTCGCCCGCGTGGCAGGTACCTTCGAAGAAGTTCATGCCCGGCGAGCCGATGAAGCCGGCGACGAAAAGATTGGCCGGACTGTCGTAGAGATCGAGCGGGCTTCCGACCTGCTGGACCACGCCGCCGTTCATGGCGACGATGCGGTCTGCCAGCGTCATCGCCTCGATCTGATCGTGCGTCACATAGATAGAGGTGGCGCCCAGATCCTTGTGCAGTTTCTTGATCTCGGCGCGCATCTGCTCGCGCAGGCGCGCATCGAGATTGGAGAGCGGTTCGTCGAAGAGAAACGCCTTCGGCTCGCGCACGATGGCGCGACCCATGGCGACGCGCTGGCGTTGGCCGCCGGAGAGCGCCTTGGGGCGGCGATCGAGCAACGGGTCGAGGCCGAGCTTGGCAGCGGCGCCAGCAACGACCGTCGTTATCCTATCCTTGGCCGTCTTTCGAAGCCTCAGGCTGTAGCTCATGTTTTTCGCGACCGACATATGCGGGTAGAGCGCGTAGGACTGGAACACCATGGCGATGTCGCGGTCCTTCGGGGCGAGTTCGTTGACCCGCCTGCCGGCGATGCGGATCTCGCCGCCGGTCACGCTCTCGAGCCCGGCGATCATGCGCAGAAGTGTCGACTTGCCGCAGCCGGAGGGACCGACGAGCACGACGAATTCGCCGTCGCTGATCTTGAGGTCGACGTCGTGCAGCACCGGATGGGTACCGTAGGACTTCTTGATGTTGGCGATGTCGATGGAAGCCATTGCGTATCAGCCTTTCACCGCGCCGGCCGTGAGGCCCTGGACGAGATAGCGTTGAATGAGGAGGAAGAAGAGGCAGGCCGGTATCAGCGCCAGCACGCCGGCGGCCATCATCTGCCCGAAGTCGACCGAGAATTTCGAAACGAAGGACAGGAGCCCGACCGGGAAGGTCGCCTGCGCGTTGCCGGAGATCAGCATCAGCGAGAAGAGCAGTTCGCTCCAGGCGGCGGTGAAGACGAAGCCGAGGGTCGCGGCGATTCCGGGCAGCGTCAGCGGCAGGATGATCTGGCGGAAGGCGACGAACTGCGTCGCGCCGTCGATCATCGCCGCCTCTTCCAGGTCCTTCGGAATGCCGTCGAAGAAGGACTGCATCAGGAATGTCGCGAAGGGAACGTTGAAGGCGGTGTAGACGACGACGAGTCCGGTGAGGCTGTTGGTCAGCCCCAGCGGCGAGAGGATCTTGAAGATCGGCGCGACCAGCATCACCAGAGGAAACATCTGCGTCAGCAGCATCAGCGTGACCAGCCAGTATTTGCCGCGGAACCGGAAGCGCGAGAGCGCGTAGCCGGAGAGCGAGGCGAGGATGGTGACGATCACGGCGGTCGATCCGGAAACGATCAGGCTGTTGCGGAAGAACACCGGGAAGGCGCTGTGCCGCAGCACGAAGTCGAAGTGTTCGAGGCTCGCCCGCGACGGCCAAAGACGAATGCCCTCCGAATAGAGGAGATCGTTCGGCGTGACGGCGACCTTGAGCAGCCAGAAGAGCGGGAAGAGCGCGAAGGCGATATAAGCGAGGATTGCCAGGCGATGCGCAATGGTCAGAAATGCTTGTTTGGCGCGCATGGTCTCAATCCTTGCTCAGGAGCCACTGCCGCAGGATCACGATCAGCAATGAATAGGCGAGGAGCAGCGCCAGCAGCACCAGCGCGATCGCCGAGGCATAACCGAAATCCAGCCGCTTGAACGCCTGGGTGAAGATGTAGCTTGCGACGATCTGGGTTCGGTCCGCCGGCCCGCCATTGGTCATGACGATGATGAGATCGGCGAAATTGGAGATCCAGACCGTACGCAGCAGAATGGTGATCGCGATCGTCGGCGCCAGGAAGGGAAGGGTGATCGAAAGGAAACGCTGCACCGGGCCGGCGCCGTCGATGCTCGCTGCCTCGTAAAGGTCGCGCGGGATCGCCTGGAGCGCTGCCAGCAGGGTGATCGCGAAGAAGGGGATGCCCCACCATATATTGGCAATGATCGGTCCCCACATGGCAAGCTGGGGATCGGACAGAATGTTGGTCGGCTGGCTCATGATGCCGAGGGCGAAGAACCAGTGCGGCAGCGGACCGACGACGGGGTTGAAAAGCCAGGCCCAGTTGAGGCCGGCCAGAAAACTCGGCACCGCCCAGGGCAGGAAGACGAGCGCCTGTGCAACCGCACGCCCATAGAATGGCTTGTCGAGCAGGAGTGCCAGGATGAGCCCGAAGGCGAATTGCAGGAACACGGAGGCGCCGGTCCACCAGAGCGTGTTGCGCAGCGAACGGAAGAAGGCCTGGTCCTGGGCGAGCGCACGGAAGTGATCGAGGCCGACGAAACCGCCGGAGAAGGGGTTGAGCAGCTGGATGTCGCGGAAAGCGTAGGAGATGCCGAGCACCAGAGGCACGAGCATGACCGTAACGATCAGGATGAGCGCCGGAGCGGTATAGAGATAGGGCGCAGAGGCGTCGGCGATCCGCTTCATCAGCGGCGGACGGGTTGCGGGCAGGCCGTCATGGCGTGCGGCATAGGCCATCGATCGAAATTTCCCCTTTTTTGACCGCCGTTATCGATCGGCGTGCCTTTTCCTGCGTCGGACGACCGGCGGCGGCTGACCGCCGCCGGTGCCTGCGTTACTTCTTGCTTGCGAGGTACTTCTGCTGCGCCTTGGTCAGGTAGTCGGCCCATTGATTGGCGAGCTCTTCCGGCGTGATGTCGCCGAGCAGGGCCTCCTGGGTCGTCTTGATGGCGAGCGAATCCTTGAAGAAGGCGAATTCTTCGAGATAGGTCGGCATGACCGTCAGCACGACGTCCTTGTCGGCGAGTTCATCGAACCAGCCCTTGAACTGCGGGCTCGCATAGAAGGGGTCCTTCTCGGCCGACTTATGGACGGGCAGCGCGCCGGTGCGCTTGTTCCACTCGATATTGCCTTCGGGGCCTTCCAGCGTTTCGATCAGCTTCCAGGAGAGATCCTTGTTCTGGCTGGCGGCAAGAATCGACCAGCCGGCAAAGCCGATCGTGGTAAAGGCCTTGCCGCTCGGCCCCTTGGGCATGGTGGTGACGCCGAAATCCTCCGGCTTCATGCGCTGGGCGATCGCGATCAACGCGTCCGGATCCTGGTCGAGGAAGGCGCAGGTGCCGCTGTAGAAGCCAGCGACGATCTCGTTGAAGCCCCAGTTGACGCTATCCTTGGGGGCGAGGCCGTTCTTGTAGAGGTCGATGACCCAGGTGAGACCCTTGATCCAGCCCTCGCTGTTCATCGTCGAGGTGCCGTCCTCGTTGAAGAACTTGTTGTCGCCGGCCATGGTCGCGCCGAACATCACCCAGCCGTTGAGACCGCCCGGACCGCCGCGCAGGCAATAGCCCGATTTGCCCGGCAGCTTGGAGACCGCCTCGGAAGCCTTGACGAAGTCGTCCATCGTCTTCGGCGGTTCGGCGACGCCCGCTTCGGAGAGCAGCTTCTTGTTGTAGAACATCGCCCGGAGATAGAAGCCATAGGGCAGCATATAGGCGGTGTCGTTGACGTCGCGGCCGAGTTCGAGCGCGCGCTCGGTGAGGCCGGGGGTGTGCTCCCACTTTTCGAGATAGGGCTCGAGGCTTTCGAGCATTCCGTTATTGGCGTAGAGCGACAGCCAGGTGTCTGGCATTTCCATGACGTCGGGGATTTCGCCGGCCGAGACCATGGTCGCGAATTTCTGGAAGGCTTCGCCCCAGGGCAGCGAAATGATCTCCACGGTCGTGCCGGGGTTCGCCTGTTCGAACTTGGCGACGATCGCTTTCAGCGTTTCGGTGCGCTCGGGGCTGGTGATGACCTCGACGAGCTTCAGCTTGGTATCGGCAAGGGCGCTGCCGGCCATCAGCGTGGCAAGCAGGGTGGCGGTGATCAGTTTCCTCATTTTATCGTTCCCTTTGTTCTCGCTGGTTGCGTGTTCGTCAGCCTGATGAAGCGGCTGTCATCGCCGCTTCGAGATCGCTCCAGAGGGCCTCCGTTCCCTCCAGGCCGACATGGAGCCGTACCGACCGCGGTGAAATGCCGAAGGCTGCCGCGGAATTGGGCTCGGCTTTCTGCGCCAGGACGACTTCGCCCGGCACGATGAGGCTTTCGTGGCCGCCCCAGGAGACGCCGAGCTTGAACAGTTTCAGGTGATCGGCGAAGCGGCGCACGTCGACGCCTTCGCGGAAGATGAAGGAGAAAAGTCCGGAGGTGCCGGAGAGACCGGGTGGCAGATGGTTGCCGAGGCCCGGGTGGCAGACGGTTTCGACCAGCGGATGCTCGGCCAGACGACGGGCAACCGCGAGCGCCGAGCGCTCATGTGCCTTCATCCGCACCGGCAGCGTGCGCATGCCCCGGATCAGCAGCCAGGCGTCGAAGGGCGAAAGCTTGCCGCCGAGATAGGGATAGGCTTCCGAACGGATGCGGCCGATCAGGTCGCTCGACCCGGCGACGACGCCGGCGACGACATCGCTATGGCCGCTCAGATATTTCGATGCGGAGTGAATGACGAGGTCGACGCCGAGCGAGACCGGCTGCTGAAACACCGGACTGGCCCAGCTGTTGTCGATGGCCGTGACGATCCCCTGCCGGCGTGCGAGAGCCGCAAGCGCTGCGACATCGTGCGTGTCCATCACCCAGCTGGTCGGGCTTTCCATGTAGAAGAGCTTGGCGCCGGGAAGCGCCCTGGCAACCGCCTCTTCGTCGCGCCCGTCCACATAGGTGACCTCGATACGCATGCGCTTCAGATGCGTGCCGAAGAGGCGGAACGCGTCGGGATAGACATGTTTCACGGCGACGATGCGGTCGCCCGGCTCGACGAAGGAGAGGACTGTGGAGGAGATCGCCGACATGCCGCTTGCGAAACCGATGGCGTCTTCGGTGGCTTCGAGCTTCGCCAGCATCTCCTCGAAATGCCTGACCGTCGGGTTGAGGCCGCGGGTGTAGATAGGCCGCACGCGCTCGCCCCGATAGGAAGCGACCATCTCGTCATAGTTCTTGAAGGTGAAGAGCGAGGTCTGCACGATCGGCGGTACGACTGCATCGAAAGCGTTGCTCTCGTCATGCGCGACGATAAGGGAGGCTCTCTCGAACGGATCGAGGCCATTGTTCATTTGGACATTTCCTTGATGTCTTCCTCGACGACCGCGAGGATTTTCAGCGTTTCCGCGCGCGCGGCCTCGGCGTCCTGCGCCGCGATCGCATCGAAGAGCGTTCGGTGAAAGGGAAACGAGCGCCTTGCGAAGTCCGAGCGGTCGAAGGGCTCGTCCCAGAAGCGTTCGAAGGCCTCGCGCATCTGTTCGAGCAGTTGCTTGAAGAGCGGATTGTGGGTCGCGTCGTAGATCGCAAGATGGAAGGCGAGGTCTTCCGGGCCGGAGGTTCCCTTGGCGAGATGGACCCGCTCCATTTCGTTCAGCTTCGTTTCGATGTTGACGAGGTCGGCCTCCGTGCGGCGCCGCGAAGCGACCATGCCGGCCTCGACCTCGATGCCGCGCCGCACTTCGAGCGTCTGCAGCAGCGCGTCGCGAAGGTGCTCCGTGTCGAGCGCCAGCGGCATGTGGATGGTTGCGGTGGAAATGGCGCGCAGGAGATAGGTGCCGCTGCCCTTGCGCGCCTCGACAACGCCGAGCGCCTGGAAATGGCTCAGCACCTCACGAATGGTGGAGCGGCCGACGGCGAGCGCCGCCATCATTTCCCGCTCGGCAGGCAAGCGATCCCCGGGGTTCAGCCCTGATCTTTGAATGAAATCGGCAAGAGCGGATGTTACCTGCTGCGCCCGGTCTGCGGGCGGCAGGGGCAGGAGCATCGCTCTATCCTGCAGGGGCATGCGGTTCTCCCCAGAACCATAATTGGTCTGACATCTGAGCAATATGCAGGGGACAGGAGAGGTGGTCAAGGGCCAGATGAGCGTCGCGTCGAGTCTTGAGGTCTGCCCCTCACCCTAGCCCTCTCCCCGCTGGCGGGGAGAGGGGACGAGTCCGTATTGACCCATCGAGGCTGAAGCGGAACACAGGGTGTCCCCTCTCCCCGGGCGCGGGGAGAGGGCTAGGGTGAGGGGCAGATCAGGGTGGTTACCCTACTGGGCAGACCCAAGGCTCATCACAGCGCAAGCGCGAGCAGCTTGCCGATCGCCTGCTGATCGAAGCCGCCGATGCCCTCGCGGATGTCGGCGGCGATGGCTTGCGCCACGGCGTCCTCGTCACGCCGTCTCAGGGCCTCGATGGCCTCACGGTGACGGTCGATGACATAGAATTCCGTGACGTGTTCCATGGCAATGCCGAGGATCGGCCCGAGCTGGAGCCAGAGGCTCTCTACGAAAGGCATGACCACCTGATCGGGATTGGCAGTATAGATCCGCCGGTGAAATTCCTGATTGGCGATCAGCGCCTGCGCCTTCTGCCCCGCCAGGATCGCGGCCTCGATCGCGTCATCCAGTGCGATGATGCGGTCTATCTGCCGGTCGGAGAGATGGGCGACGGCCCTGCGCGCGGCATGGCTTTCAAGCGCGATACGAAGCGAGATCAGCTCCTCGAAACGCGCCGGCGTGATTCGCGGCACGACGATCCGCCGGTTCTCCAGAAATTGCAGGGCACCGATCGAGGTCAGCTGACGCAGTGCTTCGCGCACCGGCGTGGGGCTGCTCTCCAGCGCATCTGCGAGCCCGCGTATGGTGACGGAGGTTCCGGGCCGGAAGGCGCCCACCATGATCGCCTGCCTGAGACGCGCAAAGGCATAGTCGTGGGTCGTCATGCCTTCCGGCCGATGAAGGGCGGGCAGAGCAAGGGTCTTCAAGACGGCGATTCCTCCCGCACCCGGGCGTTGGAACGAGTCGATCCTACCGACCCGGGGCAGCTTGACTTCAAAACTGCAACTATGTCAATTTCCCGATAATGTGATCACAAAAAGAAAAACGATATGTCAATCGATGCGGACGACCCGGAAGTGTTCCAGTCCTGGCTTGAACAGAACGGCCCGATAGAAAGTATTCAGGCGGTGATTTGCGACCTGAACGGCATCATGCGCGGCAAGCGGGTGCCGGTGGAACAGGCCAGGAAGGTGCTCGGCGGCGGCATCCGCATGCCGCTCTCGATCGTCGGCGTCGACGTCTGGGGTGAGGATATCATCGGCAGCGCGCAGGTCTTTGCGACCGGCGACCGCGACGGCATCTGCGGCGTCACGGGGCGAGGGGCCCTGCCGGTCAACTGGACGTCGCGGCCGAGCGCGCTGGTTCCGCTTTGGCTGTTCGTCGAGAACGGCAGGCCCTTTCTTGCCGATCCGCGCCAGGCGCTCGCGGCGATCATGCGCGAATATCGCGAACTGGGGCTGCGCCCGGTGGTAGCGACGGAGCTGGAATTCTATCTCATCGATCCCGAGCCGGACAGCGCCGTCCCGCCGATCTCGCCCTATACCGGCAAGCGGCTCGATTCCGACGCGATCCTTTCGATCGACGAGCTCGACGATTTCGGCGAGTTCTTCTCCGACGTCTACAGGGAGTGCGCGCGGCAGAACGTGCCGGCCGATGCGGCGATAGCCGAAAACGGCATCGGCCAGTTCGAGATCAATCTGCTGCACAGCGACGATCCGCTGAAGGCGGCGGATGACGCGATCTTCTTCAAGCGCATCGTCAAGGGGGTCGCCCGCAAGCACGGGCTCGCGGCGACCTTCATGGCCAAACCCTACGGCACCCGTTCCGGCAACGGCATGCACATCCATTTCAGCCTGCTCGACGAGGAAGGCAACAACGTCTTCGACGACGGCAGCGACGAGGGATCGGCCGTGCTCAAGCATGCGGTGGCCGGCCTCCTGCGCGGCATGGCCGAGACGACGCTTATGTTCGCCCCGCACTTCAATTCCTACCGGCGGCTGCGGCCCGACACGCATGCGCCGACCTCGATTTCCTGGGGTTACGAGAACCGCACCTCGGCAATCCGCATCCCGGGCGGCAATCCGGCGGCGCGGCGGATCGAGCACCGCGTCGCGGGTGCCGACGCCAATCCCTATCTCGTCATCGCCGCGATCCTCGGCGCGGCGCTCGTAGGCATCCGCAACAAATGGAAGCCGCCGGCGCCCGTCGAGGGACGAGCCTATGCGACGGAGAAATTGCCCAAAATTCCTGCCGATTGGGGGCAGGCGGTCGACGCCTTTGAGGCCGGACCGATCGCCGCCGAGATCTTCGATCCCGTGCTTCGCTCCATGCTGATCGCCTGCAAGCGCCAGGAGATCGCCGGCTTCGCCGAGCAGGTCACGGATTACGAATTCAGCGCCTATCTGGAAATCGTATGATGGCACGGAAGCAGAAATCCTATGCCGGGGACGGCAGTTACCCGACGAGCTACTACGCCGCCTCGCGCAACATCATCCGCAATCCGGTCAGGCTGGAAGGCCCGATCGAAACCGACATCTGCATCGTAGGCGCGGGGTATTCGGGCCTGTCCACGGCCATTCATCTTGCCGAAAAGGGCTACAAGGTCACCGTGGTCGAGGGTGCGCAGGTGGGCTGGGGCGCCTCCGGACGCAACGGCGGCCAGATCGTCAACGGCCTCAATGCCGGCCTGTCGACGATCGAGCGCCGCTACGGCGAGGATGCCGCCCGCTTCATCGGCGGCCTTGTGCAGGAAGGCGGACGGATCATCCGCCGGCTCGTCAGCCAGTATCGGATCGAGTGCGATCTGAAGCCCGGCAATATCTATGCCGCCTATACCGGAGCCCACATGAAGGAGCTCGAGGCCAAGCAGGCGCTCTGGCGCAAACACGGGATGGACGATCATCAGCTTCTCGACCGCGAGGCGCTGCGCAAGCTCGTCGATTCCGAGGCCTATTGCGGCGGCATGCTCGACACCACCGGCGGCCATATGCATCCGCTCAATCTGGTGCTCGGCGAGGCACGCGCCCTCGAGAGCCTCGGCGGCGTGATCTACGAGATGTCACCGGTGACCCGTGTCGACCACGAATCGGCCCGGCCGACCGTCCATACCGAGGGGGGCGAGGTTTCCGCCCGGATCGTCGTGCTTTGCGGCAACGCCTATCTTGGCGATGCCGTGCCGAAGCTCGCCACTCGCGTCATGCCCGTTTCGACCCAGATGATCACCACCGCGCCGCTCGGCGAGGAGCTTGCCCATTCGCTGATCCCGAGCGACATGTGCGTGGAGGACGTTCGCTACATTCTCGACTATTTCCGGCTGTCCGCCGACAAGCGGATGATTTTCGGCGGCGGCACCGTCTATGGCGGTACCGACCCGGCGGATGTCGTGGCAAAGCTCAGGCCAAATCTCGAAAAGGTCTTTCCGCGGCTCAAGGGCGTGAAGATCGACTATGCCTGGAGCGGCAACTTCGCACTCTCCTTCACGCGCGTGCCGCAAATGGGGCGGATCGGCAGCAATACCTATTTCGCCCATGGCTATAGCGGTCATGGCGTGACGGGCTCCCACCTTTTCGGCCGCACTCTTGCCGAAGCGATCGACGGGGACGCGGCGCGCTTCGATGTCTTCGCGAAGCTGCCCTGGTATCCATTCCCCGGCGGACGGATGTTCCGTGCGCAGTATTCGACTGTCGGATCGTGGTGGTACATGCTCAAGGACGCCGTCGGCTGGTAGCCGGGGCGATCGCTCCTGGGCATCGGATACGTCGAAAAAACCGTGTATTCCGCACTGCCCGGCAGGCCGGTTAAACGAATTTTTCATTTCTCGTTTGATCCGTGGGAAAAAATTATCTAGGAATTCGATCAAGAATATAGGAGAACAACGGCTACAGGCCACGCCCCAACAGCGGAGAGACATAATGAACGCGACCAAGGCGATGACCCAATCCCGCTATACCGTCTACCGGGCTCGACCCGCCCGTCGTCCGACTGCCAGACACTTTACCCAGGCCATCGCGGTGGCTGCAGCCTTCACTTTCATCTGCGCGCTCCTCATCGGCGCGTTCTGATTTCGCAACGGCTGCAGGTGCTCATGCATCTGCAGCCGTTCATCGGCCGGTGCCGTATCCCGACACGCTCCCTTCCGCTTTTCCGCCCTTGTCCGCGTGCAGCCGCCGTCGTAGCCTTGCCGGCGGAAATCAGACGGGATGGAGGAGCGAATGCTCGACAAGCGGAAATTCTACATCGACGGCAAATGGGTTGAGCCGGCCACGCAGAACGATCTTCTGGTGCTCAATCCGGCGACCGAGAAGCCGATAGCGGTTATCTCGCTCGGCACCGCTGCCGACGTCGACCGGGCGGTTGCAGCCGCCAAGAAGGCATTCGCAAGCTATAGCCGGACGAGCGTCGAGGAACGGCTGGCGCTGCTCGAAAAGCTGCTCGCGATCTACAAGCGGCGTTACGATGAAATGGCCGACACCATCACGGCCGAACTCGGTGCGCCGAGAACGATGAGCCGCGAGCAGCAGGCGGATGTGGGCGTCGGTCATCTTCAGGGCTTCATCGATGCTCTGAAGCGCCTGAAACTCAAGGAAAAGCTGCCGAACGGCGACACGCTTCTGCGTGAGCCGATCGGCGTCTGCGGTCTCATCACGCCGTGGAACTGGCCGGTCAACCAGATCGCGCTCAAGGTCGTGCCGGCGCTTGCGACCGGCTGCACCTGCGTCCTGAAACCCAGCGAATTCACGCCGCTGAACGCCATGCTCTACGCCGAGATGATCGAAGAGGCGGGCTTTCCGGCCGGCGTCTTCAACCTCGTCAATGGCGACGGCATCCATGCCGGGGCGGCGCTGTCGAAGCACAAGGACATCGACATGATGTCCTTCACCGGTTCGACGCGGGCGGGTATCGCCGTCAGCAAGGACGCCGCCGATACGGTCAAGCGCGTTACGCTCGAACTCGGCGGAAAGTCGCCGAACATCGTCTTTGCCGATGCCGATATCGAGGAGCGGGTGACCGCCAGCATTCTCGAATGCTTCAACAATTCCGGCCAGTCCTGTGATGCCCCGACACGTATGCTCGTCGAGCGCAGCGCCTATGACGAGGTCGTGGAAATCGCCAGGCGCGTCGGCATGGAGGCGAGGGTCGGCGATCCGACGAAGGATGGCTCCCATATCGGCCCGCTCGTCAGCCATATTCAGTTCGAGCGGGTGCAGGCGCTGATCGAAGCGGGCGTTGCCGAGGGCGCGACGCTCCTGGCCGGCGGCCCCGGCAAGCCGGAAGACTTCGAGACCGGATATTTCGTCCAGCCGACGATCTTCGCCGATGTCGACAATTCCATGCGGATCGCGCGCGAGGAAGTGTTCGGACCGGTGCTTTCGATCATTCCCTTCGATACGGAAGAGGAGGCGATCGCGATCGCCAACGACACGAATTACGGCCTCGCGGCCTATGTCCAGACGCGCGACCGCGAAAGGGCGGAGCGGGTGGCATCGCGTCTCCGCGCCGGCATGGTGCACATCAATGGCGGTCCGCACCGCTACGGAAGCCCCTTCGGCGGCTACAAGCAGTCCGGTAACGGCCGGGAAGGCGGGATGTTCGGGCTCGAGGACTTCCTGGAGGTGAAAACGGTTCACCTGCCGGACGCAGCCTGACGGGTCGTCTCTCCCACGGCCGCACGTTTTCGCGTGTGGTCGTTTTTCGCCTATCGGGCGAATTCGGCTGTCGCTTGCGGCGGGATTCTGATAGCTGGCTTGCCGCGCGCCGGTTCTGCGCGCGCTTCCCAGCCATCGGACATCGCCGTGACCCAAGCCGCCAGTTCCGCCGCTCCCCGTAACAGACTTGCCATGGCCGCGCTCATCATCGGCGGTGCCGCCATCGGCGGATCGCCGATCTTCGTGCGGCTCTCGGAAGTGGGGCCGATGGCCACTGCCTTCTGGCGTGTCGCGCTGGCGCTGATCCCGCTGCTGGCCTGGTCACGGCTGCGCGGCGGCGCAGTCGCGGACAAGCCCCCGCAGCGCCTGTCCGATTACGCTCAACTTGTCCTGCCGGGCGTATTTCTCGCCATCGATCTCGCAGCCTGGCACCTTGCGCTCACCATGACCTCGGTCGCCAATGCGACGCTGCTTGCCAATCTGGCGCCGGTCTTCGTGACGCTTGCCGGATGGGCTCTGTTCCGCTCGGCGGTCAGCGGCATCTTCCTGGGCGGCCTCGCCACGGCGATCGTCGGCGTGGTCGTCCTGAAAGGCGGTCCGGCGGCACTCGGCGGCGGCGATCTCGCCGGCGATGGGATCGCCATCGTCGCGGCCGCGTTCTATGCCGGCTACATTCTCGCAATCGGGCGTCTGCGAAGCCGCTTCAGCACAAACCGGATCATGATCTGGAGCACCGCATCGGCAGCCGTTTGCATGCTGCCGATGGCCCTGTTGGCCGAGCCGTCGCTTTTCCCGACGAGCGCCTTCGGCTGGGCCATGCTCTTCGGACTTGCCTTCGTGAGCCACGCCGGCGGGCAGGTGGCGATCACCTATGCGCTCGCTTTTCTGCCGCCGGCCTTTTCTTCGCTGACGCTGCTCCTGCAGCCGGTCGTGGCTGCGCTACTCGCCTGGGTTCTGCTGAGCGAGCCGGTGGGCGCCATGCAGGCGATCGGCGGCGCGATCGTGCTGATCGGCATCCTGATCGCCCGCCGCGGCTGAGCCACTCAGATACCCGGCAGCTCGAATCGCGCGAGGCGCTCTTCGAGCTTGAGGATCGTCGCCACGTCCGCATTGGCGAAGGCGAAGCGCAGGTAGTTTTCCTGACCCTCGCCGAAATAATCGCCGGGCAAGCAGAGGACGCCGGCGAGCTTCGCCAGCTTCTCGGCGACGAATTGCGACTCGATATCGGGGAAGGGGTGGCGGATATAGGCAAAATAGGCGCCCACTGCCTGCAGGTTCCATTGCGGCAGCCGGGTCATGATCGTCCTCAGCGCCTCGGCGCGGGCGGCGATTTCGGCGCGGTTGGCAAGCCGCCAGTCGGCAAGCGCCGGTATCGCCCTCGCGACGGCCGCCTGGGGGGAACGCGGGGCGCAGATCTGGAGATTGTCCATGATCTTGGCGACCTGCTCGACCACCTGCGGTCCGGCGGTGATCGCGCCGAGACGGTGGCCCGGAATGCAGAAGGACTTCGAGAAACTGTAAAGACCGATGAAACCGTCCTCCCAGCCCGGGGTTCGAAGCAGGCCATGCGGCGCGGCGGCGGCATCCGGCAGGAAGTCGCGATAGGTTTCGTCCAGAATGAGCCAGGTTCCGTTCGCGCGGCAGAGGTCGTAGATGCGCTGCAGCAGTTCGGGCGGGTAGACCGCTCCCGTGGGATTGTTGGGCGAAACGAGCGCGAGTGCCCGGATGCCGGGCCGCAAGGCAGAGGCGATGGTCTCGACCTCGGGCAGGAACCCGGCGCCCGCATCGAGCGGCGCAAGCTCGACATCGATCCCCAGCATCGCCAGCGTGGTCTCCTGGTTGAAGTAATAGGGATTGGTCATCAGCACCGTATCGCCGGCCCCGGCAACGGCCATGGCGGCACAAATGAAGGCCTGGTTGCAGCCTGACGTGATGTGGACGTTGCCGGCGGCGACCGCCGCGCCATAGAGCGACGCCACGTGCTCGGCATAGGCCTGGCGCAGTTCCGCTTCACCCTCGATCGCTCCGTAGCCCGTGTAGGCCGCCGACGCCGCGGCCTCGCCCAGCCATTTCAGCATGTCGGGATGAGCGGGATAGCCGGGCACGGCTTGGGAGAGGTCGATCAGGGGACCTTTTGCCCCGTCATAGGCCTTCGCCCACGCGAGCACCGAGGGTATCGGCGGCGGCGAGAGCTTTTCGACGAGGGGATTGAAATGCGGCATGGCGGATTTCCTGTTGTTGAAGCGGACGGGATTCTCAGCCCCGCATCATGATTTGATTTTGCGCCTCTGCGGACGTTCCGGACGCCGGTTGCGCGGCGGGGAACGGGGTTGAAGGCTCTTCGGTGTTGTCTTGCGGCCGGCATCTTCCGGCTTCGAAATGCGGCTGCGGATGATCGTGCGGGCAGACATCTGCAGCTCCGGCATCGGATCGCTTTCGAGAGCGGCAAACAGCCAGTCGATGAAAACGCGGACGATCGGCGCGGCGCGAACTTCATTACGGCAGGCGACGAAAAAGGCGTCGTTGGCCGGAACCGTCAGGTCGAAAGGGGCGATCAGCTCGCCGCGGGCGATCAGGCTGCCGGCGGTGATCGTATCGCCGAGCGCAACGCCCTGATTGTGCAGGGCCGCCTCGGTCGAAAGCCGCGCATCGCTCATGAAATGCTGGCGGCCGCGCTGGAAATCGATCGCGTCGGCTGCGGCGAGCCAGGTGTTCCACTCGCGGCCGTCGTCGCCATGCAGCATCACGTGGTCGCGGATGTCCCGGATGGAGCGCAGCGGCCGCATGTTGAGGAGCGTCGGGCTGACGACCGGGAAAAGCTCGAGCCGGCTCCAGAGCCTCGACCAGCAGTCCTGCCAGTTGCCGTCGCCATAGAGCAGGCAGACGTCGACGTCCGGGGAATCGAGGTTCGCCTCGTCATTGGAGGCGATCAGCCGCAATTGGACATCGGGGAACTGCTCGGTAAAGAGGTGCAGGCGCGGAATCATCCAGAAGGAGAGCAGTGCCGGGACGCAGGTGACGGTGAGTTCCCCGCTCGTCGCGGGCCGCGTCATCGCCGCCGTTGCCGCGGCGATCTCGGCGAAGGCATGCGTCACCGCAGGCAGGAGCAGCGCGCCCTGCGGGGTCAGCTTCAGCCGCTTGCCGCCCCGCTCGAAAAGGGGCGCGTTGAAGGAGAGTTCGAGCGCGCGGATCTGATGGCTTACCGCGCCGTGGGTGACGTTGAGCTCACGCGCCGCAGCGGAAACGGAGCCGCGCCGGGCGGTTGCCTCGAAGGCGCGCAGCGGATTCAGCGGAGGCAGGCGGCTCGACAAGAAGAAGCTCCGGAGAGGCGGCATCTATGTGAATTTTTCTCACATCAAACGCTATAACAATGTCAATTGCTTTTCCAGAAGATTTGTCTCCTAATATGCGCAACAAAGGCAAAAGCCGGGGAACCTGATTGCGCCGCTTCAGATCGGCACACCGCAAGTCGTGACTTGCGGTGCATCATGTGCCAGCCCCGGCCGAACGATACGGAGGTCCGGCGCATGGCTTGGGATGAACAGAAGCTCAACGCATTGAAGGCGAAATATGGCGAGAGCCATGGCGGCGAGCTCTTCGATCCGACCTTCCGCAAGGTCGCGGACAAGATTTTCACGAAGAGCGGCACGCGGCTGGCGCCCTATTCCGGCATTCCGACATTCCTGACCGCACCTCACATGCCGGTCGATGCCGATGAGCCCGATTTCGGCAATCTTCAGGTGGCGATGATCGGCGTTCCCATGGACCTCGGCGTCACCAATCGCCCGGGATCGCGCTTCGGACCACGGGCGCTGCGCGCGATCGAGCGGATCGGGCCCTATAATCACGTGCTCGGCTGCGCACCGGTGCACGATCTCAGGGTCGCCGATATCGGCGATGTTCCCTTCCGCAGCCGCTATCGGCTCGAAATCAGCCACGAGGACATCGAGAAGCGGATCAACCAGATCGTCGATGCGGGCGTCGTGCCGCTCTCCGTCGGCGGCGACCATTCGATCACGCATCCGATCCTCAAGGCCGTGGGCAAGAAGCAGCCTGTCGGCATGATCCATATCGACGCGCATTGCGACACTGGCGGCGCCTTTGACCTGACCAAGTTCCACCATGGCGGCCCGTTCCGCAACGCCGTCCTCGACGGCGTGCTCGACCCGACCCGCGTCATCCAGATCGGCATCCGCGGCTCGGCGGAGTATCTGTGGGAGTTCTCCTACGAGTCCGGCATGACGGTCGTTCATGCGGAGGAGGTCACCGGACTGGGTATTCCGGCCATCATCGAAAAGGCGAAGAAGATCGTCGGCGACGGTCCGACCTATCTCTCCTTCGACGTCGACAGCCTCGACCCGAGCTTCGCGCCGGGCACCGGTACGCCGGAGGTCGGAGGCCTTACGACGCGTGAGGTGCTGGAGTTGATCCGCGGGCTGAAGGGCGTCAATCTCGTCGGCGGCGACGTCGTCGAGGTGGCGCCGCAATACGACACGACCACCAATACGGCCCATGCCGGCGCCCAGGTGCTCTTCGAGATCCTGAGCCTGATGGTCTTCAGTCCGGCCGTTGCCGGCAAGGGCTGATGCGCGGATGAACGATCCGAAATCGATGCGCATGGCGGGCACGAGCGGATCACGATAATCTATTGCCAGATCATTTTCCTTGCTGAAGCGAAGCGGGGACAAAGGGCGCAGGGAATCAACTAGAACAAGGGAACGCGGCGCAATCCGCCAAAAACAAAGGAGACATGCGATGATCATCAATTCCATCAAGCGCCGCACGCTGCTCGGTGCGGGGCTTGCCGGCGCGTCGATGCTGGCAATGCCGACGGTGCTGAGGGCGCAGGACAAGTCGCTGAAGGTCGGCGTCTATGGCGGCTACTTCAAGGACTCATTCGACAAGAACATCTTTCCCGAATTCACCAAGGCGACCGGCATCGCGATCGAATCCGTCGCCGAGCCCACCGGCGAGGCATGGCTCGTCCAGCTCGAACAGGCCGCCCGCGCCGGCCAGGCGCCCGCCGACGTTTCCATGATGTCTCAGGTGGCGATGCTCAAAGGGCAGGCGACCGACCTCTGGACGCCGATCGACATGGCCAAGATCAAGAACGGCTCGAACCTGCTCGACCGCTTCGTCAACAAATATCCGGACGGCCGCATCGCCGGCATCGGCGCCGTTTCCTGGTACATCACGCTGGTGACCAATACCGACGTCTACAAGGAGGCGCCGACCTCGTGGCAGGCGTTCTGGGATCCGGCGAATGCCGACAAGCTCGGCCTCCTGGCGCTGGTCTCCAACTCCTTCCTGCTCGAAGTGACAGCCAAGACCTTCATGGGCGGCACCAATGCGCTCGACACGGAAGAGGGGATTCTCAAAGCGTTCGAGAAGCTCGCCGAAGTGAAGCCGAACGTCCGTCTCTGGTACCGCGACGAAGCGCAGTTCGAACAGGCGCTGAAGTCGGGCGAAATCCCGATGGGGCAATATTATCACGACGTGACGGGGCTTGCCGCGGCGGATGGTCATCCGGTGCGTTCCACCTTCCCCAAGGAGGGCGGCATCCAGGATTCTGGCTGCTGGGCGCTTTCGCGCGCGTCGCAGAAGGTCGAGGAAGCCCACATCTTCATCGATTACATGTGCCAGCCTGCGGTTCAGGCGACGCTCTCGCGCAAGGTCGGCACCTCGCCGACGGTCAAACGCGAGTCGACCGATCTGACGGATAAGGAATTCGCTGCCGTCTCCTCGGACATCGAGCCGATCGTTCCGCGTTACGATCTCTACCAGACGAAGTCGGATTGGCTGAATCAGAAGTGGACGGAACTGATCGTCGGCTGAGGCCGGCCATGAGCCGCCGCCTCGGTATCCCGGGGCGGCGCAGCGTATTGCGCGACCTTAAACCGGAAGCGGTTTGGGGATAAGCTGATTTGGAATTTTGGAAGTGTCACCGCGGCAGCGTCTGATGTGGCCGGTGACATCCGCGCATGAGGCGCGAAACGGGGAACATATGTCGGGACTTGCCCTTCAAAACGTCGTCAAGGAATTCGGGTCGTTCAGGGCCGTGAACGATGTCGACTTGATGGTGCCGCACGGCACATTCGTCTGCATGCTCGGGCCGTCGGGCTGCGGCAAGACCACGCTTTTGCGCATGATCGCAGGTCTGGACCTGCCGACCTCGGGCTCCATAGGGCTCGACGGCGAGGACATCACCCGGGTTCCGACGCATAAACGCAATCTCGGCATGGTGTTCCAGTCGCTGGCGCTGTTTCCTCACCTGACCGTCGGCGAGAATATCGCCTATCCGCTGCGCATCCGCGGCGCGCCCAAGGAAGACCAGAGGAAACGGGTCGACGAGCTGCTTTCGATGATCCACCTGTCGGGCTATGCCGACCGGCCGGTCTCGAAGCTCTCCGGCGGTCAGCGCCAGCGCGTGGCGATAGCCCGGGCGCTGGCGATTTCGCCGAAGCTCTTCCTGCTCGACGAGCCCCTGTCGGCGCTCGACGCCAAGCTGCGCGAGGCGATGCAGGTCGAGCTCAGGCAGTTGCAGCAGAAGCTCGGCATCACCACCATCGTCGTCACCCACGACCAGCGCGAGGCGATGACCATGGCCGATACGGTCGTGGTCATGAACGGCGGCGAGATCCGGCAGGCTGCCTCGCCGATCGAGATCTACCGCCGGCCGGCCGACAGCTTCGTCGCCGACTTTATCGGGCAGACCAATCTGATCGAAGCGGAGGCGGACACTTCGGGCCGCGTGACGGTGCTCGGTCAGCCTGTGCCGGGCCTGCAGTTGCCGCCGGGCGCGGCGAAGGCGATGCTTTCGATCCGCCCGGAAGACGTGCACCTGACCGCGCCGGGTACCGGAGCGCTTTCCGGCACGGTGACCTTCGTGCGCGACCTCGGGGGCACGATCGAGACATTCGTCGATGTCGCCGGCCGGCAGATCGTCGCGGTCTCGACGCCGCGCGCCCGGCCGCAGGTGACGGTCGGCCAACAGGTCGGCGTCGCTCTCACGCCCGATGTCTGTGTGGTGCTCGCCAGATGAGACGCGAACCGCCCCGAACCTTCGGTGATTACCTGCCGATCCTCTTCCCTGCGGGAATGCTGACGATCTTCTTCGTGGTGCCCTTCGGCACGATGATCGCAGTCAGTTTCTTTCAGCGCCAGCAGGGCGGCTTCTATACGCCGGCCTTCGTCTACGACAATTATGCCCGCTTCCTCTCGGCCTTCTTCGGCGGCGTGCTCGGCTTTTCCCTGATGCTGGCGATCGCGGTCGCCGCGTGCTGCGTGGTCTTGGCGCTGCCCTTCACCTATCTGCTCACGCGTATGGCGCGCCGGGTGCAGGTCGTGTGGCTCGTCGCTCTGCTCTCCGTGCTTTCTCTCTCCGAAGTCATCATCGGTTTTGCATGGTCCACCCTTTTCTCGCGCACGGCCGGCATCACCAACATCCTCGTGGCGCTCGGGCTCATGGGTGAGGCGAAGGCGCTCACGCCGAGTTTTGCCGCTGTGCTGACCGGCATGGTCTATCAGGCCTTTCCCTATACCGTGCTCGTGCTTTTCCCCGCGCTCGTGCGCCTCGACCCGACACTGACGGAAGCCGCCCGCACACTCGGTGCCTCGCCGCTCAAGGCCTTCTTCACCGTCGTCGTTCCGGCGCTGAGAAACACGATCACCGCGACGCTGATCATGGTTTTCATCTTCGCGCTCGGCTCCTATCTCCTGCCGCAACTCCTCGGCCGGCCGCAGCACTGGACGTTGTCGGTGCTCATCACCGATCAGGCGATCTATCAGTCCAACATGCCCTTCGCCGCGGCGATGGCGGTGTTTCTCGTCCTGGTGACGCTTGGACTGGTGGCTCTAACGGTGATCGCGGGACGGAAGGGAGAGGCGGCATGAGCACCATTTTCCGCAAGGTCTACTTCTCCCTGATCGGGCTCTTTCTCGCTTTGCCGCTGATCGTCGTCGCCGGCGTGTCGGTCAACGCCAAGCAGACGCTCGCCTTTCCCCCGCAGGGTTTCTCCACATCCTGGTACGGGGAAATCTTCCTGAACCCCGAATGGCGCAGCGCGCTTTTTGCCTCGGTGACGCTGGCGCTCCTTTCCGCCGCACTTGCGGTCGCGATCGCGCTGCCGCTTGCCTGGTTCCTGTGGCGGCGCGTCGCGCCATGGGCGAACGTCTTCCAGCTGCTGGGGGTCGCGCCCTTCACGCTGCCGCCGGTCATCACCGCGCTCGGCCTGCTCACCTTCTGGGCGACGGCCGGCTTTTACGGCCAGCCCTGGACCGCCGTCGTCAGCCACGCGATCTTCTTCGTGACGCTGCCGCTCGTCACGCTGTCTCTCGGCTTCACCTCGATCGACCGCTCGCTGGTCGAGGCGGCCTCGACGATGGGCGCGGACGACCGCACGGTCTTCCGCACCGTCGTTCTGCCGTTGATCCTGCCCTATATCGTTTCCGGCTATGCCTTCGCCTTCGTGCTGTCGCTCAATGAGTATATCGTCGCCTACATGACCGTCGGCTTCACGATGGAGACGCTGCCGATCAAGATCTTCAACGCGCTTCGCTACGGCTATACGCCCACCATGGCTTCCGTGACGATCCTCTTCGTCACGACGGCCGCGGTCATCTTCAGCCTCGTCGCCCGCTTCGGAGACCTGCCGAAGCTGCTCGGCGCCATGTCGTCGGACGGAAAATGATGAAGTTCGCTGCCCTGCAGATGAAGAGCATTGGCGGCGACGTGGCCGCCAATCTCGCCCGCATCGAGCGGGCGGCGATCGCGGCTTGCGGGAAGGGGGCGAGCCTGCTCGTCGCCCCCGAGCTCGCAATCACCGGCTACGGCGCGGGGGAAGCCATTCGCAGGCTCGCGGAGCCGGCGGATGGGCCGATCGTTCGAGAATTAGGGCGCATCTCGCTGCAAACCGGCATCGCCATCGTTGCCGGATTCGCAGAGCAGGACGCGGACGCCATCTACAACAGCGCCGTCCATGTCGACGGGGACGCCACCCCGGTCGTCTATCGGAAGTCGCATCTCTATGGCGATTACGAGCGTTCGCTCTTCACGCCGGCGGAGCCCTCCACGCGTCTGTTCAAACATCGCGGCGTCACTTGCGGCATGCTGATCTGCTACGACGTCGAATTCCCCGAAAACGTCCGTCGCCTGGCGCTTGCGGGTGCCGATGCGGTGCTGGTGCCGACGGCCCTCCCGGCCGGATGGTCCGGCACTTTCATCACCGACCATATGATCCGGACGCGGGCCTTCGAGAACCAGCTCTTCGTCGCCTATGTCAATCACTGCGGTTCGGACGACATGTTTTCCTTTGCGGGACTCTCGCTGATAGCGTCACCGGATGGCCAGGCACTGGCAAAAGCCGGTTCCGCGGATGAAACCCTGATCTTCGCCGAAATCGACCCGCAGGCATTTGCCATTTCCCGGGCGGAGAATACTTATCTCATGGACTTGAAACGCGGCTGATCTGCCAGATCGTTCTTAATCGGAGAACAATCCGTTCGCGTCGCCCCCCTTTTGGAAACGCTCGGTCGGATCGATATTGTGCTCAACCGAAATGCCCGCCCTGCAGCGCCGCGCAACTGACGCAAAAGGTGCTGCAGCATAGCGATAGGAGGCAATCATGAGCTTGCAACTGACTGGTATTCACCATCTGACCGCGATAACCGCCAATGCGCCGGAGAACCTGCGCTTCTACACGGGGACGCTGGGTCTCCGCCTGGTCAAGAAGACCGTCAACCAGGACGACACGACGGCCTATCATCTCTTCTATGCCGACGGGCAGGCGACCCCCGGCACGGATCTGACCTTCTTCGACTGGCCGGTCGGACCCGAGGGACGCGGCACGCACAGCATTTCACGGACCGGGCTTCGGGTCGGCAGCGCAGAAACCGTGCGGTGGTGGAAGCGCCGTTTCGATGAGTTGGAGGTCGCTTCCGGCGAGGTCGCCGAAATCGACGGCCGTATCTCCCTCGATTTCGAGGACGGCGAGGGCCAGCGCTTCCGGCTCGTCGACGACGGTGGATTGGCGCCGTCCCACCCTTGGGAAAGGAGCCCGGTTCCGGCCGAGCACCAGATCAAGGGCCTTGGGCCGATCACCATCAGCGTGCCGGACAGCAGCAACACCGCGCTCGTGCTGACGCGTGTCATGAACATGGCCGAACTGCGGAGCTATCCGTCGCCCGACGGTGTCGGAGAGGTGCATGTCTTCTCGATGGGCGAGGGCGGGCCGGCGGCTGAACTGCATGTAGCGGTCCAGCCCGATCTGCCGGCCGCTCGCCAGGGGGCGGGCGCCGTCCACCACGTCGCTTTCCGGGCGCCGGATGTCGAAACGCTGCATCGGTGGACGGAGCGGCTCGCCGAGTTCCGCCTGCCGTCGAGCGGCGAGGTCGAGCGCTTCTACTTCCGGTCGCTCTACTTCCGCGAGCCGAACGGCATCCTCTTCGAGATCGCCACCGACGGGCCCGGCTTTGCGGTCGACGAACCGATGGAAACCCTTGGCGAAAGCCTATCGCTGCCGCCGTTCCTCGAGCGGAAGAGGGCTCAGATCGAGGCGAGACTGAAGCCTCTGGAGTAACGGCTGCCGTTCTCGTCGGGCCGGGACATGAAGAGCCGGAAGCGATTCCGGCTTTCCTTTTGCCGCGAGCCCGCTAGTTTTTTGACTGACGCGGGATTTGCGCGGCATCGCGCCAGCGAAAGGAATTTGTTGTTCATGACCAAGCTTCTCGGCATATCGGGCAGTCTGCGGAAGGCCTCCTTCAACACTGCATTGCTCAAGGCCGCACAAGCGGTGGCGCCGGACGAGGTGGAATTCGAGACCGCGACCTTGCATGGCATTCCGCTGTATGACGGAGACGTGGAGGCCGAAAGCGGCGTTCCGGCCGCTGCGGAAGCGCTGAAGCAGAAGATCGTCGCGGCGGACGGCGTCATTTTCTTCACGCCGGAATACAACAATTCGGTCCCGGGTGTTTTCAAGAATGCGATCGACTGGCTGAGTCGCCCGCCAGCCGACATAAAGAAGGTCTTCGGCGGCCGGCCGTTCGCGCTCGCCGGCGCATCTTCGGGAAGCTTCGGGACCATTCTCAGCCAAAACGCCTGGCTGTCGGTGATGCGGACGCTCGGCGCCGAAATGTGGTCGGGCAAGCGGCTGATGGTGCCGAAAGCCGATACATTGTTCGACGGCGACGGACAGCTGAAGGACGATCAGACCCTGGAGAGGCTGCGCGGCTTCGTACAGGCCTTCGCCGATCACGTCGCCGGCAAGGCATGACGCTCAGAGGCGGGATTCCGCGAGCCAGGGCCGGATAACGGCGATGTCTTCGACGCCTATTCCGTGGCCGGTATCGAGGTCGACTTCCTCGAAATCGGCTCCGCTGGCCCTGAGCGCCCTCTTCAGTTCCGGCGCGTGCTTGCCGTAGGGGTCGTCCTTGCCGGTGAGCATCAACACTTTGGTGCCGGCAAGGTCCGGTTCCGGCGCGCTTTCGAGCGCCGCCATCGCGCGCATCAGCACCGCGTTCCTGACAATGCCCGGGTGGAGATGCAGCACCGCGGCGAGCAGGTTGGCGCCGTTCGAGTAGCCGATGAACACGGTTTTCTCCGGGTCGAGGCCGTAGCTCTCGCGCGCGCCCTCGACGAAGGCGGCAAACGCTTCCGCTTCCGAGCGAATGTCCTGCTGGTCGAATTTCGTCATCGAAAAACGCCGGAACCAGCGCGGGAAGCCTTCCTCGGTGCTGCGGCCGCGCACGCCCAGGAGAGTCGCATGCGGATCGAGCTGACGGCCGAAGGGCAGCATATCGATTTCGTTGCCGCCGCTGCCGTGCAGCAGCACGAAGGTGCGATCGTTCGCCTTCTCCGGACGGTGGAACCGATGGATGAAGGGAAGCTCGCGCTGCGGCACCCTGGGTTCGCCGGGCAGCGCAAATTGCGGCAGCCTGACCAGCGTTGCCGTGGGATCGCTCGCCAGATGCGGGGGCAGGAACAGCGTCGTGCCGAGAGCATCCGGAGCTTCGTCGACGGCAAAGCCGGGCCCGTCCGTAGCGAGCTCGCAGAGCGCACCGCCGGGCTCGCGCACATAGAGCGAGAAGAAATATTTCCGGTCATGCGCATTGGTGGCGCCGGCGTGCTCCTGCTCGAGGTCGGCTCTCACCGCAAGCACGGTCGCCTCATCGGGGGCGCGGAAGGCGATGTGGTCGATCGTGCCGGTACCAGGGGCGGCACTCCAGAAGCCGCCGGCATCGCGGACATCGATCACGTCCCCGGACGAGGAGGTGAGGCGGCGGATGCTCTCCGTCGCTCCGGTCTCGGTGTAGCCGAAGTGGTTTTGAAGGAAGTGCGCCGTGTCTTTAGGCTTTTCCGTGAGCACCGTCGCGCCGCGTAAGCGGCGGATCGAGTCCGTTTCGGGGATGTCGTCTCCCGCCCAGGGCGCAGGCTCCGCAAGCGCGTTCGTTCCCACCAGCTTGACGATCACGCCGTCCGGGTCCTTCAGACGCAGGACCGGTTCGCCGAATTCCTGCGACGGGCCGGTTGCCTGGATGTTGAACTTCAGCGCTCGCGTCATCCAGTAGCCGATGCTGTCAGGCGGAATGGCGAAGGCGATCTCGCTCGGCTGGCCGTGACCGACCCGGCCCGGAGAGCCGTCCTCCCAGACCAGGAAACTCACGAGAGAGCCCGGCGAGCCCGCGGCGTCGCCGTAGAAGAGATGCAACTGATTGGGATCTTCGTAGCCGCCGGTCCGCTTGACGAGGTGCAGCCCCAGGAAGCCGACATAGAAATCGACATTGGCCTGTACCTTGCGGGCGATCAGGGTGATGTGGTGAATGCCGCTCGTCACGGTTTTGTCCTCCCTGCCGTCGTCCCGGCGAGAAACGACTGGAAGGCTTCGCCATAATCCGGGTGCCAGCGTGAAAGCGGCGGCCGGTTTTCGACGATGTCTCCCGCTGCCCAAAGAATGCGCTTTTCATCCGTTGAACGCGCGACCTCGTTGTCGGGGCAAAGGATATAGAAGTCGCCGCGGGCAAGGCTCTCCATCATGAAGTCCACCGTCTGTTCCGGCGTCCAGGCGCCTGCCGGCTTCTCGGTGCGTCCCTGCGCGGTGAGGGACGTGTAGACGAAACCGGGGATCAGCAGATGCGCATTGACCTTGCAGTCCTCGGTATTGCGCAGTTCGTGCTGCAGGGCCTCGGTGAAGACCTTCACGCCCGCTTTCGAAAGGTTGTAGGCGGGATCGCCGGGCGGCGTGGTGATGCCTTGCTTGGACCCCGAGTTGATGATCAGCGCGGGTTCTCCATGGGCGACCATTGCCGGCGCGAAAATGCGCGAGCCGTTGATGACGCCCCAGAGATTTACGCCGATCACGGCCTCCCAGTTTTCCAGCGGGCCGAAGACAGAGCTGCCAGGCTGGATGCCGGCATTGTTCATCAGCACATGCACGTGTCCGAAGCGCTCTTGCGTGACACGCGCCAGAGCCACGAGGTCGTCCGCCCGCGACACGTCGGTTTCGACCGCGGCGACATCGCCGGAGCCGCCCGGAGCCGCCTTCGCTACCTCGGCTGCAGCTGCTTGCAGCTTTTCGCCGCCAAGATCCGCGAGCACGACTTTCATTCCGAGGCTCGCAAACCGCCGTGCCGAGGCAAGGCCGATGCCGGAGGCGGCGCCGGTCACGACGGCGACGTTGTTCTTGGCTATGGCGGAGTAGGACAACATGGGCTTCAATCCTGCTAGATGACGTTCATGAATTCGGGTCGGAGCGGGATAGGGGCGGAAACCGCGCCCATTTTCCTGCCCCGCTCCAGCGAAGGATAGAGGCAGACATAGGGTCTGGCCGCGGGCAAGTCCATGATGCGAGGCGGGGGTTCACCAGGTTTCGTCTTCGGTCTTGTCGTTCTTTTGCGCCATGCTAGTGTGTCAAGTCTGCCCCATCCGCTCCGGTCCGCCGGGCCTCGAGATACCTCATGATAACCGAAGGCAAATTCAACAAAGGCACGCCCTGCAAAGAGTGTCCCTTGCGCCCGCTTCCGCTGTTTCGCCCCTTCAAGGCGGAAGAACTTGCATTCGTCTCTCACTTCAAGATCGGCGAACTCGTCTTCGATGCGAGCGCGACGATACTCGCGGAAGGGGAGCAAAGCGAGCATCTGTTCACCGTGCTTTCCGGATGGGGTTTTCGCTACAAGATGCTCGATGACGGCCGGCGGCAGATCCTGAACTACGTGATGCCGGGCGATATCGTGGGGCTGCAAGGCACTCTCATGGGTGAGATGCAGCATTCGATCGAGGCGCTTTCGCCGGTCGTGCTCTGCGTCTTCCAGCGCGACAGGCTCGGCGAACTTTACAGGCAGCATCCCGACCTCGCCTATGACCTGACCTGGATCGCAGCGCGTGAGGAGCGGATGCTGGACGAGAATCTGCTGAGCATCGGCCGCCGTTCCGCTCTGGAGCGGGCAGCCTACCTCATCGCCTTTCTTTACCAGAGAGCCGCCACGCTGGAGCTCTTCCGCGGCGGCTGGACCGTTATTCCCGTCACGCAGCAACACGTTGCCGACACGCTCGGCCTCTCGATCGTCCACACCAACAAGACGCTGAAGAAGCTGGCTGCCAGGGGCCTCCTGCGCTGGGCCGAGAAGGGCTGCGCCGTCCACGATATCGACGGCTTGCTTGCGCTTGCGGGCTGGGACGGATTCAGCGAGCCGAAGCGGCCGCTGATTTGATGCGAATCGTCATGCGTCTAATTACGTACAACATGTCTTTTTTAAATGCGCCCGGCCTGCCGGGTGTTCTATTAGCCGCTTCTTTATGGTCTCGGAAAAACGAGAGGCCGAGGATGCAGATATAATGCCAGTCAGTCAGGTTCCGCCGGCCATCAAGTCAGTCCTCGTCCTCGAGGATAATTTCCTTATCGCTCTGGACATGGAAGAGATGCTCGTCGCTCTCGGGGTGACGAGCGTTCACGTCGCCACCACCAGGGCAAAGGCGATGGAACTCATCGCCGATCATACGTTCGATTTCGCAATTCTCGACATCAACCTGGGGGACGACACGAGCTTTGCCGTTGCCGATGCGCTGATGGCGCGGGGCATCAGCTTCGGCTTCACCAGTGGCTATGGGGAACTGTTGGCGCTGCCGAGCCATCTTCGCGATGTTCCGAGGATCGACAAACCCTTCAGCGAGGGAACGCTCAGCAGCCTCATCGCCACGGCCGCCTCTTCAAGAGACATGTGACTGCCGTTGCGGCTTACGCCCTGCCGCGCGAGATGAACCAGGGATTGGCGAAGTCGCTGTCATCCGGTTGATTGCGCTTGCCGTAGCCGAGCGGATTGCCCGCCATTGTCAGTGTCTGGCCACCTGCCGCCCTCAGGATCGCGTCGCCTGCCGCGGTGTCCCACTCCATCGTCCGGCTGAAGCGCGGATAGATGTCGGCAATGCCTTCCGCCAGCAGGCAAAACTTCAGCGACGAGCCGACGGCCTCATGGTCGCTGATGCCCTGATCGGTGAGGAAGGAGATCGTTTCGGGGCTGTTGTGCCAGCGGCTGGTCAGCGCCATCGGCCGGTCGCCGCAGCGGCGGCAGCCGATTGTGGTCCATTCGCCCGTGACCTGGCCATCCTCGACCGCCGCCTTCTTCGCCATGCCCGCGGCCGCCGAATAGATGAGGCCGAGAGCCGGTGCATAGACGACGCCGGCGACGGGTGCGCCGCTTTCTATGAGGCCGATATTGACGGTGAAATGGCTGTTGCGCTCGACGAATTCCTTCGTGCCGTCCAGCGGGTCGACGAGGAAGAAGCGCGTTCCGGCGATATCGGCAGCGTGGCCTGCGGCGACCTCCTCCTCCGCGACGACCGGTATATCCGGGAAGGCGGCCGCCAGATCGGCAAGGATGATCTGCTCGGCGCGGTGGTCCGCATCGGTCACGGGCGAGGCGTCAGCCTTGTAGGTGACGGCCGGCCCGGCCCGGTAAATTTCCAGGATTGCTTGTCCGGCGGCGAGCGCCGATGTCTCCAGTATGTCCAGCATTGCTTCCTGTTCTTGCGGTCGAGGCGATTCGCTTTGGAGCGCTTCGCCTCTTATCAGACGGGCAACGGCCACTGTAGCACTTGAATTGCTGCGCGGGTCATTTGCCGCGGCGGGATGGGGCTTCCGCCCACGGCAATGCGCCCCGCTTCATTGCCGCTTTCTGCCCTTTGCTGCCGAAGGAGGCTATTTCGCAAGCGAATGCTGCTGAAATTTTCATTTTTCTGGCTCGAAAAGTGTCAAATCGATTTTATCGCGGAACAATTTGGTGGTGGCGCATTTTTTAGCTTTCATTTTCAATTGAAAGCGGTATGAAATCGGGCTTAGCACATGCTCGAAAACGAGTATTAAAAAACAAGAGATCGGACCGACAGGATCCGGTCCAGGGGAAGATTGATGGAGTATTTTGTCCAGCAGCTCGTCAACGGGCTGACGCTTGGGTCTATTTATGGTATGATCGCGATCGGTTATACCATGGTCTACGGCATCATCGGCATGATCAACTTCGCCCACGGCGATATCTTCATGCTTGGCGGCTTTGCCGCATTGATCGTCTTCTTGCTTCTCACGACTTTCATTGCCGGCGTGCCGGTTGTACTGGCGCTTTTGATCATGATGGTCGTCGGTATGCTGACGGCTGCGCTTTGGAACTGGACCATCGAACGCGTGGCCTATCGCCCGCTTCGCGGTTCCTTCCGTCTGGCGCCGCTGATCACGGCGATCGGCATGTCGATCGTGCTGTCGAACTTCATCCAGGTGACGCAGGGCCCGCGGAATAAGCCTATCCCGCCTCTGGTCTCCTCGGTCTATGACCTGTTCGGCATCTCGGTTTCTCTGAAGCAGATCATCATCGTCGTCATCACGGCAATCCTGCTCTCGGTCTTCTGGTACATCGTCAACCGAACTCCGCTCGGCCGGGCCCAGCGTGCGACCGAACAGGACCGCAAGATGGCGGCGCTGCTCGGTGTCGATGTCGACCGCACGATCTCGGTGACCTTCATCATGGGCGCCGCACTCGCCGCCGTCGCCGGGACCATGTATCTGATGTATTACGGCGTGGTCGTGTTCACCGACGGTTTCGCCCCGGGAGTCAAGGCGTTTACCGCTGCCGTTCTCGGTGGGATCGGGTCGCTGCCCGGCGCCGTGCTCGGCGGCTTGCTGATAGGCCTCATCGAGTCGCTGTGGTCCGCCTACTTCACCATCGACTACAAGGATGTCGCGACCTTCTCGATTCTCGCGATCGTCCTGATCTTCAAGCCGTCGGGTATTCTCGGACGACCGGAAGTCGAGAAGGTATAGTTCCATGGCAAATGTCGCATCCACAACCGCAAGCGCCGGCAGCGAGCTGACGGCGCGGGCGCTCCGCGAGGCTGTCTTTGCGGGTCTCATCACGCTCGGAATGTTCGTGCTCTTCGTCGGCCTCAAGACCGACCAGAACATCCGCAACGAGCTCATCCTCACGCCGCGATTTGGCCTGCTTGCGACCTTCGTGGCCATCGCCATGGTCGGCCGCTTCCTCATGGTCGCCTATGTCCAGCCGCGGCTGGCGCAGCGCAAGGCGGCAAAGGCGGCCGCGCCCGATGTGGTGAAGGAGGAGACCTTCTTCAGCCGCAACTGGTCGAAGATCGCGGTCATCCTGCTGCTCTTCTACCCACCGGTGATCGTCGCGCTCGTGGGCGTCCAGGGATCCCTGAAATGGGTCGACAATTTCGGCATTCAGATCCTCATCTACGTGATGCTTGCCTGGGGCCTCAACATCGTCGTCGGTCTCGCCGGGCTGCTCGATCTCGGCTATGTGGCCTTCTATGCCGTCGGTGCCTATTCCTACGCGCTGCTCTCCAGCTATTTCGGCCTGTCCTTCTGGGTGCTGCTGCCGATTGCCGGCCTTCTCGCCGCCTGCTGGGGCGTCGTTCTCGGCTTTCCGGTGCTGCGCCTCAGGGGTGATTACCTCGCGATCGTGACGCTCGCCTTCGGTGAGATCATCCGCCTCGTGCTGATCAATTGGACGGAAGTCACCAAAGGCACGTTCGGCGTTTCCGGCATCGCCAAGGCGACGCTCTTCGGTATCAAGTTCGATGCCACGAAGGACGGCTTCGCGGCAATGATGGGCCTGCCGATGTCTTCGGCCTATTACAAGATCTTCCTGTTCTATCTGATCCTCGGTCTCGCCCTGCTGACGGCGTTCGTCACGATCCGGCTGCGCCGGATGCCGATCGGCCGCGCCTGGGAGGCATTGCGTGAAGACGAGATCGCCTGCCGTTCCCTCGGCATCAACACCGTCACCACCAAGCTGACGGCGTTTGCGACGGGCGCGATGTTCGGCGGCTTTGCCGGTTCGTTCTTCGCGGTGCGTCAGGGCTTCGTCTCGCCGGAATCCTTCGTCTTCCTGGAATCGGCCGTTATCCTCGCCATCGTGGTTCTCGGCGGCATGGGCTCGCTGACGGGTATCGCCATTGCCGCCGTCGTCATGATCGGCGGCACGGAAATCCTGCGTGAACTGACCTTCCTCAAGATGATCTTCGGGCCGACCTTCACGCCGGAACTCTATCGCATGCTGATCTTCGGCCTCGCCATGGTCGTCGTCATGGTCTGGAAGCCGCGCGGCTTCGTCGGATCACGCGAGCCGACCGCGTTCCTGCGCGAACGCAGGGCAATCTCCGGCAGCTTCACCAAAGAGGGGCACGGCTGATGGCCTTTGGGACCGACACCATGACAAAAGATCCCATCCTCAAGGTTGAACGCCTGTCGATGCGCTTCGGCGGTCTCATGGCCATCAACGACTTCTCCTTCGAGGCGGAGCGTGGCGAGATCACAGCGCTGATCGGTCCGAACGGAGCGGGCAAGACGACGGTGTTCAACTGCATCACCGGTTTCTACAAACCGACGATGGGCATGATCACTATGCGGCAGAAGTCGGGCGCCGAATTCCTTCTGGAACGGCTGCCGGATTTTGAAATCACCAAAAAGGCCAAGGTGGCTCGGACCTTCCAGAACATCCGCATGTTCTCGGGTCTGACGGTGCTCGAAAACCTGCTCGTTGCCCAGCACAACAAGCTGATGCGGGCATCCGGCTATACCATTCTCGGCCTGTTCGGCTTCCCGGCTTATCGCGAAGCATCCAGGGAATCGATCGAGCTCGCCAGGCACTGGCTCGAAAAGGCATCGCTGACCGAGCGAGCCGACGATCCGGCCGGCGACCTGCCCTATGGTGCCCAGCGGCGGCTCGAGATCGCCCGCGCAATGTGTACCGGGCCGGAGCTTCTCTGCCTGGACGAGCCCGCGGCGGGTCTCAATCCGCGCGAATCGCTCGCCCTCAATGAACTGCTCCAAGAAATCCGCCGCGATACCGGCACCTCCATCCTGTTGATCGAGCACGATATGTCCGTTGTGATGGAAATATCGGATCACGTCGTCGTGCTCGAATACGGTCAGAAGATTTCCGACGGCACCCCGGACTTCGTGAAGAACGATCCAAAGGTCATTGCGGCCTATCTGGGTGTCGAGGACGAAGAGGTTGAAGAGGTGATCGGAGAAATCGAGGAAATCGAAGGCGAGCGTGGGGGGCCCGGACAATGACTGCGCCCCTGCTGCATGTGAGAGGCGTCGAGACCTATTACGGCAATATCCGCGCGCTGAGCGGCGTGGACATGGAGGTCCATCGTGGCGAGATCGTCGCGCTGATCGGCGCCAACGGCGCCGGGAAGTCGACGCTCATGATGACGATCTGCGGCAGCCCGCAGGCGCGCACCGGCTCGGTCCACTTCGACGGCCAGGACATCACGCGTCTGCCCACGCATGAGATCGCGCGTCTGAGGATTGCCCAGTCGCCGGAAGGGCGCCGGATTTTCCCACGCATGACGGTGCTCGAAAACCTCCAGATGGGTGCGAGCCTCGACAATCTGAAGCACTTCAAGGAAGACGTGGAGAAGGTCTTCACGCTTTTCCCGCGGCTCAAGGAGCGGCAGGCGCAGCGTGGGGGGACGCTTTCGGGAGGCGAGCAGCAGATGTTGTCGATCGGCCGTGCTCTGATGGCCCGTCCGAAGCTCCTGCTGCTCGACGAGCCGTCGCTCGGGCTTGCGCCATTGATCGTCAAAGGTATCTTCGAAGCGATCAAGGTGCTCAACAAGAACGAGGGCCTCACCGTATTCCTCGTCGAACAGAACGCCTTCGGAGCGCTCAAGCTTTCCGATCGAGGCTATGTAATGGTCAACGGCCGTGTGACGATGAGCGGGTCAGGCAAGGACCTCCTCGCCAATCCGGAGGTTCGCGCGGCCTATCTCGAAGGCGGCCGCCATTGATCCGCCGGGTGTGGAGTTGAGTGAGATGCACGGAATTCTCTACGAAGAAGCCTCGATCTGGCAGTTTGTTTTCATCACCTGCGTTCTCGGGGGCTGGACCGCGTGGCGGACCGGCAAGAGCGTCGCGGAAAGCTGGGGTGACGTTCCGCGGCTCGTGATTTATGTCGCACTTTTGGGCTGGGGCATCCGGTTCATCCACCATGCGCTTTTCAACGGAACGATGTTCACCCTGCAATACTATGTAGTGGACACGGTCGTCCTTTTATTGTTTGCTGCCGCTGGTTTCCGTTACTATCGGACCAAGCAAATGGCCAGCATGTACTATTGGCTTTATGAAAAAACTTCGCCTTTCTCCTGGAAGGCAAAATAAGGGAACGGCGCGTGCCGGTCCGCGGCCGGTGCGAAAGAACACCGGCGCAATGATGGTGGGCATTGCGCAGGCTTATGAAACGAGACCCGCTCGAATATTTGGGAGTAACAAGATGAAAAAGTCTCTTCTGTCGGCCGTTGCGCTGACAGCAATGGTCGCCTTCAGCGGCACCGCGTGGGCTGACATCCTGGTCGGTGTCGGAGCTCCGTTGACTGGTCCGAACGCCGCCTTCGGCGCGCAGATCCAGAAAGGTGCAGAGCAGGCGGCCGAGGACATCAATGCTGCAGGCGGCATCAATGGGGAACAGATCAAGGTCGTACTCGGCGACGACGTTTCGGATCCCAAGCAGGGTGTTTCCGTCGCCCAGAAATTCGTGGCCGATGGCGTGAAATTCGTCGTTGGTCACTTCAACTCGGGCGTCTCGATTCCCGCATCGGAAATCTATGCGGAAAACGGCATCCTGCAGGTGACGCCGGCCTCGACCAACCCGCAATATACCGAACGCGGCCTGTGGAACACCTTCCGCACCTGTGGCCGTGACGACCAGCAGGGCGCCGTTGCGGGCGCTTATATCGCGGCCAATTTCAAGCACGCAAAAGTCGCCGTCATTCACGACAAGACCCCCTATGGTCAGGGCCTTGCCGACGAAACCAAGAAGTCGATGAACGAAGCCGGCGTCACCGAGGCGCTCTATGAAGGCATCAACACCGGCGACAAGGACTTCTCCGCACTTATCGCCAAGATGAAACAGGCTGGTGTCTCGATCGTCTATTACGGCGGTCTGCACACGGAAGCCGGCCTGATCATGCGCCAGATGAAGGACCAGGGCCTGAACGCGACGATGATGTCGGGCGACGGCATCGTCTCGAACGAACTGGCCTCGATTGCCGGCGATGCGGTCGACGGCACGCTGATGACCTTCGCACCAGACCCGCGCAAGAGCCCGGCTGCCAAGGACCTCGTCGAGAAGTTCCGCGCCGCCGGCTTCGAGCCTGAAGCCTACACGCTCTATGCCTATGCGGCCCTTCAGGTGATCGCAGAAGGCGCCAAGGCCGCCGGCAACACCGATCCGCAGGCGGTCGCCGAAGCCATCAAGGCCAAGGGCCCGTTCAAGACGGCAATCGGCGAGCTCGGCTTCGACGAAAAGGGCGACATCACACGCCCGGACTACGTCATGTACACCTGGAAAAAGGGTGACGACGGAAAGTTCAGCTACTTCCAGAACGAATAGTTCTTCTTACAGGCAATCTGGAAGGCCCGGCGGCAAACGCCGGGCCTTCTGCCGTTTGAAGCCAGCGAGATTGCCTGGAAAGAGCAAATCAACGATCAGAACAATCTCGGCCATCTCTGATGCGCGTGCATGACGGTGATGATTTCGATGTCCCGCCCGACGCGGTAGGGAATAATGTGTTCTGTTCGAGCTCCGACGCTTCCTGTTCAATGATGCACTTTATCGCAGCAGCGATGCCCGAAGAGCCGCGATCTCTTGTTTCAGTCGGGCGACCTCTGCCGGCTCCATCCCCGTCGCATCGGCAATGCCGATCGGGACGCGGCTTGCTTTTTCCCGGAGCGCGCGGCCCGTCTCGGCCAGGCGCACGCGCACTTGCCGCTCATCGGCCTTGTCGCGGGTGCGCAAAATGTAGCCCATGGCTTCCAGCCGCTTCAGCATGGGAGTGAGCGTGCTCGACTCCAGGAACAGCTTCTCGCCCAGACTGCCGACGGTCTGGTCGTCCTTTTCCCAAAGAGCCACCATCACGAGGTATTGCGGGTAGGTCAGGTCGAGCTCGTCGAGGAGCGGCTTGTAGACACGCGTGAAGGCGTGATTTGCGGAGTAGATCGCGAAGCACAGGAAGTTGTCGAGCTTCATGAGTTCCTCCGAAGGAGGGAGGTTTGCCTTTGCCATCGCTTCGGTCCCGATTGTCTTTCCGACTATAATAAATCGTTCGCGATATAATCGCAAGGTATTGACGTCTGCCGCAGTCCGCGATAAATATCGTGCACGATTTAATTGTTGCCTATATAACTCCCGCGGCGATGATCGGATCGTGTGAATTTTGATCGGATTTCAGGGAAAGGAGCATTTCCAATGACCAAGGCTCAGGCGAAGACAACCACGAACGACGTCTCCCGCAGAGAAATTCTGGCAGGCGCAATCGGCGCCGCTACCGCCGCGGCCGCACTCTCGGCCACCAGCCCGGCCGTCGCCGGTGGCGCCGAGCCGCAAGCCGGTGCGGCGGCCACGAGAGTAACCGGCAGCAGGATCAACACGCGTGATGGCGTCGAGATCTACTACAAGGACTGGGGTCCGAAGGACGGACCGGTGGTCGTCCTCAGTCACGGCTGGCCGCTTTCGTCGGACAGCTGGGAGGCACAGGCCTTCTATCTCGCCAGTAACGGCTTTCGGGTCGTCACCCATGACCGCCGCGGCCACGGCCGCTCGAGCCAGCCATGGGACGGCAACGACATGGACCATTACGCCGACGATCTCGCCGATCTGATCGAAACGCTGGACCTCAAGGACATCTTCCTTGCCGGCTTCTCGACCGGCGGCGGCGAAGTCGCCCGCTATATCGGACGCCACGGGACCGCCCGCGTCGCCAAGGCAGGACTGATCTCGGCAGTGCCGCCCTTGATGGTCAAGACCGACGACAACCCCGGCGGTCTGCCGAAGGAGGTCTTCGATGGCCTGCAGGCCGCCAGCCTCGCCGATCGCTCGCAGCTTTACCGGGACATCGCCTCGGGCCCGTTCTTCGGCTTCAACCGGCCCGGCGCGAAACCTTCACAGGGCATGATCGACAGCTTCTGGCTGCAGGGCATGACGGCCGGTCACAAGAACGCCTATGACTCCATCGTCGCCTTTTCGCAGACGGATTTCACGGAAGACTTGAAGAAATTCGACGTGCCGACGCTCATCATACACGGCGACGACGACCAGGTCGTGCCGATCGATGCTGCCGCCCGTGCCTCCAAGAAGCTGGTGCCTCAAGCCGAGTTGAAGGTCTATCCGGGTGCGCCGCACGGCATCACGGATACCCACAAGGACCAGCTCAACAAGGACCTGCTCGACTTCGCAAGGTCCTGAGCCAGCGGGAATGCAAAGCAGCTGAAAAGGGCACCCTCGGGTGCCCTTTTTGTATCCGACCGGCTACCCATCGGCTCGATTTCATGCACTATCCGGAACGATTCCGGGAGACATATGATGACCGCCAAGCCGCGCATTCTTATCACTCGCCGCTGGCCGCAGGCCGTGGAGCGGGTTTTAGACGTGTCGGCCTCCTCGCTTTTGCGAGGCTTCGGTTTCTTCCTGTGAAACAATGGTTTGACTTCTGCAGCGCGGTTCGGGCGAAAACCCGTCCCAAGGGGAGCTTCGGCGAACGTCCATGGAAACGGCAGCGATCATCGCACCCCAGCGGGCGAGAGGAGAGGGGCGGCTCGTCGCCAAGGCCGAAGGCGGACGCACGCGCATCGCCGAGCTCTACCAGGAAGGCTGTGCGAAGATCCGTCTGCCCAGAACCTTCGATGCCTCGATGGAGGCCGTGCTCATCAATTCGTCGGGCGGCGTGACGGGCGGTGACCGGCTTTCCTGGGAATTCAGGGCGGGAGAAGGCACGAAACTCACGCTGACGACGCAGGCCTGCGAGAAGATCTACAAGGCAAGCGCCGGCACGGCCGAGATTGCGACGCGCATAGCGGTCGCCGCCGGCGCTCACGTCGACTGGCTGCCGCAGGAGACGATTCTGTTCGATCGGTCGGCCCTGTCGCGGAGCCTGGAGGTCGACCTCGCCGCCGACGCATCCTTTCTCGCGGTGGAGGCAGTTCTGATCGGCCGCAAGGCCATGGGCGAGGAGGTGCGCGCCGGCCTCTTCCGCGACAATTGGCGAATTCGAAGCGGCGGCAGGCTGATTCACGCAGAGAACCTCGCCTTGGCCGGAGACGTCGCGGCGCTTGCGTCGCGGCGAGCGGTCCTCGACGGCGCTTCCGCCTTCGCGACCCTCGTCTATGCCGCGCCGGATTGCGAGTCGCAGCTTTCCAGAATGCGTCTGGCGCTCGCGGGACATGCCCTGTCCGGCGTCAGCCATTACCAAGTCGGCGGTCGGGACAAGATCGTCGCCCGCCTTGCTGCGGCCGATGGGTTCGCGCTCAGAAAAATCCTGATCCCGCTCATTTCGCACTTGCGTAAAGACGCGTCTGTGCCGAAAGTCTGGACTCTCTGATCCCTGCAATCGATCTGGACGGCGACGCATGAATCTCACTCCGCGCGAAAAAGACAAGCTGTTGATTTCCATGGCGGCGATGGTCGCGCGGCGGCGGCTCGAGCGGGGCGTGAAGCTCAATCATCCCGAGGCTATCGCCCTCATCACCGACTTCGTCGTGGAAGGCGCGAGAGACGGCCGTTCCGTCGCCGATCTGATGGAGGCAGGCGCCCATGTTCTTACCCGCGATCAGGTGATGGAGGGCATTGCGGAGATGATCCACGACATCCAGGTCGAGGCGACTTTTCCCGACGGGACGAAGCTCGTCACCGTCCACGAGCCTATCCGCTAGCGAGGAGGCACCATGCTCAGCCTGCGTCCAAACTGCGAATGCTGCAATCGAGACCTGCCACCCGATAGCGACCATGCGATGATCTGCACCTTCGAGTGTACTTTTTGCGCCGGCTGTGCGGAAACGAAGCTTGGCGGGACTTGCCCGAATTGCGGAGGCGAACTGGTCCGGCGCCCGGTGCGGCCTGTGGCAATGCTGAAGAAATATCCGGCATCGACGGAGCGCGTCCTGAAGCCCGAAGGCTGTGCGCCCGAACGAGCCGTCTGAGGGGAACGAGCATGATTCCAGGTGAGATTATCGCCGCCGCCGGTGAGATCGAGTTGAATGCGGGCCTCGAAACCGTCAGCATCGAGGTTGCCAACTCCGGGGACCGACCGGTGCAGGTCGGCAGCCATTATCACTTCGCCGAGACCAATCCGGGCCTGATCTTCGACCGTGACGCCGCGCGCGGCAAGCGGCTCGACATCCCTGCGGGTACGGCCGTCCGCTTCGAGCCTGGACAGACACGGCAGGTGACGCTCATCCCGCTTTCGGGAAAGCGCGAGGTTTTCGGCTTCCGCCAGCAGGTCATGGGGAAGCTATGAGAGCGGCCGGTGCTGCTTTGAGCCTGTTGTTGTGCTGCACGGCTTCCGCCTATGCGCAACAGCCCGAGCCGGATTGCGGGAAGGCCGTGACCCAGATGGATCTCAACATATGCGCCGATCAGGACTACCGGGCGGCGGATGCGGAGCTGAACAAGACCTACCGCCTTGCGGTCGCGGCCATGCAGGCGACCGACAAGGAGCTTGGCGGCATCGACGCGGCTTACGTCGGAGCGCTCGAGGCACTGAAAAAAGCCCAGCGCGCCTGGATCGGTTATCGCGACGGCCAATGCGAACTTGCCGGGTTCGAGGCGAGGGGCGGCTCGATGGAACCCATGCTGGTCTCCGGTTGCCTCGCAGAGCTGACACGCAAGCGCACGGCCGAGCTCAAGAAACTCATGGAATCTTCGGGGAATTGATCATTGCGAAGCGGCCGCGTCATCATGATCGTTGGCAATGGTGACGTGCCCGAGGGCGCTGCCGCGACGATCGATGCAGCCGATCTGGTGATCCGTTTCAACGATTGCCGCTCGGTCGGGAAGGGCGGCAGCAGGACCGATATCATCGCCGTCTGCAACACCGGCCGCCCGGCACTGTCAATGCTTGCCGGCGGGCGCTGGAAGACGAGCGCGCCGGTCCGGCAGGCACGCGAGTTATGGAGCGTCCGCGCCGGAGCCAGATTCGCCGCGATGCGGGCAGCACTTGCCGAGACACATCCGGATCTCGACGATTTCTGCGACGACTATACGGCCGGCTTCGAGAGCTTCGCGCGGGCTACGGCACGCAAGCACCGGGTCATCGCGGCCGAGACGCATGACCGGCTGGAGCGCGATCTCGCCCGCTTCGCGCCGTCGCCTTATGTCGCGGCGTCGAGCGGCTTGGTGGTCATTTCCGACATCGTGTCGAGCTTTGCCGCAGCCGGCGACGATGTCGTGCTTGCCGGCTTCGGCCATATCGGCTGGCAGTGGCACCCGTTTGCCGCCGAGCGCCGCTATGTCGATGCGCTCGCAGCGCAAGGGCGGCTTCGCAGGCTTCATCCATTTGTCTCTTCAGATTTGCCCCAGGGAGCCTGAGCCATGTCCTACAGAATGTCGCGCGCGGCCTATGCCAACATGTTCGGTCCGACCGTGGGCGACAAGGTGCGCCTCGCCGACACCGAGCTCTTCATCGAGGTCGAAAAGGACTTCACCACGCATGGCGAGGAGGTGAAGTTCGGGGGCGGCAAGGTCATCCGCGACGGCATGGGCCAGAGCCAGGTGACGCGCGAAGGCGGCGCGGTCGACACGGTGATCACCAATGCGCTGATCATCGATCATTGGGGAATCGTGAAGGCGGATATCGGGCTGAAGGACGGGCGGATCGCGGCAATCGGCAAGGCCGGCAATCCGGACACGCAGCCGGGCGTCACCATTATCGTCGGTCCGGGCACGGAGGTTATCGCCGGCGAGGGCAAGATCGTCACGGCCGGGGGCATGGATAGCCATATACACTTCATCTGCCCGCAGCAGATCGAAGAGGCGCTGATGAGCGGCCTGACATGCATGCTCGGCGGCGGGACGGGACCGGCGCACGGTACGCTCGCCACGACCTGCACGCCCGGACCCTGGCACATCGCCCGCATGATCGAAGCGGCCGATGCGTTTCCGATGAATCTCGCCTTTGCGGGCAAGGGCAACGCGTCGCTGCCTGGAGCGCTCGTTGAAATGGTACTCGGCGGCGCGACTTCGCTGAAGCTGCACGAGGATTGGGGCACGACGCCGGCCGCCATCGACTGCTGCCTCTCCGTGGCCGATGAATACGACGTGCAGGTTATGATCCACACCGACACCCTCAACGAAAGCGGATTCGTCGAGGATACGATTGCGGCGATCAAGGGCCGGACGATCCATGCCTATCACACGGAAGGCGCCGGCGGCGGGCATGCGCCCGATATCATCAGGATCTGCGGCCAGCCGAACGTCATCCCGTCCTCCACCAATCCGACGCGCCCCTATACCGTGAACACGCTTGCGGAACATCTCGACATGCTGATGGTCTGCCATCACCTGTCGCCCACCATTCCGGAAGACATCGCCTTCGCCGAGAGCCGCATCCGCAAGGAGACGATCGCGGCGGAGGATATCCTCCACGATATCGGCGCCTTCTCGATCATTTCCTCCGACAGCCAGGCGATGGGGCGCGTCGGCGAGGTGGCGATCCGCACCTGGCAGACCGCCGACAAGATAAAGCGCCAGCGCGGACGGCTCCAGGAGGAGACCGGCGACAACGACAATTTCCGCGTCAAGCGCTATATCGCCAAATACACGATCAACCCGGCGATCGCCCACGGTCTCAGCCACGAGATCGGCTCGCTCGAGGTCGGCAAGCGCGCCGATCTGGTCCTCTGGAATCCGGCCTTCTTCGGCGTGAAACCCGACATGGTGCTCCTCGGCGGCACGATCGCAGCAGCCCCCATGGGCGACCCGAACGCCTCCATCCCCACGCCGCAGCCGGTCCACTACCGGCCGATGTTCGGCACCTATGGAAAGAGCCGGACCAACTCCTCGGTCACCTTCGTCTCGCAGGCGTCGCTCGATGCCGGGCTTGCCGGCAGGCTCGGCGTCGCCAAGGAGCTGGTCGCCGTTCAGAACACGCGCGGCGGCATCGGCAAGGCGTCGATGATCCACAACAGCCTGACGCCGCATATCGAAGTAGACCCGGAAACCTACGAGGTCCACGCCGACGGCGAGCTCCTGACCTGCGAGCCGGCGACGGTGCTGCCGATGGCGCAGCGCTATTTCCTGTTCTGAGCCGAACAGCCATGCATCGGCCGCATGGCTGCCATGCGGGAGGCCTCGAACCGTCGCTTTGATGCTGCACTGCAGCGGAAATTTCGTTAGGAAGGGCACTCGATTTCGCCGTGGCGTCTGTCCTCCCAAGACTGCGCCGCCGGCAGCCAGTTTTTAGGAGATGATGATGCTCGGCAGAAAAGTTCCCGCTGTAACCTTCCGCACCCGCGTCCGCGACGAGTCCGTCGGCGGTTCCAATCCGTTCCGCTGGCAGGACGTTACCTCGGACGACTATTTCGCCGGCAAGCGCGTCGTGCTGTTTTCGCTGCCGGGTGCTTTCACCCCGACCTGCTCGACCTACCAGCTGCCGGACTTCGAAAAGCTCACCTCCGAATTCCGGGGTCTCGGGATCGACGAGATCTACTGCGTCTCCGTCAACGACGCCTTCGTGATGAACGCCTGGGGCAAATCGCAGGGCCTCGAGAACGTCAAGCTCATTCCGGACGGTTCGGGCGAGTTCACCCGCAAGATGGGCATGCTCGTCGCCAAGGACAATCTCGGCTTCGGAATGCGCTCCTGGCGCTATGCCGCCGTCGTCAACAACGGCGTTGTCGAGCAGTGGTTCGAAGAGGAAGGCTACTCCGACAATTGCGACAGCGACCCCTACGGTGTCTCCTCGCCGCAGAACATTCTCGCGGCGCTGAAATCCAAGAAGCTCGCCGCCTGATCCCGATTCTCCCGAATCGATAAAGCCCCGGCTGCCGCAAGCAGGTTCCTGAAAATCCACGGGATTTTCGCCTTCTTGCTGGTGCCGGGGCTTTTTCTTGCTACAGTGAAGACTTCCAAGAGGAAGCGGATGTGGGGGCGCGAACCGCGCACGTTTCCTCTTTCACCGGCAAGGGGAATGCAGAAATTCATGGTTTACATTATCGCATATCTGACGGCGCATGCGGGCAAGGGCGACGAGATCGTGGCGCTGACGAAGCCGCTGATCCAGGCGACGCTGAAAGAGGCCGGTTGCGTCAGCTATGAGCTCTATCGCAAGCCCACGGATCCCGATGCGCTGGTGTTCGTGGAAACATGGAAGGACAGGGCAGCTATCGATGCCCATTTCGCCGAACCGCATCTGAAGGCCTTTCAGACGGCGGCGGCAAGCCTGCTGGCGAGCGCCCGCGTCGAGATCGTGCATCCGGAAAAGATCGAGGTGGTCTGACGTGCCCTATCGCTCGACCGAAGTTCGTTCGCCCGGTCCGGGCGAGAGGGCGCCGCTCCATCGCCTGACCCTGACGCATGAGCAGCGCCATCTGCGCCGCAAGCTCCTGCACCTCGACAACGACGATGTGGTGATGCTGGATCTCAAGGAGCCCGTGATGCTCGCCGATGGCGATCTCCTGGTGCTCGAGGGAGGCGGCCATATCGAGGTGAAGGCGGCAGCGGAGGCGCTTTACGACATCCGCGCGCGAAACGCGCTGCATCTGATAGAGCTTGCCTGGCATCTCGGCAACCGGCACCTGCCGGCGGCGGTGGAAGAGGGACGGATTCTGATAGCCCGCGACCCGGTCATTCGCGCCATGCTGGAGGGCCTGGGCGCCACCGTCGATGACGTGATCGAGCCCTTTCATCCCCTGCACGGCGCCTATCACCAGCACGGTCACGGCGATCACCACCGTCATGGCTGAGAATGCCGATACGCAGTCGCTCCTGCGTCTCGTCACCTGGCTCTCGCCCGCCTTTCCGGTCGGCTCCTTCTCCTATTCCGGCGGTCTGGAGCAAGCGATTCATGACGGGCTTGTCACCGGTGCCGACGATTTGCGGCTCTGGTGCGAAACGCTCCTGGATCACGGCACGACGTGGAACGACGCGCTGCTTCTGGCGGAAGGTTACCGTGCATTTGACGATGCCGCGCGGTTGATTGCGGCATCGGAACTGGCCGAGGCGCTTGCCGGATCGCGCGAGCGGCACATGGAAACCATGCTCCTCGGCGAGGCGTTCCTGGCCGCCGCCGGCCACTGGCCGCACGCGGCGCTTAAATTCCCCGGCGGGAGAGCCGCCTACCCGGTGGCGGTCGGCGCGGTCGCCGGAGCGCACTGTACCGGCCTCGAAGCGGCGCTCGCCGCCTTTCTCAACGCCACCATATCGAACGCGGTGTCGGTGGCTATCCGCTGCGGCGTTACCGGCCAGCGCGACGGGGTCGGCATGCTTGCGCGTATGGAGGAGACGATAGGGGCGGCGGCAGCGCGCGCCGCGCGCGCCTCGCTCGATGATCTTGGCGCCGCGACGATCACCGCCGACATTGCCTCGCTGCGACACGAGATCTTGCATTCACGATTGTTCCGCACTTAACGGAACGATGGACGGACTTCGAAAGGATAGAAGAGATGCCATCGAAAAACGGTCCTCTGCGCATCGGTATCGGCGGCCCGGTCGGGTCCGGAAAGACGGCACTTACCGACAAGCTCTGCAAGGCCATGCGGGAGAAGTATTCCGTCGCGGTGGTCACGAACGACATCTATACCAAGGAAGACGCCGAAGCGCTGGTGCGTATGCAGGCCTTGCCTTCGGAGCGGATCGTCGGAGTCGAGACGGGCGGATGCCCCCATACGGCGATCCGCGAGGATGCGTCGATCAATCTTCAGGCGATTGCCGATCTCAACCGCCGCATTCCCGATCTCGATGTCGTCTTCATCGAGTCGGGAGGGGACAATCTGGCAGCGACCTTCTCGCCCGATCTCGCTGATCTTACGATCTACGTGATCTCGGTCTGCCAGGGCGAAGAAATTCCGCGCAAGGGCGGGCCGGGGATCACCAGGTCCGATCTGCTGGTGATCAACAAGAAGGATCTCGCCCCTTACGTCGGTGCCGACCTTGGGGTCATGGAACGCGATGCGGCACGGATGCGAGCCGAAAAGCCGTTCGTGTTCTCGGATATGAAACGCGGCGACGGGGTGGAGCGGATCGTCGAATTCCTGACGGTGAACGGGGGACTCTGAAGAGAGCACCCCGGCGCAGCTCTCGTCCTATTCCGCGGCCAGCGCCGGATGGCTGATGACCTTGCCGTCGGACTTGCGGCGCTTCTCGTCTTCAAGCGCCTTGATGCGCTCTTCGAGGCTCTCGATCGTGCTGCCCTGTTCGGCGGCAAGCTTGCTCAGCGCCTCCTGGTCGAGCGGCAGTTCTTCCTCGTCCTTCTTGCCGATGAAGCGGCCGAAAGCCCAGGCGAGGAGACGCGACAGGTCGTCCATGATCAGGAAGAAGGACGGAACCACGACGAGGCTCAGGACGGTCGAGACGATGATGCCTCCAATGACGGCGATCGCCATCGGTGCACGGAAGGAACCGCCTTCGCCGACGCCCAGGGCCGAGGGCAGCATGCCCGCGGACATGGCGATCGAGGTCATGACGATCGGACGAGCCCGCTTCCGTCCCGCCTCGATCATGGCAAGCGTCCGGTCCATGCCGTGATGCATCATCTCGATACCGAAGTCGACGAGCAGGATTGCGTTCTTGGTGACGATGCCCATCAGCATCAGGATACCGATCAGCACCGGCATGGACAGCGCGTTCTGAGTGAGGATCAAGGCGGCTGCCACGCCGCCGATCGCGAGCGGCAGCGAGAACAGGATGGTGAAAGGCTGTATTACATCCTTGAACAGGAGAATGAGTACGACCAGAACCATCATCAGACCCAGCAGCATGGCGTTGCCGAAGCTCTCCTGCATCTCGGCCTGCACCTCGGCGTCGCCGCTTTCGAGGAACTGGACCGTCGCAGGCAGATCGGCGTCGGCGGCGATTTCCCTGAAGCGGGCCGATGCCGTGTCGAGCGCCACGCCGGCGGGCAGATCGGCGCCGAGCTTGACGACGCGGTAGCGGTCGTAGCGCTTGATCGAACTCGGCCCTTCCGCATAGTTGATGTCCGCGACGCTCGACAGCGGCACGGTCGCTCCGGATGCCGTCTGGACCTTCAGGTTGCGGATCGCCGCCAGGTCGGTGCGAAAATCACGGTCGAGCTGCACCCGGATCGGGATCAGGCGCCCATCGAGCGCGATCTTCGCCAACTGCGCGTCGATATCGCCGATCGTGGCGATGCGGATCACCTCGGAGATCTGCGCCGTCGTAATGCCAAGGCGCGACATCTGGTCGTCGCGGGGCCGGATCTGCAGTTCCGGTCGGGGCAGCGCGCCCTCGGGGCTGACGTTGGCAAGCAGCGGGTCTCGGCGCAAATCCGCTTCCAGGGTGGCGACCGCCTTGTCGAGATCCTCCTCGTTGTTGGAAAGCAGGTTGAACGACAGGTCACGTTCGCCTCGATCGTTGAGCTTGGTGACGCGGACATCGGGAATCGATCGCAATCGGGCGAAGATTTCCCTCTCGATCTCGGATTGCGGCTTGATCCGCCCGGCCGGGGGCAGCTTCGGCAGGTATTCGCCGATCAGCGGAGTGCGGCCGATCACGTCGTTGACGACCTTGTTGATCAGCGAATGATCGAGCTTCTCTAGCAGCACCGTGACGGCAGCGCGTCGCAGCTCGAGGTCGCCCTTGGGCGAGGCGCCGCCGAGCACGAAGACGTTTTCCACGCCGTCGATATCCTTGACGCGATTGTAGATCTCGGTGGTGGTCCGGTCCGTGTCCGCGAGCATTGCGTCCGGCGGCAGTTCGATCGACAGGCTTACGCGCGAGCTGTCTTCCGGCGGCAGGAAGCTGCCCGGGACGAAGACGAGCAGCGCGACCACCGAACCGACCGAGAGCAGGATGGCGACGAGCAGCGTGGAGTAGCGCGTGTACCAGCGTTTCGTGGTGAAGCGTACGAGGCGCGTGTACTGGCGCATCATGAAGCCTTCATCATCATGATGCCCGCCGGCATCCGAAGGCTTCATCAGATAGGCCGCCATGACCGGCGTGATCAGGCGGGCGACCAGGAGCGAGAAGAACACCGAGACGGCGACCGTCAGGCCGAACTGGATGAAGTATTGTCCCGGAATGCCCGGCATGAAGGATACGGGCACGAAGACGGCGATGATCGTGAAGGTGGTGGCGATCACCGCAAGGCCGATTTCGTCCGCAGCCTCGATCGCTGCGCGGTAAGGCGACTTGCCCATCCGGATATGACGCTCGATGTTCTCGATCTCCACGATCGCATCGTCGACGAGAATACCCGTCGCGAGCGTCATCGCCAGGAAGCTGACGAGGTTCAGCGAGAAACCGAGCAGTTCCATCACCCAGAAGGTGGGGATCGCCGAGAGCGGCAGTGCGACCGCCGAAATCAAGGTCGCGCGCCAATTGCGCAGGAACAGCATCACGACGATGACGGCGAGCAGCGCGCCCTCGATCAGCGTATGAATCGCCGCCTCGTAATTGCCGTAGGTGAAGTAGACCGAATCGTCCACCATCTCGATGGAGACGTCCGGGTGCTTTGCCCGGATTTCATCGAGCGTCTTGCCGACGGTTTCCGCGACCGAGACTTCGCTCGCCCCCTTGGCGCGGAACACGGCGAAGGTGACGCCCGGCTGCCCGTTGAAGCGGGAGAACGACTTCGGCTCCTCATAGGTGTCGATGACATTGCCGAGTTCCGACAGACGGACGAAGCGGCCGTTCGGCAGCGAGATCATCGTACTCGCCAGCGCCGTTACGTCGCGCGTGTCGCCCAATGTGCGGATCGCCTGTTCGCTGCCGCCGACCTGGCCCCGGCCGGAACCGAGGTCCATGTTCATCCGGCGAAGTTGGGCGTTGACGTCGGCGGCGCTGATGCCAAAGGAATTCAGGCGGTCCTCATCGAGCTCGACCCGGACTTCGCGGTCGGAGCCGCCGTAACGGTCGACACGGCCGATGCCGGTCTGGCCCTGGATCGCGCGCTTGATCGTGTCGTCGACGAACCAGGAGAGCTCTTCCAGCGTCATGCCCGGCGACGAGACGGAAAATGTCTGGATCGCCTGGCCCTCCACGTCGACCTTGGAAACGATCGGCTCTTCGATCGAGGTCGGCAGATCGCTGCGGATGCGGTCGATGGCATCCTTGACATCCTGCACGGCCTGCGTCGTCGGGACTTCCATGCGAAAGATGACGGCGGTCGTCGAAATGCCGTCGGTGATCGTCGACTCGATATGGTCGACGCCGGAGACGCCGGCGACCGCGTCCTCGATCTCCTTGGTGACCTGGGTTTCCAGTTCGGCGGGCGCCGCACCGCTCTGCGTGACGGCGATCGAAACGATCGGCACGTCGATGTTCGGGAAGCGGGTGATGGGCAGCGAATTGAACGACTGCCACCCGAGCACCACGAGCACGAAAAACGCCAGGATGGGCGCGACCGGATTGCGGATAGACCAGGCGGAGAAATTCATGGTCTCATGTTCCCGTCAGTTGGTTGCCGGCTCGGCGGATTCGACCGGATTGATGCGGTCGCCATCGCGCACATAGGCACCGGCCTTCGCCACCGCCTGTTCACCCGGTTCGATGCCGGAGAGTATCTCGATGAATTGTCCGTCCTGGATGCCCGTTTCGACAGGTACCAGGCGCACGACGCCGTCTTCTACCTTGCGGACGATGGATTTGCCGTCTTCCGATGTAACGGCCGTTTGCGGCAAAACCACCGTTTCTTTCTGCTCCGCCACGATCACGGCGCTGGCATACATGCCCGCGCGCGCCTTGGACGCGTCGGTCAGGCTGATACGCACCGTGCCGAGGCGCGTCTGCGGGTCGACCGTAGGGGCGATCAGGCGGATCTTCCCCTCGATCGTGGTGGTGCTGCCGGCAAGCTTGACTGTTGCGGTCTGCCCCACGGCAAGCTTGATCACATCGGACTCGGCGACATCGGCCCACATCTCGATTTCGCCGTCGCGAATGATCGCGAACAGCGGCTCGCCGCTGCCGCTGGCGATCGCACCGACCTTGGCGTTCTTTCGCGAGACGACGCCCCTGACCGGCGCCTTCACGGCGGTCCGCGCGAGACGCAGGTCGACGTCGTCAATCTGGGCCTGCACCACCTTGATATCTGCCGTTGCGACGCTCACCGACTGCTCCGCCGAGCGGACGCGTGCGCGGCCCGCTGCGGCAAGCGCTTTCAAGCGGTCGGCCTCGGCAGTCGAGACGGTACCGTTTTCCGACAGCTGCACAGCACGGTTCGCGACACGCGTCGCCTCTTCCGAATTGGCCGTCACTTCGGCAAGCTGGGCGTGCAACTGGGCGAGCGATGCCTCGGCCTTGGCGAGGTTGGCTTCGAGCTGACTTCTTTGCAGAAGCAGGGCGTCCTGGTTGAGGGTGGCCAGCGTGCTGCCTTTTTCCACCCGGTCACCGACGTCGACATTGAGCGACCGTATGGCGAGGCCATCCACCAGGGGAGAGACATAGATCTCCTCCACCGCCTCGATGGAACCGGTGGCGATGACGCGGTCGGTGATCGCACGCTTCGTCGCTTCGGTCACGACGATGGAGGGCGGCGCCTGTTTTTGCGGCGGCTTGACGGCCTCTTCGGCCGAAGCGCTCACAAGCGCGGACAGGAGCATCGCTGCACAAGCGCCGATGAGAGGCAGGAGTTTCTGAGCCATAGGCCTGTTTTCCCGAAGCTGAAGCACACATGCCCGATCACGCCCGCGCAGGGGCGAATATCCGGCCGCATTCACGCTATTTCACCTACAGCGCCGCGCGTCTTTTCGGACGCGCAAGGACCGCTGCAGCATTTTGAATCGCTGCCCGGGCAGCGGTTTCAAGCCACAGGCACCGGATGGGAAGAAAATTCCCTGATGGGCAATCCTAAAGAAATAAAGATTCCTCCATTCGCTTGCCCTCCAGTCAAACGTTCCGGCCTATGTAGTCGCCGGAGCAAATGCTTACAAGAGCAGCGAAGCAATGGTGCCTCACTATTTCTACTGTCATGCGTCTTCGGATGCAATACGGGTGCAACCTGAAGGTAGTCTTAACAACCACAGCGTGGTGAGCGATTTTCGCCGTTCGACAGCGGACCCGCCACGCCAAGCCATTGGAAGCGAGCCTTTGTGGCGCGGGCGGGCGCTGGTCGGTGCGCTTCTCCGAGGAGTAACGCTGCGACCTTTGACCACGGGTGCGAGTTCGCGGCAAGCGGCACGCCTCCGCATAAGGAGCGCGCGGCGAGACCCACGCGCTCCTGAACGTCATGCGGCGCCTTATTTCAGCGCCGCGTCCGTGATCTCGTGGGTCCAGGCGCCTTCCGGCTCTTTGGAAATGACCGGGTCGGAGCCGCCGGCCAGCAGCGACTGGACGGTGCGCTTGTAATCCGCCTCGTCGAGCGCCCCGCTGGATCCTGCAGTCAGCTTGGCGACTTCGCCCATCATGCGCTTCTGGTGCTTTTCCGTCTGCGCGCCGGTCGAGTCGTTCTCGAGCACGATATCGGCCGCCTCGTCCGGATTCTCCTCGGCATATTTCCAGCCCTTCATCGAGGCGCGGACGAACTTCACCATCTTGCCCTTGAAGGCCTCGTCCTTGAGCTTGTCCTCGAGCACGTAGAGGCCGTCTTCGAGCGTGGCGACGCCCTGGTCCTCGTATTTGAAGGTGACCAGATCCTCCGGCTTGATGCCGGCATCGATGACCTGCCAGTATTCGTTGTAGGTCATGGTGGAGATGCAGGCGGCCTGCTTCTGAATCAGCGGATCGACGTTGAACCCCTGCTTCAGCACGGTCACGCCATCCGGTCCGCCATCCGTCGGGATCTTCAGATGCGACATCCAGGAGAGGAACGGATATTCGTTGCCGAAGAACCAAACGCCGAGGGTCTTGCCCTTGAAGTCTTCGGGACCCTTCACCCCGGATTCCTTCAGACAGGTGAGCATCATGCCCGATGTCTTGAAGGGCTGGGCGATATTGACGAGCGGCACGCCCTTTTCGCGCGTGGCGAGGGCGGATGGCATCCAGTCGACGATGACGTCGGCGCCGCCGCCGGCGATCACCTGCGCCGGAGCGATATCCGGTCCGCCGGGCTTGATTTCGACGTCGAGGCCCTCTTCCTCGTAAAAGCCCTTGTCCTTCGCCACGTAGTAGCCGGCGAACTGCGCCTGGGTCACCCACTTCAGCTGCAGCGTGACCTTTTCGGCGGCATTGGCGTGGAAAGCGGCAAGCGAAAAGACGCTCGCTGCCAGCAGAATTCCAAGTTTCTTGTTCATTTCAGTTCCCTCTTATCGTTGCCTTGTCGTTCTAACACTTTGAAACTACGCATTTCGGCCGGGAAGGCCATTACGCATTTTCCCGGAAGTGCCCTGGAGCATTTCAATGTTCATGAAACACTGAAATGCTCCAAACCTTTGGTCCAACGCACTTCCGGACGGAAAACCGTTACACACTTTTCCTGGAAGTGCTCTAGGCTCGCCCACTGCGGATGGACGGATGCCAGAACGTGACCGCGCGCTCGATGAGCGCGACCACCCCGTAGAAGACGGAGCCAGCCACCGCCGCCACGGCGATTTCGGCCCAGACCATGTCGACGTTCATGCGGCCCACTTCCGTGGAGATCCGGAAACCCATGCCGACAATGGGCGTTCCGAAGAATTCGGCCACGATCGCGCCGATCAGCGCCAGCGTGGAGTTAATCTTGAGAGCGTTGAAAATAAAAGGCCAGGCGGCCGGCAAGCGGAGCTTGACGAGTGTCTGCCACCAGGATGCGGCATAGGTGCGCATCAGATCGCGCTCCATGTGGCTGGCGGCTGCAAGGCCCGAAACCGTGTTCACCAGCATCGGGAAGAAGGTCATGATGACGACGACCGCCACTTTCGACTGCCAGTCGAAGCCGAACCACATGACCATGATCGGGGCCACGCCGATGACGGGGAGGGCGGAGACGAAATTGCCGAGCGGCAGCAGCCCTTTCTGCAGGAAGGGCGAACGGTCGATGAGGATTGCGACGACGAAGCCGAGGCCGCAGCCGAGCGCGTAGCCGGTCAGCACGGACTTCAGGAAGGTCTGCCGGAAATCGGCCGCGAGTGTCGGCAGCGAGTTGATCAGCCGCTGCCAGATCATCGACGGCGCCGGCAACAGCACCGATGGGACGGCGAAGCCGCGGACTATGCCTTCCCAGAGGACGAGTATGGTGATGCCGAAGAGGAGAGGCACGGCAAGTCGTGCCGCATTGTTTGCGGCGTCGCTTGCGAACTGCTGCCGGACCAGCCATTCGTTGAAGGCCCAGGCAGCGAGCCAGAAGAGGATGGCGCCGGCGAGAGCGGCAATACTCATGGTTTTGCCCCCATGCGCTTCAGGACGGCCGTATGCGCCAGGCCGACGATCATGACGAGGACCGCGGCGAGTGCCGCAGCCATGAACAGCGCCGCCCAGATCTGTACGGTCTGTCCGTAATAGGACCCGGCGAGCAGGCGTGCGCCGAGCCCGGCGACCGCGCCGGTCGGCAGCTCGCCGACGATGGCGCCGACGAGCGAGATCGCGACGGCAACCTTCAGCGAGGTGAAGAGATAGGGCATGGACGAGGGCCAGCGCAGCTTCCAGAAGGTCTGGGCGGGCGAGGCGTTATAGGTGTGCATCAGGTCGAGCTGGATCGTTTCGGGGCTGCGCAGTCCCTTCACCATGCCGACGACCACCGGGAAGAACGAAAGATAGGTGGAAATCAGCGCCTTCGGAAGCAGGCCGGAAATCCCGATGGCGTTGAGCACGACGATGATCATCGGCGCGATCGCCAGGATCGGGATGGTCTGACTGGCGATCACCCAGGGCATGAGCGATCGGTCCATTGCGCGGTTGTGGACGATACCGACAGCCAGCAGCACCCCGAGCACCGTGCCGATGCCGAAGCCGAGCAAAGTGGCCGAAAGCGTGATCCAGGCATGATAGACGAGGCTGCGCTTCGAGGTGATGGCCTTATTGGCAGTCGTATCCCAGATTTCGGCGACCACCTGATGCGGAGCGGGCAGCACCGGGCGTTCCTGGGCCATGGTATTGCGGAGGATTTCGGAAAAGCCGATCTCGGTGCCGGCACGCGCGGCGGTATCTCTTTCGAAAGGTGCGTTCAGGAAAACCGCTGCGACGTACCAGCCGGCGATCAACAGGAAAACGACCGTGGAGACGGGAAGCAGTTTGTCCTTAAGGAAGCTCTCCTCGCGCATGGTCACGCTCTCCCGCCAGTCGTCGGACGCAGGTCGCGCAGCATGTTCCACATCGCCGCTTCGGCTTTGGTCATTTCCGTGCGCAGCTTCTTCGCGCGTTTTCCGGTCTTCGGGTCGATGTTCGAATATGCCGAAAACCCCTCCCGGTTCGCTTCGCTCACCACCCTCCCCACAAGGGGGAGGGGCGACCCTGCCGCACCGGTTGCGGCAGACGCCGCTAAGCACCTCCCCCTTGTGGGGAGGGGTTGGGGAGGGGTCATCTCCGGCCGGCGGCTACTCGTCATAGCTGTGCCCCGCTCTCAAGCCCTCGCGCACGCGATGCGCGATCTCGAGGAATTCCGGCGTTTCCCGAATCCCGAGCGGCCGTTCCCTCGGCAGCGTCGATTCGATGACGTCCGTGACGCGGCCCGGGCGGGGGCTCATGACGATGATCTTGGTCGAGAGGTAGACCGCCTCCGGAATGGAGTGGGTGACGAAACAGATGGTCTTGTTGGTGCGCGCCCAGAGTTTGAGGAGTTGTTCGTTCAAATGGTCGCGGACGATCTCGTCGAGCGCCCCGAAGGGCTCGTCCATCAGCAGGAGATCGGCATCGAAGGCCAGCGCCCGGGCAATCGACGCGCGCTGCTGCATGCCGCCGGAAAGCTGCCAGGGATATTTCTTTCCGAAGCCCGAGAGGTTGACGAGTTCCAGCGTCCGCTCGATCCGCGCCTTCCGGTCCTCGCTGGAGTAGCCCATGATCTCCAGCGGAAGCGCGATGTTTTTTTCGATCGTACGCCAGGGATAAAGGGCGGCCGCTTGGAAGACATAGCCATAGGCGCGCTGCCGGCGGGCCTCCTCCGGCGTCATGCCGTTGACGGAAATGGTGCCGGCCGTCGCCTTTTCGAGATCGGCGATGACGCGCAGAAACGTCGTCTTGCCGCAGCCGGATGGGCCGATGAAGGAGACGAAGTCGCCCTTGACCACGTCGAGATTCACGCCGGTGAGTGCATTGACGGGACCGTCGCTGGTCTCGAACGTCAGGCCGAGGTTCCGGGCCGAGACCACGGAGGCGGGATTGGGTGTCATGGACGGATTCTCATTATCGACTGCCTGTGTCAGACTGCTATCCGGACCCGCAACATGCAATGGCGGATTTGCCGGCGAGGTCGCCTGCTGCTGGTTTTTCAGCGTATTCTGGAGGACGGTCATGTCTCGATCACCCAATCCTGGCTGTCGCGTGGTTCGCCCGGGCGGTGCCTTTGCCGGCAAGCAGGGGCTCGATTATTTCGAGGGTATCGCCGCGGAAACGGTCGGCTCCACCGGCATCTGCATGCATCTCGTGACCATGCCGCCCGGTGCGCGCGCCAAGGCGCATCTTCACGAGACCCATGAAACGGCGATCTACGTGCTCTCCGGCGAAGCGCATACCTGGTTCGGCGAGCGGCTCGAAGAACACGTGATCACCAGGGCCGGAGATATGCTCTACATTCCCGCCGGCGTGCCGCACCTGCCGGCGAACCTCTCGCACGCCCCTTGCACGGCGGTGATCGCCCGGACGGATCCGAAAGGAAACGAGAGCGTCGTGCTGCTGCCCGAGCTCGACGGGCTCGTGCCCGCCTAGATCAATTCCGGGAAAAGTCAGCAGCGCGATCGCCGTTTCTCGCATGCGATAAGGTTGCGGCATCTCTCAGACGCCGCTTGCGGGAATGCCGCTGCGCTGCACCGCCCGTGGCGCCGTCACTTCCTTCCAGGTGGAAAGCGCGGTGCTGACCGCCGGGAAGGGATCACGCCGGACGAATTCGCCGTGGCCCTCCCGGGTCTTCACGGTTCCGTCCTCGATCGAAACCACGCCGCGCGTCAGCGTGAAACGCGGAAGACCGGTGACCGTCTTGCCCTCGAAGACGTTGTAATCGATCGCCGATTGCTGCGTCTTCGCCGAAATCGTCTTGGAGCGCTTGGGGTCCCAGACGACGAGGTCCGCATCGGCGCCGACGAGGATCGCGCCCTTCCTGGGATAGATATTCAGGATCTTGGCGATATTGGTGGAGGTTACCGCCACGAATTCGTTCATGGTGATGCGGCCGGTCGCAACACCATAGGTCCAGAGCATCGGCATGCGGTCTTCCAGTCCGCCGGTGCCGTTCGGGATTCTGGTGAAATCGCCGACGCCGAAGCGCTTCTGCTCGGTCGTGAAGGCGCAATGGTCGGTCGCGACCACCTGGAGCGAACCGGAGGCAAGCCCCGCCCAGAGGCTGTCCTGGTGAAGCTTGTTGCGGAAAGGCGGCGACATAACCCGGCGGGCGGCGTGGTCCCAGTCCTTGTCGAAATATTCGCTCTCATCGAGCGTCAGGTGCTGGATCAAGGGCTCGCCGAAGACACGCATGCCCTTGGCGCGGGCGCGCCGGATCGCTTCATGCGCCTGTTCGCACGAAGTATGAACGATGTAGACGGGACAGCCGGCCATGTCGGCGATCATGATCGCGCGGTTGGTGGCCTCTCCCTCGACCTCCGCCGGCCGCGAATAGGCATGTGCTTCCGGGCCGCTATTGCCTTCCGCCAGCAGCTTCGCCTGCAGTTGCGCCACCACGTCGCCGTTTTCGGCGTGGACCAGCGGCAGCGCGCCGAGCGCCGCACAGCGCTGGAAGGAGGAAAACATCTCGTCGTCGTCCACCATCAGCGCGCCCTTGTAGGCCATGAAGTGCTTGAAGGTGTTGATGCCCTTTTCCTTTACGATCGTCTCCATCTCGTCGAAGACCTGCTCGCCCCACCAGGTGATCGCGATGTGGAAGGAATAGTCGCAGTTGGCGCGCGTCGACTTGTTGTCCCACATGGTGAGCGCCTCAAGCAGCGACTGGCCGGGCGAGGGGAGTGCGAAATCGACGACCATCGTGGTGCCGCCGGCGAGTGCCGCCCGGGTCCCGCTTTCGAAATCGTCGGAGGAATAGGTACCCATGAAAGGCATTTCGAGATGCGTATGCGGGTCGATGCCGCCCGGCATCACGTAGCAGCCGGTGGCGTCGAGCGTCTCGGCGCCGGAGAGATTCGGTCCGATTTCGACGATCTTGCCGCCTTCCACCTTTAAATCGGCCTTGTAGGTCAGGTCGGCCGTGACGATGGTTCCACCCTTGATGACAGTGCTCATTGGTTCGTTTCCCTGGAAGGTGCCTTCGGCGGCTCAGGCCACCACGAAAAAGGGCGGAACCACCGTCCCGCCCGCAAAACTCATTCCACGATCTCCGCCGTCTCGAGCACGGCGTGGAACAGGACGTCCGCGCCGGCCGCCGCCCATTCCCTGGAGATGTCCTCCGCCTCGTTGTGGCTGAGTCCGCCGACGCAGGGGCACATGATCATCGTGGTCGGCGCGACCTTTGCGGCCCAGCAGGCATCGTGTCCGGCGCCGGATACGAGATTCATGTGGCTGTAGCCGAGCTTCTCGGCGGCCCCGCGTACCGTCTCGACCAGCTTAGGGTCGAAGGTGACGGGATCGAAATGCCCGACCGCCTCGATGGAACAGCCGACGCCGAGCCGCTCGCAGATTTTTGGCGCTTCGGCTTCGATCCGGGCGCGCATGCCGTCCAGTTTGGCCTGGTCGGGCGAGCGGATGTCGACGGTGAACACCACTTGGCCCGGCAGGACGTTGCGCGAATTGGGCGAAAAGAACATCTGGCCGACGCCGCCGACGGCGCCCGGCTGGTTCTCCATAGCGACGGTCTGGACCATTTCGAGGATCCGCGCCATTGCGAGGCCCGCATTGACGCGCATGTCCATCGGCGTCGAGCCGGTGTGTGCTTCCCTGCCGGTCAGCGTGAACTCCAGCCACCAAAGACCCTGACAGTGCGTGACGACGCCGATCTGCCTGTTCTCGGCCTCTAGGATAGGTCCCTGCTCGATGTGGTATTCGAAATAGGCGTGCATCTTGCGCGCGCCGACCTCTTCGTCGCCAAGCCAGCCGATGCGCTTCAGTTCGTCGCCGAAGCTCTTTCCTTCGGGATCCTTGCGGGCATACGCGTATTCGAGGGTGTGGACCCCGGCAAAGACGCCGGATGCGAGCATGGCAGGCGCAAAGCGCGCGCCTTCCTCATTGGTCCAGTTGGTCACGACGATCGGGTGCTTCGTCTTGATGCCGAGGTCGTTCATCGTGCGTACGGCCTCGAGGCCGCTCAGGACGCCGAGGACCCCGTCGAACTTGCCGCCGGTCGGCTGTGTGTCGAGATGCGAGCCGATGTGGACCGGCAGCGCATCCGGATCGGTACCGGGTCGGGTCAGGAACATGGTGCCCATCTTGTCGACACCCATGGAGAGCCCCGCCTCTTCGCACCAGGACTGGAAAAGCCGGCGACCTTCGCCGTCCGCATCCGTCAAGGTCTGGCGGTTGTTGCCGCCGGCAACGCCGGGGCCGATCTTCGCCATTTCCATCAACGAATCCCATAGACGGTCGGCATTGACGCGCCTATTCTCGCCAGGTGCTGCCATGGCGTTCTCCTCTATTGTCGGCCAGTCCCTCCCCGGGATAGCCCTCATGTTCCCGTCGGCCGAATCGGGGCCTTGTTGTGATGCCCTTCGATCAGGCGTTGCCTTTGTCGGCAATCTGACTGATAATTTGACCGGTTGGTAAACATTACAACTTCCGTGGCGGCACTCAAGCCGGAAAAAGAAAAAAACAGGAGTTACTGCTCAAGAAATCGGCGCGTCCGAATATTGGGCAAATTGTGCCGACGTCTTTCGCTGGGGGCTTGGACAGGGGACGAGATGGTACTTCCGAGAGCGGCAAGAACCCAGAGGCGCACGCGCATCCAGGAGGAGAAGGAGGAGCAGATCCTCGAGGCCGCGCTGGAGGTGTTTTCCGCAAACGGCTTTCGCGGGTCGACGATCGATCAGATCGCTGACGTGGCGGGCATGTCGAAGCCGAACCTGCTCTATTATTTCCGCACCAAAGAGGCGATGCATCGCGCGCTGATAGACCGCGTTCTCGACACCTGGCTCGATCCTCTGCGCGCGTTCGATGCCGAGGGCAACCCGGTCGCCGAGATCCGCAGCTATATCCGGCGCAAGCTCGAAATGGCGCGCGACTTCCCGCGCGAAAGCCGGCTGTTCGCCAACGAGGTCCTGCAGGGCGCCCCGCGTATCGTGGACGAGCTCAAGGGTCCGCTGAAGCAATTGGTGGACGAGAAGGCCGAGGTTATCCGCAGCTGGGCCAAGGCCGGCAAGATCGCAAAATGCGACCCTTATCACCTCATCTTCGCCATCTGGTCGACGACGCAGCATTATGCCGACTTCGACGTTCAGGTGCGCGCCGTGCTCGGCCAGGAGAATGCCGGCGAAGGGCGCTTCGAGGACGCCGCGCGCTTTCTCGAGCGGCTGTTCGTCGACGGGCTGCAGGTGCGGGAGTAGCCTATCCGGCTGTGGGCAGGGATCGGGAGAGCTGCGCGGCGTCACCGATGATCCAGGTTTCAAGCGTTGCCTTGCGGCCCCGCAGGCTGATTTCGAGCCGTCTGTGGCCCTCGAAGCTTAAACCCGCGCGCTCGACCAGTTCGGCCGAAACGGCAAGCTCGACGTCGTGCTCCTTCGCGAGGCCTTCCAGTCGGCTCGCGGTGTTGATCGTGTCGCCGACGACCGTGAGCGAGGTTGCCTGGCCGTAGCCCATTTCGCCGATGATCGCCGGCCCCGCGTGAAGGCCGATGGCGAGCCTCAGCGGCTGCTCGAGCTCCCCTTCGAAAGTCTGGTTGAGCGCCCGGATTCCTTGCGACAACCGGGCGGCGGCCGACAGTGCCTGGCGGCAGGCCTCCGGCAGAGGGGCCTTCAGTCCGAAGATCGCGAGCGCCCCGTCGCCGATGAACTTGTCGACGACGCCACCGGAACTTTCGACGGCTTCGCCAACGACCTCGAAGTAGCGGTTGAGCAGAAAGACCGTGTCGTAGGGCAGCCGGTGTTCGGCGATGCGGGTGAAATCACGCAGGTCGCAGAAGAGCACTGCGACGCGGCGCTCGCGTCCGCCGGCGTTCTGGCGGGCAAGCTGCGTCTTGATCCCGATGCTGTCGGTGTCGAGGATGGGCACGACGCTCACATTGTGCACGGGTCGGAACTGGCAGGCGAGGCGTACGTTCTCGGGAGCGCCGATGCGGGTCAGCGTCGCGAGTTCTGCGGCTTCCGGCGTCGGTTGGCCTTCGAGCCCCTGCGTTATCCGCACGCGACAGGTCGAGCAGCGGCCGCGTCCGCCGCAGACGGACACATGCGGGATTCCAGCCGCCCGACTCGCCTCCAGAACGCTGAAGCCGAGGCTGACGGCAGCGACCCGGCCGTCCGGATAACGAATGCGAATACGGCCGCGCGCCGGCAGGGCGCGCAGAACGAGGGTGCCGCCGATCAGGCTTGCGAAGCCGCCATAGAATGCCAGCCTGATCCTATCGAGGAGGGCAGGGTCGACGCGAGGTGCCTGGCTGGCATAGGCCCTGTCGCCATAACCGCCATGTTCGGCGTAGTCGCGCTCCAGCGATCGGGCGCCGTTGACGAAGCCGAGCAGTGCGAAGATCGGCACCAGCAGGGCGACGGTATAGAGCAGCGTTTCGTACTTCGGAAACCAGGCGCGGCCGCGCATCCAGAACCAGGCGCCAAGGCAGGCGTGACCCCAGACGACGATGAGTGCAAGCGACTGGCGAGAGGTGTTGAACGAGCTTGACCAGAGAGTGCGCAGGATTGCGGGGTAGTCGGGGTAAACACCTGAAAGAAGCGGCTCCACGCGGGCGGCGACAACGTGAGGAATGAGCAGAAAGGGCAGGCTCAGGCCGAAGATGATCTTCAGGGCTTCGCCGACAGGCATCCTGAAGGTTTGCCGCCGGTAGAGACTGTCAAGCGCCATCAGAAAATGCAGCAACAACGCGCCGTAGAGGAGGGCCGTTCCGGGGATGCTCTGCCAGACCGAGGTGAAGATCCGCCGGCCCGTTTCCATGGCTCCGATCGACACCAGGCCGAGCGCATGGTTCGAGAAATGGAGGAGCACAAAGACGCCGAGCACAGCCCCTGAAATCAGGTGCATCTTCTTGCGCGTGCTGGCGGATAGGATCGTCAAACAATCTTGCCTGGGTCTGGCGGCCTCGAAACAGGCTCGCGTCAATGTCCTCCTTATTAACCAGATCACCGATGCCGGCAACTTACGTTTTCTAAACGAATTGTTTCGCTTTCGGGTCTTGCGCGGACTGCGCATGTCCCATGCCGTGCTACTCCATGATGCGCGGCAATCCTGCGGCGAGCTTGTCGATCACCACCCGCAGTTTCGGCAGCATGTGCTGCGTTCGCGGCCAGACCGCATGCGCCTTGAAGATCAGCCCGGGCCGGTCGGTGAGGACGCGAACAAGTTCGCCTTTCTGCACGCGCTCGCGCACCAGCCAGCAAGGCAGCCAGGCAAGGCCGTGGCCGGCGGCAGCCGCATCGGCGATTGCGGCGAGATCATCGAGCCTCAGCCGCGTTTGCGGCAGCACGATTTCCGCCGCTTTGCCGTCGGACGGAAAGGACCAGGATAGCGGCTCGCCTCCACGGGCGTAGACGATGCCTTCATGTGCTGCGAGTTCGGCCACCGTTCTCGGCGTGCCGTGCGTTTCAAGATAGGCAGGGGAGGCGCAGACGGTCATTCGCTGTTCCGCCACCGTGCGCATCATCAGGCCGGAGCCGTTGCCGAGCGGGCTGTTGCGGATGGCGAGATCGAAGCCTTCGTCGAGAAGGTCGACGACCCGGTCGTTGAAGGAGAGATCGAGTTCCAGACGGGGATGCGCCCGCAACAGGTCGCGAAGCAGCGGCGCCACGCATTGGCGGCCGAAGAGGACCGGCATCGAGATGCGCAGGCGGCCGCGAATCTCCCGCTTCCCGGATTCGAGGAGGTCTTCGGCCGTTCTGATTTCGCCCAGCGCTTTTTGGCAGCTCTCGTAGAAGAGCTGCCCTTCTTCGGTAAGACTCTGCGTCCGTGTGGTGCGATGGAAGAGGCGCACGCCGAGCCGTCGTTCGAGCCGGGATACCGTCTTGCCCACGGCCGAGCGCGAAAGGTTGAGCCGCGCGGCGGCGGAGGAAAAGCCGCCGGCATCGGCAACTTCCACGAAAACCGAAATGCCGTTGAAGCGCTCCACGAATTGCGTCCTCCAGGGAACCAATGATGGGAAATCATATCGCAACCGAAGACGAATGTTCAACAGTATGCTCGCTTCACCGCAACGGATGAAAAGGAACGAGCATGTCCAAATGGATGCAGGAATGGAGCACGCAGACGGTGGCCCCCCACAATCTCAAGCGTGCCGAACGACCGGTGCCGCAGGTCGGCGAGCACGATATACTCGTGCGAACGCTTGCCGTATCGCTCAACTATCGCGACAAGCTGGTACTGGAGACCGGCATGGGGCTCGATCTCGCTTTCCCCTTCGTGCCGGCCTCGGATATGAGCGGAGTGGTCGAGGCCGTCGGCAAGAGCGTGACGCGTTTCCAGCCGGGCGATCGCGTGATCTCCACCTTCGCCCCCGGTTGGCTTGACGGCTTACGACCCGGCACCGGCAGGACGCCTGCCTATCAGACGCTCGGAGGGGCGCATCCGGGCGTCCTGTCGGAGTATGTGGTTTTCCCTGAAGGCTGGTTCGTCGCAGCGCCGAAGAGCCTCGACGCGGCGGAGGCGAGTACCTTGCCCTGTGCGGGCCTGACCGCCTGGTTCGCTCTTGTCGAGAAGGGTCATCTGCGGGCGGGCGACCGTGTCGTCGTGCAGGGCACCGGCGGCGTTGCGCTGTTCGGGCTGCAAATCGCCAAGGCGACCGGAGCCGAGGTCATCGTGACCTCGAGCAGCCGCGAAAAGCTCGATCGGGCTTTTGCGCTCGGTGCCGATCACGGCATAAATCGCCTGGAGGAGGACTGGGTGGAGCGCGTCTATGCGCTGACTGGGGACCATGGAGCCGACCACATTCTGGAGATCGCCGGCGGCGCCGGGCTCGGCCAGTCCCTGAAGGCAGTCGCGCCGGACGGGCGCATCTCGGTGATCGGCGTGCTCGAGGGCTTCGAGGTCTCAGGTCCGGTCGGGCCGCTTCTCCTGAAGTCTCCCGTGGTGCAGGGTATCAGCGTCGGTCACCGCAGAGCACTCGAAGATCTGGTCGGGGCCGTCGATCGCCTTGGACTGAAGCCCGTCATCGACAGCCGTTACAAGTTCACCGAGGTCCCCGAGGCCCTCGCGCATCTCGACCGCGGCCCATTCGGCAAGGTGGTGATAGAGTTTTGACGCGATAGAAACGTGGGAGGG
>NZ_JBQEMS010000001.1:359881-518359 GCF_052044265.1 Sinorhizobium sp. 22678 | reverse complement strand
CCCTCCGGTCTGACTCGTATGTCTTCACTCGGCGGCCTGGCGGGCCATCGGGTTATTCGGATGGGTCGTCCAGTTGGCGTAGTTCGGGTCGACCGGTTTCCCGGTGCGCCGGTCGAGCGTGCCGGCCGCGAGCGGCTCCATGGTGATGCAGTTCTCCACCGGGCAGACATTGACGCAGAGGTTGCAGCCGACGCATTCCTCCTCGATCACCTCGAAATGACGCACGCCATTGACGAATTGGGTGATCGCCTGATGCGAAGTGTCCTCGCAGGCGATATGACAGCGGCCGCATTTGATGCAGGCGTCCTGATCGATCTTCGCCTTGGTGATATAGTTGAGGTTGAGATATTGCCAGTCGGTGACGTTCGGGACGGCACGGCCGCTGATGTCGTCGAGCGACCGATGGCCCTTGGCGTCCATCCAGTCGGAAAGGCCCGTAATCATCTCCTGGACGATCTTGAAGCCATAGGTCATCGCCGCCGTGCAGACCTGCACGTTGCCGGCCCCGAGCACCATGAATTCCGCCGCATCCCGCCAGGTGGTCACGCCGCCAATGCCGGAAATCGGCAGGCCGTGGGTCTCGGGATCACGGGCGATCTCGGCCACCATGTTGAGGGCGATCGGCTTCACCGCCGGGCCGCAATAACCCCCATGGCTGCCGCGGCCGTCGATCGAGGGCTCCGGCGAGAAAGTGTCGAGGTTGACCCCGGTGATCGAGTTGATCGTGTTGATCAGCGATACCGCGTCGGTGCCGCCGGCCTTGGCAGCGCGGGCGGGCTTGCGGATGTCCGTGATGTTCGGCGTCAGCTTGGTGATGACCGGCATGCGCGTATATTGCTTGCACCAGCGCACAACCATCTCGATATATTCCGGCACCTGGCCGACCGCCGAGCCCATACCGCGCTCGGACATGCCGTGCGGACAGCCGAAATTGAGCTCGATGCCGTCGGCGCCGGTCTCCTCGACCAGCGGCAGGATCGCCTTCCAGGCGTTCTCCTCGCAAGGCACCATGATCGAGGCGATCAGGGCACGGTCCGGCCAGTTCATCTTCACCTGCTTCATTTCGCGCAGGTTCACATAGAGATCGCGGTCGGTAATGAGTTCGATATTGTTGAAACCCAGCAGCCGCCGGTCGGCGCCCCAGATCGCGCCGTAGCGCGGGCCGTTGACATTGACAACGGGCGGTCCTTCCTCACCCAGGGTCTTCCAGACGACGCCGCCCCAGCCTGCCTTGAAGGCGCGTTCGACGTTGTAGGCCTTGTCCGTCGGCGGCGCCGAGGCGAGCCAGAACGGGTTCGGGGATTTGATGCCGACAAAATTGTTGCGAAGATCAGCCATTGTTCTCGTCCTCTCGATCCTGTTCTGCTTTTCAAGCAACGGCGCTCGCCAGCGGCTGAGCCGCGGCGAAAGCCCGGTCGATCGATCCGGCGGCATCGCGTCCCATCGCGACGGCGGAAACGGTGAGGTCCTCGCCCCCGAGCACGCAGTCACCACCGGCCCAGACCTTGTCGAGCGAGGTGCGCCCTTCCGCATCGACGACGATGCGCCCGCTTTCCATGCGTAGCGCACCGAGGCCGGAGGCCTCGAAGGTCTGGCCGATGGCCTTGAAGATCTGGTCGGCGGCAATGATTCCGGTCTCGCCGGTCGCCGTCAGCCTACCGTTCTCGAGCGTGGTGTAGTCGAGTTCGATGCCGGCGACCCTGCCGTCCTTGACGGCGATGCGCTTCGGCTGCAGCCAGTGGCGGATGGTGACGCCCTTGGAAGCCGCGAGATCCTGTTCGAATTCCGAGGCGTTCATGTGCTCCTTGCCGCGGCGGTAGCAGATCGTCACTTCCTCGGCGCCGAGCAGCTTCGCCTGGATGGCCGCGTCGATCGCAGTCATGCCGCCGCCAAGAACCACGACGCGCCGGCCGACCGGAATGTCGGCCTTTGTCTTCGACTGGCGAAGTGCGGCAATGAAGTCGACGGCATCCTCGACGCCTTGGGCATTCTCGCCTTCGATCCGCAGTGCATTGACACCGGCAAGACCGAGGCCGAGAAAGACGGCATCGAATTCTTCCGCCAGATCGGCAAGGGAGAAGTCGCGGCCGAGCGCCTTGCCGTGGCTGACCTCGATGCCGCCGACCGAAAGCACGTATTCGACCTCTTTCTGGGCGAAGTCGTCGACCGCCTTATAGGCGGCGATGCCGTATTCGTTGAGGCCGCCGGATTTTTCGCGCGCGTCGTAGATCACCACGTCGTGGCCTTTTACGGCCAGCCGATGCGCGCAGGCGAGCCCCGCCGGCCCGGCGCCGACGACGGCGACCCTGCGGCCGGAACGAGCGGCGCGCGTATAGAATTGCTTGTTCTCCCGCATTGCGATGTCGGTTGCGTAGCGCTGCAGGCGGCCGATTTCGACCGGCCGCTCCTCGGCCGTGTTGCGTACGCAGGCCTCTTCGCAGAGCGTTTCGGTGGGACAGACGCGGGCGCACATGCCACCAAGTATGTTCTGGTCGAAGATCGTTTTCGCCGAGCCGATCGGATTGCCCGTCGCGATCTGGCGAATGAAGAGCGGGATGTCGATGGAGGTGGGACAGGCAGTCATGCAGGGCGCGTCATGACAGAAATAACAGCGGTCCGCGGCGACCAGCGCCTCGTGCCTGTCGAGTGGCGCATGAAGGTCGGAGAAATTGGCTTCGTACTCGGCAAGCGGCAGCCGCCCGCCGAGAATCCCAGATTGCGTCGTTCCCATTTTTGGCTCCCAATGTTTTCTCAGGATGACGGAACGGTAACACGCTTTATTTTTTTATCAAACGGTAAAATTTCCTTCCAACCCGCCGCAAAAGCCTGGAAAAGCGGACCTTGCCGGTGCCAAGGCGCGCCGCATATCGCCCCCCGTTTGACAGCGCATGGAAAATAGTGGCAGCAAATCAAGGGGAAGGGAGGCAATCGATGGCACGCAAGGCGGAAAGCAGCAACAGGCTGGACGATGCAGCCCGCGCAGGCTGGCTCTATTATGTCGCCGGCCGGACGCAGGACGAGATTGCGTCGGTCATGGGAATTTCGCGGCAATCGGCGCAACGTCTCGTGTCGCTTGCCATGGCCGAGCGGCTGATCAAGGTGCGCCTGGACCATCCGATCGCCGCCTGCCTCGAAATGGCGGCGCGTCTCAAGGAGAAATACGACCTCAAGCATGTCGACGTCGTTCCGAGCGACCCCGGTTCCCAATCCACGACCGTCGGCATTGCCGAGGCCGGAGCGGCGGAAATCGAGCGCTGGCTGAAGTCGGCCGAGCCCGTGGTGCTGGCGATCGGCACGGGCCGGACGCTGAAGGCGACCATCGACCAGCTGCCATCGATGGAATGCCCGCAGCACCGTATCGTTTCGCTCACCGGCAATATCCGGCTCGACGGGTCGGCTGCCTATTACAACGTCATCTTCAGCATGGCGGACACGATCAAGGCGCGGCATTTTCCCATGCCCTTGCCGGTTCTCGTCTCCTCGCCGGAAGAGCGCGAAGTCCTGCACAAGCAGAGCCTAGTGCAGATCGCCCTGGAACTCGGCGCCGAGGCCGACGCCGCCTTCGTGGGCGTCGGCGAACTGGGGCCCGACGCGCCGCTTTGCGAAGACGGGTTCCTGGCGCGCGGTGAAATGGCACGGCTGATGGCCGCGGGCGCTGCCGGCGAGATCTGCGGTTGGATGTTCGACCACGAAGGCGTGCTCCTGCCCGACAGCATCAATGAGCGCGTCGCCTCGGTTCCGCTGCCGCCGCGCGACCGCGCCTCGGTCATCGGGATCGCCAAGGGCAGGCGCAAATACGAGGCGCTGCGCGCCGCACTCAAGGGCAGGATCATCAACGGTCTCGTCACCGATGAGGCTACGGCCGACTATCTGCTCCGCGTCTAGATCGCGCGGCCGGCCGCGGGGCCGCGGCATCGGCGTCGTTCTCGTGAAATCCCTGTAAAAAATCCAAAGCTAAAACATCTTCTTAGCTGCTCTGCCGCACCGGAACGACAAATGCGGATTGACATTTCATCTCAATCGGTGAGTAATTGCTCACGAGCAAGGCAAATGCTCAATTTCTTCTGGGAGGAAGTCGATGAATTTGAGAACTTTCCTGCTGGGCACGTGCTCGGCAGTCGCTCTGGCGGGTCTGGCCCAAGCGGAGACGCTGACCATTGCCACCGTGAACAATGGCGACATGATCCGGATGCAGAAGCTGACGGACGATTTCACGTCGAAAAATCCCGACATCCAGCTTGAGTGGGTCACTCTCGAGGAAAACGTGCTGCGCCAGCGGGTCACGACCGACATCGCGACCAAGGGCGGTCAGTACGACATCATGACGATCGGCACGTATGAAGTGCCGATCTGGGCGAAGCAGGGCTGGCTCCTGCCGCTCGACAATCTCGGTCCCGAATACGACGTCGACGACCTTCTGCCGGCGATCCGCAGCGGCCTGACGATCGACGGCAAGCTCTATGCGGCACCGTTCTACGGCGAGAGCTCGATGGTCATGTACCGCAAGGACCTGTTCGAGAAGGCCGGGCTTAGCATGCCCGATGCGCCGACCTGGGATTTCATCGCCGATGCGGCCCGCAAGATCACCGACAAGGATAACGAGATCTACGGCATCTGCCTGCGCGGCAAGGCCGGCTGGGGCGAGAACATGGCTTTCCTGACGGCCACGGCAAACGCCTTCGGCGCCCGCTGGTTCGACGAGAACTGGAAGCCGCAGTTCGACCAGCCGGAGTGGAAGAACACACTCGACTTCTACGTCAAGCTGATGAATGACGCTGGCCCGCCCGGCGCCTCGTCCAACGGCTTCAACGAGAACCTGTCGCTGTTCCAGACCGGCAAGTGCGGCATGTGGATCGACGCGACCGTGGCCGCCTCCTTCGTGACCAATCCGAAGGAGTCGACCGTTGCCGACAAGGTCGGTTTCGCGCTCGCTCCCGACACCGGCCTCGGCAAGCGCGGCAACTGGCTCTGGGCCTGGAACCTCGCCATTCCGGCGGGATCGCAGAAGGCCGAGTCGGCGCAGAAGTTCATCGCCTGGGCCACGGGCAAGGATTATCTGAAGCTCGTTGCCGAAAAGGAAGGCTGGGCGAACGTTCCTCCCGGTACCCGCACCTCCCTCTATGAGAACCCGGAGTACCAGAAGGCGGCCCCCTTCGCGAAGATGACCCTGGACTCGATCAATGCCGCCGACCCGAAGAACCCGGCGGTGAAGCCGGTGCCCTATGTCGGCGTCCAGTTCGTCGCGATCCCGGAATTCCAAGGTCTCGGCACGGCGGTCGGGCAGGTGTTCTCGGCGGCGCTGGCCGGTCAGATGAGCGTGGATCAGGCGCTTGCCAGCGCGCAGCAGCTGTCGACCCGCGAAATGACCAAAGCCGGCTACATCAAGTGAGCTCCCAAGGAGCCGGAGCGTCTGCTGGAAACAGCGAACGCCCCGGCTACCTCCAGAGCGGGACGGGGAAAGGGGCAACCCGCCTTCGATCCGCGTTCCGCTCTGACTTTTCCAATTCATGGCGCGCATTCGGATGGCAATACGCGTGCCGTTTTTGAAGAACCGCGTCGACTTCACACGGGGGACGCCATGGCGACCTTGCACACCCGCTCCGCCGCGCGACTGATGATCGCGCCCTCGGTGCTCCTGCTTCTGGCCTGGATGATCGTGCCGCTGGCCATGACGGTCTATTTCTCGCTGCTGCGCTACAACCTGCTGATGCCGGGGATGGAGGAGTTCGCCGGGCTTACGAACTACACCTATTTCCTCACCGACCCGGCCTTCTTTCAGGCGATATTCAACACGCTCGCCATCGTTCTCGGCGTGCTCTTCATCACCGTGGTCGGCGGCATCGGGCTGGCGCTTCTTCTCGACCAGCCGATGTTCGGGCAGGGGATCGTGCGCATCCTGGTGATCGCGCCCTTCCTCATCATGCCGACGGTGGCGGCGCTGGTCTGGAAGAACATGTTCATGAATCCCGTGAACGGACTTTTCGCCTGGCTCGCCAAGCTGCTCGGATTGCAGCCGTTCGACTTTCTCGCCAACGCGCCGCTTCTCTCGATCATTCTGATCGTCGCCTGGCAGTGGCTGCCTTTCGCCACGCTCATCCTGCTGACGGCGCTGCAGTCGCTCGACGAGGAGCAGAAGGAAGCCGCACAGATGGACGGCGCAGGCGCGGTAAGCCGCTTCATCTATCTCGTCCTGCCGCATCTCTCGCGTGCGATCACGGTGGTCATCCTGATCCAGACGATCTTCCTGCTGTCGGTCTTCGCCGAGATCCTCGTCACCACCAATGGCGGTCCGGGTACGCAGAGCACGAACCTCACATTCCTCGTCTACGCCCAAGCCCTTCTGCAGTTCGATGTGGGCGGCGCCTCGGCGGGCGGGATCATCGCGGTCATCCTCGCCAATATCGTCGCATTCTTCCTGATGCGCATGATCGGCAAGACGCTGGAGGCTTGAGACCATGGCACGCAATGTCTCTACCGGGCGCAAGCTCATCACGACCGTGGTGGCCTGGACGATCGGAATCCTGATCTTCTTTCCGATCCTCTGGACCTTCCTGACGAGCTTCAAGACGGAAGCCCAGGCGATCGCCTCTCCGCCGGTCTTCCTCTTCTTCGACTGGACGACAGAAAACTATTCCGAGGTGCAGAGCCGGTCGGATTACCTGAAGCACTTCATGAATTCGGTGGTCGTTTCCTTCGGCTCGACCCTGCTCGGCCTGTTGATCGCGATCCCGTCAGCCTGGGCGATGGCGTTCTCGCCGACGAAGCGCACCAAGGACGTGCTGATGTGGATGCTTTCCACCAAGATGATGCCGCCGGTCGGCGTGCTGGTGCCGATGTATCTGATATTCCGCAACTGGGGACTGCTCGACACGCGCACAGGGCTCGTGATCGTGCTGACGCTGATCAACCTGCCGATCATCATCTGGATGCTCTACACCTATTTCAAGGAGATCCCCGGCGAGATCCTCGAAGCGGCGCGCATGGACGGCGCCTCGCTCTCCAAGGAAATCATCTATGTGCTGACGCCGATGGCGATCCCCGGCATCGCCTCGACGCTGCTGCTCAACATCATCCTTGCCTGGAACGAAGCGTTCTGGACCTTGAACCTGAGCGCCGCAAAGGCCGCGCCGCTCACCGCGTTCATCGCCTCCTATTCGAGCCCGGAGGGCCTCTTCTACGCCAAGCTGTCGGCGGCCTCGACGATGGCGATCGCCCCTATCCTCATCCTCGGCTGGTTCTCGCAAAAACAGCTCGTGCGCGGCCTCACTTTCGGCGCAGTCAAATAAGGGCGACGCGGTTCAAACAAGGGTAAAACCATGGGAAGCATCACTCTCAAGAACGTATCGAAGGTCTTCGGCGCCCACGCCGTCATTCCCTCGATAGACCTCGATATCACCGACGGCGAGTTCGTCGTCTTCGTCGGCCCCTCGGGTTGCGGCAAGTCGACGCTTCTGAGGCTGATCGCCGGACTGGAGGACGTCAGCGACGGCGAGATCGTCATCGACGGCCGCAACGCCACCGAGCTGCCGCCGGCAAAGCGCGGCCTTTCGATGGTGTTCCAGTCCTACGCTCTCTATCCGCATATGAGCGTGCGCTCCAACATCGCCTTTCCGCTGAAGATGGCGGGCGAGGACAAGGCCACGATCGACAAGAAGGTCGAGGACGCGGCGCGCGTCCTCAACCTCACCGACTATCTCGACCGCAAGCCCCGCCAGCTTTCCGGCGGCCAGCGCCAGCGCGTCGCGATCGGCCGGGCCATCGTCCGCCAGCCGGAAGCCTTCCTTTTCGACGAGCCGCTGTCGAATCTCGACGCCGCGCTGCGGGTCAACATGCGACTGGAGATCAGCCAGCTTCACCAGCAACTGAAGACGACCATGGTCTACGTGACGCACGACCAGGTGGAGGCCATGACCATGGCCGACAAGATCGTCGTGCTCAACCGCGGCCGCATCGAGCAGGTGGGCTCGCCCCTCGACCTCTACCGCAGGCCGGACAATCTATTCGTCGCCGGTTTCATCGGGTCGCCGAAGATGAACTTCGTCACCGGTGCGCCTGCCGCGGCCCATCAGGCCCACACGATCGGCATCCGCCCGGAGCATATTGCCCTTTCGAAGGATCAGGGCACGTGGCGGGGCACGGTGGGAGTGGCCGAGCATCTCGGCTCGGACACCTTCCTGCACGTGCATGCAGACGGCATCGGTACTTTGACGGCGCGCGTCGGCGGCGACTTCGCGGTGACCCATGGCGATCAGGTCTATCTGACGCCGGATCCCGAGCGCCTTCACAGGTTCGATGAAAAGGGAATGGCAATTCGATGAAACGTCTTGAAGGAAAGAGCGCGTTGGTCACCGGATCGGCGCGGGGTATCGGCCGCGCTTTCGCCGAAGCCTATGTGCGCGAGGGCGCCACGGTCGCCATCGCCGACATCGATATCGAGCGGGCGAGACGGACGGCGGCGGAGATCGGGTCCGTGGCCTATGCGGTCGAGATGGATGTGACCCGGCAGGACTCCATCGACGACGCGATCGCCGCGACCGTCGAACATGCCGGCGGGCTCGACATCCTCGTCAACAATGCCGCGCTCTTCGACCTCGCGCCGATCGTCGAGATCACCCGCGAGAGCTACGAAAAACTGTTTGCGATCAACGTCGCCGGCACGCTCTTCACCTTGCAGGCGGCCGCCAGGCAGATGATCGCGCAAGGCAGGGGCGGCAAGATCATCAACATGGCGAGCCAGGCGGGCAGGCGTGGGGAAGCTCTGGTGGCGATCTATTGCGCCACCAAGGCTGCGGTCATCAGCCTCACCCAGTCGGCCGGTCTCGATCTCATCAAACACCGCATCAACGTCAACGCCATCGCTCCCGGCGTCGTCGACGGTGAGCACTGGGAGGGCGTCGACGCGCTTTTCGCCAAATACGAGAACCGTCCGCGCGGCGAGAAAAAACGGTTGGTCGGGGAGGCCGTTCCGTTCGGGCGCATGGGCACCGCAGAGGACCTGACCGGCATGGCGATCTTCCTCGCCTCGGCGGAAAGCGACTACATCGTCTCGCAGACCTATAACGTCGATGGCGGCAACTGGATGAGCTGAGGCTCGTTCGCGAAAGGATTGAAAGGATGGCGACCAAACTCTCCCTTGCCACGCTCGACGCGGTCAAAGCCAGAGCCGGCGTCCCGAACTACGGCCGGCATGACCTTCGGGCCGGCATCGTGCATTTCGGCGTCGGCAATTTCCACCGCGCGCATCAGGCGGTCTACCTCGATGACCTTTTCAACCTGGGACGCGATCGCGATTGGGCGATTATCGGCGCGGGTGTCCTGCCATCGGACAAGGTCATGCGCGACAAGCTCGAAGCGCAGGATTTCCTGACGACGGTGGTCGAGCAGGACAACAACCGCACGGGCGCGCATGTCACGGGCGCCATGATCGCCTATCTCGAGCCTGGCGACACGCCCGCGATCGTGGCGCAGCTCGCAAGCCCGCTCATCCGCATCGTTTCCCTGACGATCACCGAAGGCGGCTATTTCATCGATCCGGCATCCGGCGTCTTCGACCCGGCGCATCCGGCGATCGTCGAGGATGCGCGCGATCCGACGGCTCCAAAAACCGTCTTCGGCCTGATCCTGGCGGGGCTCGCCGAACGCCGCGCCAAGGGCATTCCGCCGTTCACGATCATGTCCTGCGACAATATTCCTGGAAACGGAGAGGTCACCCACGCTGCCGTTTCCGGTCTGGCGCGCCTTTCCAATCCGGGCTTTGCGGACTGGATCGATGCCAATGTCGCCTTTCCGAACGGCATGGTCGACCGCATCACGCCGGCGACCGGTGCCCGCGAGATCGGCATTGTCGCCTCGCAATACGGAATCGACGATGCCTGGCCGGTCTTTTGCGAGGAATTCAAGCAATGGGTGCTGGAGGACCGTTTCCCGCAAGGCCGCCCGGCGCTCGAAGAGGTGGGCGTGCAGTTCGTGCCGGACGTCGCGCCATACGAGCATATGAAGATCCGTATCCTCAACGGCGGCCATGCGGCGATCGCCTATCCGGCGGCACTGCTCGACATCCATTTCGTTCATGAGGCGATGGAGGAGCCGTTGATCCGCGCCTTCCTGTCAAAGCTGGAGCACGACGAGATCATCCCGGTGATACCGCCGGTTCCGGACACGGATCTGAAGGATTATTACAAGCTCATCGAGACGCGTTTCTCCAATCCGAAGATCGGCGACACGGTCGCGCGGCTGGCGCAGGACGGCTCCAACCGACAGCCGAAATTCATCCTGCCGTCGACGGCCGACCGCCTGCGCCGCGGCGAAGACGTCGTCGGGTTGTCGCTCGTTTCGGCGCTGTGGTGCCGCTATTTCGCCGGCAAGTCGGACAGCGGCAAGGAGATCGTTTTCAACGATGCCAATGCCGACCGGCTGCATGCCGCCGCGGTTGCAGCGAAGGACGATCCGATGGCGTTCCTTGCGCTTTCCGACATCTTCGGCGATGTCGCGCAATCCGATCTCTTCCGCCGCCGTTTCGCTCACGCGTTGAAAGTGCTTTGGGAAAAGGGTACGCGTGCCACGCTCCAGCTTTATCTGGACGGAAACCTCGGGGAATGACGATGGTGGGGCACGCCTCCAGGCTGGTGATTTTCGATTGTGACGGCGTATTGGTGGACAGCGAACCGATTTCGCTCGGGGTCCTCGTCGACGCGCTCGCGGCTGCCGGCGTTTCGATGACGACCGAGGAGGCGAGCGAGCGCTTCCTCGGCCGCAGCTTGAAGACGATGTCGACGATCCTGCACGAAGAACACGGACTTGCGACCGACGAGGTTTTTCTCGAAGGCATGCGGACACGGCTCTATGCACGATTTCGCGAGGAACTGAGGCCAATCGCCGGCATACGCGAGGCGGTGGAAGGGCTGGGCACCGCCCATTGCGTGGCTTCGTCGAGCCAGCCGGAGCGCATCCGCCTCTCGCTGGCCGTGACGGGGCTCATCGATCTCTTCGAGCCGAACATCTTCAGCGCCAGCATGGTGGCGCGCGGCAAGCCGGCGCCTGACCTTTTCCTGCATGCAAGCGCTAAGATGGGCTATCACCCGTCCGATTGCATCGTCATCGAAGACAGCCCGGCCGGCATCGAGGCGGCAAAGTCCGCCGGCATGCGCGTCTTCGCCTTCGCGGGGGGCAGCCACGCACGAAACGACCGCCACCGGCGGACGCTCGCCAGCCTCGAACCCGACGTGCTGTTTGACGACATGGGCGAATTGATACAGTTTGTCCGTCAATAGGGAGAGCAGGACGGGGCGGTTTTGCTGCCGCGTCGTCCCGCTCGGCGAACATCCATCATTTTTTCGGGACGGGGGCATCCATTGATGCGCGAATATGTCGTGGCGGTCGATATTGGAACCGGCAGCGCCCGTGCCGGCGTCTTCGACCGGCAAGGTAGGCTCCTGGCGCGGGCCGATCGGACGATTGCGATGAACCGTCCGGAGGAAAACCACGCCGAACACGATTCCGAGGACATCTGGGCTGCGGTCTGCGGGGCGGTCGGATCGGCGCGCGAGAAGGCGGCTGTGCCGGCGGAAAGCATTGCGGCGATCGGCTTCGACGCCACCTGTTCGCTCGTCGTGCGCGATCGCGACGGCCTCCCGCTCTCGGTCAATCGTCAGGGGGAGGCACGCTGGGACACCATCGTCTGGCTGGACCACCGGGCGTTGGCGGAAGCCGATTTCTGTACGGCGACGAAACATCCCGTTCTCGATCATTCGGGGCGGGTGATGTCGCCCGAGATGGAAATGCCGAAGCTGATGTGGCTGAAGCGCAACCTCCCGCAGCAATGGGAACGGGCGGGGTATTTCTTCGACCTCGCGGATTACATGTCCTGGCGGGCGACCGGAAGTCCGGCCCGCTCGCGCTGTACGCTGACGGCAAAATGGAACTATCTCGCCCACGAGAAACGCGGGTGGCAGCAGGACTATCTGGACCAGATCGGTCTTGAGGACCTCCTGGAACGTGGTGGCTTGCCCGAGGAGACGCTGCCGGTGGAGCGAGCCGTCGGGCGTCTGAGCGCGAGCGCGGCGGAGGAGCTCGGGCTCGACACCGCATGCCAGGTCGCGCCGGGGCTGATCGATGCCTATGCCGGGGCGCTCGGCGTGCTCGGCGGCTTCGCGGACGCGCCGGCGAAGCTGGAGCGCCAGCTGGCACTGATCGGCGGAACCTCGAGCTGCATTGTTGCCTTTTCCAAGGACATGAAGCCGGGTTTCGGCATGTGGGGGCCTTATTTCGAAGCGGTCTTGCCCGGGCTCTGGCTCATCGAGGGCGGTCAGTCGGCGACCGGAGCGCTGCTCGATCATATCGTGCGGCTGCACGGAGGCGGACTGCCGCCGACGACCGAAACCCATGCGAGGATCATCGAGCGGGTGCAGGAAATGCGCGCGCTTCATGGCGCGGACTTTGCCCAGCGCCTTCACGTGCTTCCGGATTTCCACGGCAACCGGTCGCCGCTTGCCGATCCGCATGCGCTCGGCGTCATCAGCGGACTGCCGCTCGACTCCTCCTTCGATGCGCTGTGCCGGCTCTATTGGCGGACCTGCGTCGCGATAGCGCTCGGGATTCGCCACATCCTGGAGATGATGAAGGAAGCGGGCTACGAACTCGACACGCTGCACGTGACCGGCGGGCATGTGCGCAACCCCCTGCTAATGGAGCTTTATTGCGACGTCACCGGCTGCCGGGTCGTCGCACCGCAGGCGCCCGACGCCGTTCTCCTCGGCACGGCAATGACGGCGGCCGTCGCGGGCGAGCTCTATCCGGACCTCGCCAGCGCCGGACCGGCGATGTCGTCGGCTGGAACGGAACGGCTCCCCGACCCGGCGCTGCGCCGCATCTACGACCGGGATTATCGGCGCTTCCTCGCGCTCTATCGGCATCGCGAGGAGCTGGAGTCGATGGAGTGAATCGACATGCGAGGGGTGCAGATTTTCATCTGCAGATCTTGCCGATTATCCGCGGAACCTTTTTTCGCCTCGTGCATTATGGCGATAACCGGACGGTGACGCACATCGCCCCCAATGTGACGTCGGAGGCATACCGCCGGTTGCCAACTCACATCCCCCCTCAGTGAGTTGCCAAAGCTCAGCCAGTGCCCTTCCCTCGGCACTGGCTGTTTTGCTTCGGGGCATCGGGCGATGCGACCGAGTTCCTGATGCGGGCGTTTGCGATGGTGATCATCTTAGGCGAGGCGTTCCTGTGCTTGTCCCAGGAAGCCAGTCAGCCCAAGTCTTCGGCTGAAAGAAAGTTCCGCGCCGCAGACGCGGCGCGCTCATCCGGTGACGAGGGATGAGGGCCCCCGACACTGTAAAAACAATGCCGCCGGGGCCCCTGTGGTGAGGGAAATCTCGACTCAGGCCGCAGCCTTCGTCGTCTCGTTGAAGAACAGCGCCTGGCTGATCAGGGCCTTCACCATTTCCGGATTGAAAGGCTTGGTAACGAGGAACGTGGGTTCGGGACGTTCACCGGTCAGGAGACGCTCCGGGAAGGCGGTGATGAAAATCACCGGAACGGCAGCCGTCTTCAGAATTTCGTTGACGGCATCGATTCCCGAGCTGCCGTCGGCGAGCTGGATGTCTGCGAGCACCATGTTCGGCTTCGTCGTCTCATAGAGGGCGATCGCTTCGTCCTTGGTGCGTGCAATCCCGGTCACGCTGTGGCCGAGGCTTTCGACCATTTGCTCGATGTCAATCGCGATCAGCGGCTCGTCCTCGATGATCATGATCTCGGTTGCAACCTGACGGGAAATTTCCTGGGATGCGCGGTCGAGAAGTGCGGCCAGCTTGGCGGCGTCTACATCCAGTACTTCGGCGGCTTCCTGTGGGGTAAAGGCTTCGACCGATACGAGCAGGAACGCCTGGCGTGCGAGCGGCGAGACGGCCGCGAGGTTGACGGATGCGCGCTGTTCCCAGGCAAAGGGCGACACCGGCTCCGGCACGAGGACGGAAGACGATCCGAACATGGATGTGAAAAGACGGAACAACGCTACCCTGTCGCTGCTTGCTTCCGGAAAGATCGACGTATCCGCGATAAGTGCCTCAAGCACGGCCGCGACATAGGCATCTCCAGAGGTCTGCGACCCGGTCAGGGCACGCGAATAGCGGCGCAGATAAGGAAGAAATGGAGCAATACGGGTGGACAATGTCATTCAGGGACTCCCTCAATCCATGGGCGTAATATCGTTGCGAAAACGTTTCGCCGAAAAAATGGTTCCGCTTCGGAACATTTCATTTTTCCGCTGCGTTATGGAGCAGGCGAACTTTCAAGGGCGAAATTGCAACAATGAGATATACGACAGGGGCAGGGCGGATGAGCGGTAAAAGTCCGTCCTCCGACGATCCGAATGCGCAGATTGCGGTGAAGCTGAAGGCCCTCTATCAGTCGGTGCAGGAGGAAGCGATACCGGCACGCTTTCTCGATCTACTGGAAAAGCTGGAAGCTGCGGAACAGCAATCGGCTCTGCAGGGCAAGGAGTAAGCGCCGGATGTCATCCGAAAATCAAGAGTTCAAGCGTGAGATGCTTGCCGCGCTGCCGAGCCTGCGCGCCTTCGCGATGTCACTGATCGGGCGACATGACCGGGCCGACGATCTCGTGCAGGACACGATCATGAAGGCCTGGGCCAAGCAGGATCATTTCGAGATCGGTACCAATATGAAGGCCTGGCTTTTCACGATCCTGCGCAACGAGCTTTACAGTCAGATGCGCAAGCGTGGGCGCGAGGTGCAGGACAGCGACGGCCATTTGACGGAGACGCTCGCCCATCACCCGGAACAATACGGCTCGCTCGATCTGCAGGATTTCCGCCGGGCGCTCGAACAGTTGCCGCCCGATCAACGCGAAGCGATCATCCTTGTGGGGGCCTCCGGCTTTTCCTACGAGGAGGCCGCCACGATTTGCGGCTGTGCGCTCGGAACGATCAAGAGCCGTGTCAACAGAGCGCGTCAACGGCTGCAGGAAATTCTCCAGGTTAGGGGAGAAAACGACTACGGGCCCGACGAGACCTCCGCACCCATCACCTCGCGTGCCTTCGTTTCCTGATGCGATCCCGCAGCGTCCTGTCGGCCGCGCGAAGTCGCTGTAGCACCTCGATCTGCTGCATGTTTTGTCCTTGAATCGATAACGGTTCAAGGACATATGCATAGACCGGTGCCGGATTGAAGTTCGTGCGGCGCTCGAAAGAGGGCATTCGGAGGGCTGCGTTCGACCGAGGGAGCGTGGTCGCCATATTGCTCCAATTTGCTGTATGTTTTCCTCCCTAGACCGGCTCCGGTCGAAGGCAACATTCAGCGGAGCTGAAATTCAGGTGCCTGCGCGAGTTTGGAGTTCAGGCCGAATGCGTGAAAAGACAGAGGCGATGCTTCCAGCGGTAGCGCAGGTGCTCGACGCGCCGGAGCGGCTCGGCGTCCTTCAGGCCGCCGTGCCGGACATGTCGATTCCCGACGAGGATTTCGACGGGCTGGCGCGGCTTGCCGCGAGCCTTTTCGACGCGCCTATCGCTCTCGTCAGCCTGGTCGACCGCGAGTGGCAATGGTTCAAGGCGTGCATAGGCACGGCTGAAACACGGTCGCACGTTCGCGAGTCCTTCTGCGTCCATACGATTGCGGCAGGCGACGGCGGCCCCTTCCTCGTGCTTGATGCCTCCCGTCATCCGGCGTTCCGCCACCGCCGGGCGGTCGCCAGCCCGCCATTCCTGCGCTTTTATGCGGGCGCGCCGATTGTTCTGGACGGTCAGGCGATCGGAACCGTCGCGGTTCTCGATGTCGAGCCCCGGTCCGAGGTCTCGGCCAAACGGCAAAGCGAGCTGCAGCGCATCGCAGGTGTCGCCGCCTCGCTGTTCAAGCTGAAGGACGAGACGCGCCGGCGTGCGCTCAAGGAGGCCGCGCTTTCCCGCGAGGAGCAGCGGCTCGCCATGGCGCTCGACGCGGCCAATGTCGGCAGCTGGCTCTGGGACATTCGCGCCGGCACGGTTTCAGGCAATGGCGCGATGATGCGCATGTTCGGTCTTCCGCCGGAGCGCACCGTCGGCGCCAAGGCGATCTTTTCCGCCATTCATCCCGAGGATCGGATCCCGACCTTCTCGAAGCTCCGTCAGGCGATGGCTGCCAACGAGGAATATGACGGCATGTTTCGCATCGGCACGAACGGGCGATGGCTTCTGGGCCGCGGCCGCGTGCACGACCGCGACAGCAAGGGCGCGCCCCTGAGCTTTCTCGGCATGACGATCGACGTCTCGGACCAGCAGGCGTCGGTGAACCGTACGCGGCTGTTGCTGAAAGAGCTGAACCATCGGGTCAAGAACACGCTTGCAATGCTCCAGTCGCTCGCCCGCCAGACGCTCCGGCAAACGAGTGACCCGGCCGAGTTCATGACCGCCTTTGCCGGCCGCCTTCAGGCGATTTCCGAAGCGCACGGGCTCCTTTCCGACTACGAATGGGGCACGATCCACCTGTCGGAACTGATTTCGAAACAGTTGCTGCCCTATGTCAGCGATTATTCCCAACAGGTCGAGCTGCACAAGGACGAGATCCTGCTGGGTCCCGATCAGGCCGTTGGGCTTGGACTGGTGCTGCACGAATTGGCGACCAATGCGGTAAAATACGGCGCGCTCTCGGTCCCGACGGGGAAAATCGTGCTGACGGCGCGCCGCGTGGTCGAGGACGGCGAGACCGTCCTGCATCTGACCTGGACCGAAGTGGGCGGACCGCCTATTCGCGAGCCGCGTCGCCGCGGTTTCGGCTCGATCCTGATCGAGCGCAGCCTGGACAAGATCATCGGGAGCTCGGTGAAAGTGGAATATCTGCCTGCGGGGGTCACGGCATTGATCCGACTGCCGCTTTGAGTGCAGTCTGACGGACCGCGCCTCGGCGCACGGAAAAGGCCCCGCCGGCGCCTTTTCCGTGCGATATCAACTATCGATCGTCGCTGCGTTTGCGGCCCCGGCTCAGTCCGAGCAGCGCCGCAACGGCAATCCCGGTCGCGGCCCCCAGAAGCGGCTGTTTGCGCAGGATGCTTGTCACCGCAACGAGTGCAAGATTCGTCCGCATCGCCGAGCGGCGGCGGCGTTCGTCGGCAAGCCGGCGGTCGCGGGCGTTCAGCCCGGCCATGACGCCGATGACCACCAGCGCGGTCACGATCAGGGCGACGGTGACCGTCAGCGCTGCGGCGACCGGCGAATAGCGCGCCGAGAGAAGCAGGGCGATTGCTATCAGGGCGAAGACGTAGGCGCTGCCGAGAAGCACGGCGATGATGGCCCAGAGGACCACATTGCGCTTATAGCGCGACGCCGCAGCGGCGGCGTCGAACGCAAGCAGGGCCGACAGGACAGTTCCGAGTGTCCCCATAAGGTAGCTCCCCTTCATACTCGGTCAACGCGACGCCTGACAGGTCCTCATCGACGCAGCAAAGCGGCTGCGATGAGGCCGATAACGGCTGCGGTGCCGAGCGTCGCAAGAGGATGCTCGCGTATCGTTCGACGAACCTCCCTTTCCGTATCCGCATAGCGGCCGCGCAAGTCGGAAAGCATCTGCTCGCCGCTCTCCAACAAGGCGTGCAGATCGGTTTCGGCCTGGTCACGGGCGCCGCGCGCTTTGGCCTTTGCATCACGCGAAGCCGCAGCCCCGCGGTCGGCAATCAGCGTCATGAGCTGCGCGATGTCTTCGCGTATTTCGTTGAGCTGATCCTCCATCGACGGGTCGATCGCGCTACCGTTGCGCTTGCGGCTGCCCGAGCCCGAGAACATGCCTGTCGCCATTGTCTTTTCCCTCGCTGCTGTGCCGGCGCGAAAACGGCCGGCATGTGGTCGGTTCATGCGAATCGGCCGGCGAAGGCACGCTTCCCGGCTCTTTGTGCGCCCGATAGGACACGCGGCACTCCAAGCGGGCGCGGTCTACACGCCGGCATTGTAGATCAACGCATGAGGGAGGAATTTGTTTCGGTAATCCTGACGTTGCCGCTGTGAGCCCGGCTTCACATCGTGGCGGACTGCGGCAATACGAACGGGATATCCTGTGCCGGAGCGACGCTCACCCGCATTCGGCAGCCGAAGACCGCTTCCATGGTCTCGTCGGTCAGCACGTCTTTCGGCGCTCCGCGCGCCCGGATGCGGCCGGCTTTCATCATCACGATCTGATCGGCAAACATCGATGTAAGGTTGAGATCGTGCATGACTGCGACGACACCGCCGCCGTCGGCACAGAATTGGCGCGCAAGCCGCATGATCGTGAGCTGGTGGCGGATGTCGAGGCTCGATACCGGCTCATCGAGCAGGAGATAGCGCGGTTCGCCGTCTGCGACCGGCGCCGAGATCTGGCAGAGGACGCGTGCGAGCTGGACCCGCTGCTGTTCGCCGCCCGAAAGTTCCTGGTAGAAGCGGCCGGAGAAGCCGGCGAGATCGACGGCCTCCAGAGCTTCATCGGCTGTCCGGTCGCCGGCGGCCGATTTGCCGGTTCCGTTTGCCTCGAGGCCGAGGCGAACGATTTCCCTGACGGTGAAGGGAAAGGAGATGACCGTCGATTGCGGCAACACGCCGCGCTTCAGTGCGAGCTCCCATGGTTTCAGGCTTGCGATGTCGCGACCGTTGATGGTGACCTTACCGGCCGAAGGCGTGAGCTCGCCCGAGATCGCCTTCAAGGTCGTGGTCTTGCCCGATCCGTTCGGGCCGACGATTGCAGTCATCGCACCGGGAGCGGCGTCGAGGGAGATGCCGTGCAGCACCTGTCTTCCGGCAAGGCGGACGGAAATGTCGGATGCTCTGATCATGTTCACAATCAAAGTCCCAAGTTCGACCGGCCCCTGAGCAGGACCCAGAGAAAGAAGGGCGCACCAACGAAGGCGGTGATGATGCCGATCGGCAGTTCGGCCGGCGACACGATGGTGCGGGCCAGCATGTCGGCGAAGATCAGCAGCGTGCCGCCAAGGAGGGCGGAGGCGGGCAGCAGGTAGCGGTGATCCGGGCCTATGATCAGCCGCAGGAGATGCGGAACGACGATGCCGACGAATCCGATGCCGCCGCTGACGGCCACCGACGCGCCGGTGGCGCCGGCGACGCTGAAGATAGCGATGTTTTTCAACCGCTGAACCGGGACGCCCATGTGATAGGCGGCGGCTTCGCCGAGCGTGATGGCGTTGAGCCCGCGCGCCAGGAAGGGGACGACTGCAAGTGACAGGAGGATGATCGGTCCGGCGGCGGCGATCTTGGTCCAGTTGGCGCCGGCGAGCGATCCGAGGCCCCAGAAAGTGAGATCGCGAAGTTGTTTGTCGTCCGCGATGAAGACGAGTACGCCCGTCACTGCACCGGCAAGCGCGCCCAGCGCAATGCCCGCCAGCAGCATCGTCGCGACCGAGGTCTGGCCGCCGCGGGTAGCGATCCGGTAGAGCAGCAGCGTGGTGGCGAGGCCGCCGAGAAAGGCGCCGAAGGGGAGGGCATAGAAGCCGAAGACCGCGAACAGCGGGCCAAAGGCAACGTCACCGAGCACGATCAGCAGCACCGCGCCGAGGCTTGCGCCGGAGGAAACTCCGACAAGGCCGGGATCGGCCAACGGATTGCGGAAGAGGCCCTGCATCACGACGCCGGAAACGGCAAGCGACGCGCCGACGAGCATGCCGAGCACGGCACGCGGCAGACGGATATCGAGGATGATGATTCGGTCGCGGGCGCTCATGGCCTGATCGGCCTCGCCGAAAAACCACCGAAGGATATTGCCGAGCGAAGCGTCGGCCGCGCCGGTGGTGATGGAGGTCATGAACGTCACGGCCGCCAGTATCGCTAGAACGAGGATCAGGCCACGCGCCAGGCCCGCCCGGTCTCCGTTGCGCCAGTCGCGGACGATCCGGGCGGCAAGTGCCGGCCTGCGCATCGTGCCTTCCATGGCCTCACTGCGAGGCATTGGTCTTCTTTCCGTAAATTGCGGCGTTGAGTTCGCGGATAGCGCTTGCCGTGCGAGGACCGAAGCCGAGCAGATGCAGCCCGTCCATGCGGATCAGCGCCTTGGTCTTTGCCGCCGGGGTGAGGCTGAGGGCCGGAAGCGCGAAGAGTTCGTCGGGGCCTGCAGCATGGTTATCGCCGCGGTTCATCATCAGGACCACATCGGGCTTGGCCTCGATGATCGCCTCCTCCGTCAATGCCTTGTAACCGGGCGAGGTGCCGACGGCGTTGACCGCGCCGGCAAGCTCGATGATGCCGGCGGCGGCGGTGCCGGTACCGGAGGCGAGGATTCTGCCGCCCTGGGTGCTCAGAACGAAGAGGACACGCTTGCGCTCGGCTTGCGGGCGAGCGGCACTGTCGGCCACGGCGGCGGCGAGATCTCTCTCCACGGATTGCGCGAGCGTTTCGGCCTTTTCCTTCACGCCGAGGAAAGCTCCGACCGCGCGGATCTTGTTGACGATGCCGTCCTTGTCATAGGTCTCGGGGATGCTGGTGAAGGGAATGTTCGCCTCTTGGAGCACGGCGAGCGTTTCCGGCGGGCCGCTGCCCTCGACGGCCACGATTGCCGTCGGGTTGACGGCAAGAACGCCTTCGGGCGCCAATCGCCGCATGTAGCCGACATCCGGCAGCTTGGTCGCCCCCTCCGGGTAAATGCTGGTGGAATCGCGGCCGACGAGGCGGTTCTCCTCGCCGAGCGCATAGATGATTTCGGTGATCGCGCCGCCCACCGAGACGACGCGGGAGGTGTCCGGCTGCTCGAGCACCTCGGCCATCGCCGGGCGCAGGAACGGAGGAGTTCCCGGCGCAAGCAGGGGCAGAACGAAAGGCGCCGACAGCGCGAAGGCCGCGAGGGCCATTTCCCAACGCCGAAGACGGCGGATACCGAAGCCGTTCATCATCACTTCCTTTGATCTGTGCGTGTCGTCCCAAATCGCCGCCCGGTTGGGCGGCGCCATCAGGCCGCGACGACGGCTTCCAGGCGGGGCAGCGCCTCGACCAGGCTGCGCCATTCGGCCCTCTCCGAGGAACCTTCCTTCCGCTTTCCGAAAAACTGGATGATCATCTCGCCCTTGGCGTCGAGCGCTTCGAGGGAGGTCACGTGTCCGTCGGCGGTCGGCTTACGCACGGCCCAGAGTTCGGCGATGTGATCGGTGCGCAGATGCAGATGGAAGGTTTCGTCCATCACGTTCAGCCACGGCCCCATGGTACCGATCTTGACGACCGGACCGGAATGAATCTGGATGACGCCGCGGTTGCCGACGAAGCACATGATCGGCAGGGCCGTCTCTGCAGCATTGCGCATCATCATCTCGATGCAGGCCGTGTCGAGCCGCCAGGCAAAGTCGTCGCCGATCGCGTGCAGCGCCCGGCGCCGTCCGATATTGAGCTTGCGCAACATGCCGGGGAACTGATGCGTGTCCGTGAGCTTCGACCAGCGGTCGCGCAGCTCCGCCGTATCGACTGCAGCATCAGCCGAATCGTCGTCCGTGGGCGCGCCGGGATCGGCGATGAAGTCCTGCGACTGATCGTCCAGGCGAAGGTCTTCGACGATCGTCTCATAGGCGGCCAGGTTCGAGAGAGGACGCAGGTGAACCTTGTGGACGGCATTGCCCCACTTGTCGAAGAACTGCAGGCTGCGGCGAACCTCCCCTGTCGCATCCGTCTTGGTCACGGCGAAACCATGTGCCCAGGCGCCGGGAAAGATACGCAGGTCGATTTCGGGACCAAGCACCAGAGCCGCGCCGTGCCCTTGCTTGATGTTCTCGTAGACGCCGACCTTTTCGTGGACGGCGCTTTCGTTGCGGGTAAGCGCAAGGACTTCGCCTAGCTCCTCGACGCGCTCGAGGAAGCGGCTGGCGCTGCAGTCGATCCGGACGGCGGTGAGGCCGCATTCGGCAGCGACGAGCGCTGCCTCGGAAATGCCGAGCTTCGCGGCGATGTCGCGTTCGCGCAGCTTCGGATTCTCGGTGCGATAGGCCCGGATATCGGATGGGGTGGGGTGAGCGCTCTCAGTCATCGTCATCTCGCTACTTGTTCAAAATCAGCTTGCCCTGGCGGGTGATCTTCATCCGGTAGATCGCCCCGTCGTGGGAAATGAGAATCTCGTTGTGGCCGCGGAATAGGTCGTGGCTCTCCACGATCGGTTGCGGCCGGTTAAGCGGCGTCCCGGTCTGCGGGGATCGTGGATTATCGTTGTCGTTCGGTGTCACGGTTTTGCCGGTTCGCGAGTAGGAGACGAGACGAGTGCGTCATCCATTGATCCCGCCCATTCCAGTTAGTATCTTGACTTCACTACTCATATTTCATTAAGGACGCAATACCGGAATGTTGCGGTCAAGTTAAAAGGAACGCGTGCGGGAACCGAGAGGACCGCCGCGGACAGCGAGTGGTGCCAGGATGACTTATTTTTCCCGTTTTGCCTTTGCGGCCTTTGCAGCTCTCTTCACGGCAGGGGCAGCCGGAGCGCAGGATGCTGCCGCGCCAGCCGGCCTTTCGATCGAGCTCAACGAGATCGCGTCGTCGGAAAAGGGATGCAAGTTGACCTTCGTCGCCAGTAGCGCGCTCGCTCTTTCGAAGGTCTCGTTCGAATTCGTGCTCTTCGATCAGAAAGGTCTGGTCGAGCGCATGGCCGTGCTCGATTTCAGGGATCTTCCCGCGGGCAAGACGAAAGTCAGGCAATTCGATCTGCCGGGTACGAAGTGCGAGGCGGTGAAAAGCCTGCTGATCAACGATGCGCCGACCTGCGTCGGCGAAGGCGTCGACAAGGGTGCATGTATGACGGGCCTGAAGACCGGCTCGAAATCGGCCGTGGAGCTCAAGGGCTGAGGTTCGCGTTCGCGAAATTGCCGGCGGAAGGCAAGACAGAATGAAACACATGGTGAAATGGGCGGCGGCGATCGGCCTTTCCCTGCTGGCGCACGCCGGCGGGGCGATGTTGCTTGCTCCTGATGAGGAAAAGGAGCTGGCGCTCATCGCCGGCGGCTCCACCGTGGAAGTGTCGATGCTCGGCAACGCCTTCGAAGATGCCGTTCAGGCGGGGGACCCATCCGAAGTGGTGGAGCCGACGGAAGAGACGCCCGAGGAACTGAAGCCGACCGAGATCGAACCGACGGAAGAGGTGGTCGAAGCCGTAGAGCCGGTGCCGACCGAACCTGTTGCCCAGGAGCCGTCCGAGATGACGCCGACGGAGGCGGACGTCATACTTCCCGCGGAAGAGATGCCGGCGAGCCAGGTCGAAGAAGCAGACGTGATCGCAAGCATCGCTCCGGTCGAGACCGTCATTCCGCAGGAGAGACCGGACCCTGAGGAAGTCTTGAAGCCCGAGGTCGAGAAGGTGGAGCCGAAGAAGGAGCCGGCGAAGAAAAAGAAGGTCGTCCGAAAAAAGGCAGGTGAGGGCGGCGCCCAGGCGAAATCGCAGAAAAAGGGCAAGACCGACGGCGTGGAGAATGCCACGGCGGCTGCCGCCACCGGAGAAAGCCGCGGTGCGTCGCGGGAAATCGGCAATGCCGCGGTGTCGAACTATCCCGGCAAGGTCAGAAGAAAGCTGACCCGCGCTATTCGCTACCCGGCCGAGGCCAGAAGGCAGGGGCTGCGCGGTGTTGCCCATGTCAGCTTTACCGTAACTTCCGGTGGTGGGGTGGCAAGGGTCGGCATAACGAAAAGCGCCGGTTCACCCGTCCTCGATCAGGCGGCGTTGGAAACCGTGCGCCGGGCGGCACCTTTCCCGGCCATTCCCGCCGGTGCGGGCCGCGACAGATGGGAATTCAACATCCCGGTGTCCTTCACCCGGTGAATTCAGGGCTGTGAATCTGCTTCCGCGAGCGAGGAAAAAGTCGCGAAGGCGAGCATCGAAATATGATAAATCACTCATGTTTATACTTTACTCCTGCTGTCAAGTTTTATAGGTTGCCTCCGTCACGCAACCGATCGGTGTGTGCCAAATCTGATTGGCGATGGGCCGCAGGGCCGGCGTCGCGGAGCAAGACGGAGACGACGGATGGGTGGCAAGCGGCACGAGAATGCAGGCAAGGGCGGCAAGGGCAGGGCGAAGGATGCGCAGAGCGAACCGCAATCCAATGCCGGAAAGGCGACGCTCGAGGGCCGCAGTTTCCTCTATGTCGGCGGACGCGACTGCCAGGTTGCACATCTGCGCCAGATCGCCAGTTCCTACGGCGCGGAACTCATCCACCATGACGGCGGTTTACGGGAGGCGGTGTCGCGCATCGATCGCGTCCTGCCCTCGGTCGACTGCGTCTTCTGCCCGATCGACTGCATCAGCCACGATGCGTGTCTTCGCGTGAAGACCGGCTGCAAGAAGTGGGGCAAGGCCTTCGTGCCGTTGCGCAACGGCTCGAAGTCGAGTCTCGAGCGGGCGCTTCAGGATCTGACCGGAAACGGCAGCGAGAACTGAATCCTTTACGAGCGGCCAGACGAGATTCGCCGGCCGCATGGAGCTTTCAAATGCATGACGAACGTCCCGATCAGATGACGATGATCGATCTCCACAAACTCGCTTCGCAATTCGGTGACGGACTGGTTCCCGAGCTCTACGAACTTCTCACGCGCCGAGCACGGATGCTCGAGGAAAACGAAAACGTGACCGAATTTCCGACCTGGCAAGCGCGCCCGCCGGCGAGGGATCCTCTCGGCCTTGCGCCGCCGAGCGGGGGAGCTGTCCTGCCGTTTCCATCAACGACCGCGCAGCCCGTCTCGCAAAAGAAGGCCTAGATCACTTCCAGCAAAGTTTGAAACGGCTTCCGTCCGGAAGTGCGTTGGACCAAGGGTTAGAGCATTCCAGTGTTTCCATGAAACATTGGGATGCGCTAATAGTTGAGGCGCGGGATGCGGGCGAAAAACCGCACACACTTCCTCATCCCGCTACAGGAGAGCTAGCTCATGTTTTTCGCCATGAACCGTTTCCGTGTCGCAGCCGGTCAGGAGGAGGCCTTCGAGGCGGTATGGAAGGCGCGCGACTCTTCTCTCTCGGAGATGCCGGGCTTCATCGAATTCCATCTGCTGCGCGGCGACAGCGTGCCGGAGGAAGGCTACACGCCTTTTATTTCGAAATCGGCCTGGGAGACCAAGGACGCCTTCATCGCCTGGACCAAGTCCGAGAATTTCCGGGCGGCGCATCGAAGCGCCGGCGAAAACAAGGCAATGTATCTCGGTCCCCCGAAGTTCGAGGGCTTTACCGTCGTCGAGGGTGCCTGATCTTCAGCGCGCCGTCATGCTTGACGAACCCGCGGCGGCTTGTTTGATTTCCTCATTCCTGTGCTTGTCACAGGAATCCAGCCAGACCAAGTCCTTGGGCTGAAAGAACGCTTCCCGGGCCGCAGACGCGGCGCTGCTGGATCCCTGTGACAAGCACAGGAATGAGGCGAGGAGAGATTGCAGGCCTCCGAATCTCAACAGGTTTGGTTCACTTTCATCCGGAAGGCCAGTCTGCCTCCGAAAATGTGCGACTGCATACTGAAACTCCCCTCTTACCGGAATTCCTGTACTTCGGGCTTGTCCCTCCTCACGCTTCCGGGCGCAGGAATGCCCCGATCGCGACGGCAAGCCAGCCGGCCATCATCGTCAGGCCCCCGAGCGGCGCCGACATTGGGAAGAGGCCGTGGCCCGAGAAATGGCGCATGGTGAGGTCTCCGGCAAAGAGTGCCGTGCCTGCCGCCAGCAGCAAGGCGGCGAGGGCGGCGGTGCGGAAGTGCGCCCATCCGGCATGAAGCGCGACGAGCGCCGGTGCGTGGGCGAGGCACATGGCCGATGCGCCGCCGAGAAGACGCGGATCGCCATGCGAAGCGGCGGCGGCACTCGCGACGCCGAAGAGGCCCATGAGGCCGGCTACGAAAAGCATGGTCGAGCGCAGTCCGCTGTTCGGCATCCTGGCTATTCCTTGTTCTGCATATGATGGGCGAGCCGGGTGATCGGCTCCAGAATGATCTCCCTCAGCTTCGGGTGGGAGACGGTTTCTTCGAGTGCGCGGGTGAAGCAGAGAAGCCATTCGTCGCGCTCGACAGGCCCGATCCCGGCAATGAAGTGCCGGCGACGCAGCATGGGGTGGCCGCGTTTCTGCACATAGATCGGCGGTCCACCGAGCCAGCCGGTCAGATATTCGTAGAACTTTTCCTCGCTGCCGGTCAGATCCGGCGGGTGGATGGCGCGGCAGTTCGCCGCCTCGGGCAGGCTGTCCATCAGTTCGTAGAAGCGCCGCGTCAGGGCGCGCACGGTGGCGTCGCCACCGATCGCCTCGTAAAGCGTCGTCGTTTGCGGTTCCGTCATGGTCACGTTCCTCGCCGGGATTGGTACAGCGCGCGACCCGGGCGGGCAATGCCTTGCCATTCCTTCGCTTGCGGTTTTTCGGCGCGGCAGACATCGTCGTCTGCCTTCCGCGCGACAATCATCGCCCCGAGGAAAGCCACTTGACAAACCGTCCAGACGGTATGTTTATGAGATATGACAAACGCCCCATCAAGAAAAAAGCAGCCGCAACGCGTCCGCCGGCAATTGCTGGAGGTCGCGGGACGCCTGTCGCTGGAGCAGGGCATCGCCGCGGTCACCCTCGACGCCGTATCGCAGGCGGCGGGTGTCAGCAAAGGCGGGCTGTTGCACCATTTCCCGAACAAGCTGGCTCTGCTCGATGCCCTCTTCGATGATCTTGTCGTGCGTTTCGACAGCGCCCTCGACGAAGCGATGGCCGGAGATGACGTCGAGAAGGGACGCTTTACGCGTGCCTATCTCGGCGTCTGTTTCGCGCTCGATGCGGAGGCGCAAGGCTGGCAGATGCTGACCATTGCGCTCTTGGCCGAGCCGCACCTCAAGGAGCGTTGGCGCGAATGGGTGGCGCGCCGGTCCGCGCAATTCGCCGCGACGGACAGTTCGCCAAATTGCCTGCTCGCCCGCTTCGCCGCCGATGGCGTCTGGCTGTCGGATCTGATGCGCAGCCACGACATCGAACCGTCGACCAGGGCAATCCTGCTTCAGAAACTCAACGCGCTTTCGCTGGAATAGAGGGCAGACCCGTGCCGCTTTCCCATACTTCGATCGGAGACGTTCCGTGAATCCCGCCACGCTCTACACCGTTCTGGTGATCGCCATCGTCTTCGAAGTGCTCGGCACGTCCGCCATGCAGGCGGCGCAGCACTTCACGCGGCTGACGCCCACCGTGCTCATGGTTCTGTGCTACGCGGTCGCCTTCTTCTTCCTCTCCTATGCGCTCCGCTACATCCCGGTCGGCATCGCCTATGCGCTCTGGAGCGGCCTCGGCATCGTGCTGATCTCGATCGCCGGCTACGTGGTTTTCGGTCAGAAGCTCGATCTGCCGGCCATTCTCGGGCTGGGGCTCATCATCGCCGGCGTGCTGGTTCTCAACCTCTTCTCGAAATCCACCTTCCATTGATCGCGGCGACGATCGCGGCCGGCTTCCTGCAAGTTTTCGCTACAGCCTATCCACTGAAATTCCCGGATATTCATTGAAATGCGCAATCCGTTTCAATAGCATCGCCTTTCGTCTCCGTCCGGACGCGAGGTGGCGATGTCCCATCCGATCCCCCTGATATAACGAAGGAAATTTGGGAATGCAGGCGGTTTTCGACGGCCATAACGATGTGCTTTTGCGCCTTTGGCAACATGCACGCGGCGGTGCCGACCCGGTGGCCGAGTTTTCGGAAGGCACCGATAAGGGCCATATCGATGCGGCGCGCGCCAAGGCAGGCGGTCTCGCAGGCGGCCTCTGTGCGATTTACGTCCCGTCCGGCGATCTGGTGCTCAAGACGCCGGATGAGAATGGCCATTACGCGACGCCCATGGCGGCGCCGCTCGACCACTTGCCGTCGCTCGCGACCGCCATGGAGCTCGCAGACATTGCGTTCAAGCTCGACCGTGCCGGCGCCTGGCGGCTTTGCCGTTCGGTTGAAGAGATACGCGCGGCAATGGCTGACGAAGTGTTTGCTGCCGTCCTGCATATGGAGGGCTGCGAGGCGATCGGACCCGACCTCGCGGCGCTGGAGACCTTTCACGCCGCCGGACTTCGCTCGCTCGGCCCCGTATGGAGCCGCCATAACGTGTTCGGTCATGGCGTTCCCTTCGCCTACCCCATGTCGCCCGATACGGGGGCCGGCCTTACCGAAGCCGGCTTCGAACTCGTGCGCGCCTGCAACCGGCTCGGCATTCTGATCGACCTCGCGCACATCACGGAAAAGGGTTTCTGGGACGTGGCGAAAACGACCGACCAGCCGCTCGTCGCCAGCCATTCCAATGTTCATGCGCTGACGCCGGTCGCCCGTAACCTGACCGACCGGCAGCTCGACGCCATCCGCGAGAGCCGCGGCATCGTCGGCCTCAACTATGCGACGACGATGCTGCGCCCCGATGGGCAGGAGAACGCGACGACGCCGCTTTCCGACATGGTCCGCCACGTCGACTATCTGGTCGAGCGTATCGGTATCGATTGCGTGGGGCTCGGATCGGACTTCGACGGCGCGACCATCCCCGAGGAAATCGCCGACGCGGCGGGGAATCAGAAGCTCGTTGCCGCGCTGGAAGACGCCGGATATGGTGACGCCGACCTGGCGAAAATATGCCGGGAGAACTGGCTGAGAGTTCTGGGTCAGGCGTGGCACAAGCCTGCCTGATCATCATGAAGAAAAGCCCGAGAAGGGTTAAAAGAGGGAAGCGCGATATGATGCACAAGCTCAACGGACGTTTTCGAGTTCTTGCCGCCTCGGCGGCACTCGCCATGGCAATGGGTGCGGCCCAGCCGTCCTTCGCGGAAACGCCGAAGGATACGCTGGTCGAGGGATTCGCGTTCGACGACATCATCACCATGGATCCGGGCGAAGCTTTCGAGCTGTCGACCGCCGAGATGACCAGCAACACCTACAGCCTGCTCGTCCGGCTCGATCTCAACGACACGTCCAAGGTCATCGGCGACCTCGCCGAAAGCTGGACGGTCTCCGATGACGGCCTGACCTATACGTTCAAGCTCAAGTCCGGCATGAAATTCGCCTCCGGCAATCCGATCACCGCCGAGGACGTCGCATATTCGTTCGAACGCGCCGTCAAGCTCGACAAGAGCCCGGCCTTCATTCTTACGCAGTTCGGCCTCACCGGCGACAACGTCACGGAAAAGGCGAAGGCCGCCGACGCCGAGACCTTCGTCTTCACGGTCGACCAACCCTACGCGCCGAGCTTCGTGCTCAACTGTCTCACGGCGACCGTCGCCTCCGTCGTGGACAAGAAGCTCGTGCTCGAGCACGTGAAATCCGTTACGCCGAGCGACGAATACAAATACGACAACGACTTCGGCAATGAATGGCTGAAGACCGGTTACGCCGGATCCGGTCCGTTCAAGCTGCGCGAATGGCGCGCAAACGAGGTCGTGGTTCTGGAGCGCAACGAAAACTTCTACGGCGAACCGGCGAAACTCGCCCGCGTCATCTACCGTCACATGAAGGAAAGCTCCGGCCAGCGGCTGGCGCTCGAAGCCGGCGACATCGACGTGGCGCGAAACCTCGAGCCGGGCGACTACGAGGCGGTCGGCAAGAATGCCGATCTGGCGATGGCGAGCGCGCCGAAGGGCACGGTCTACTACATCAGTCTCAACCAGAAGAACGAGACGCTGGCAAAACCCGAGGTGCAGCAGGCCTTCAAGTATCTGGTCGACTATGACGCGATCGGCTCGACGCTGATCAAGGGCATAGGCGAGATTCACCAGAGCTTCCTGCCGAAGGGCGTGCTCGGTGCTCTCAACGAGAACCCCTACACGTTCGACGTTGCCAAGGCGAAGGAACTGCTGGCGAAGGCGGGTTATCCCGACGGCTTCACGGTCACGATGGATGTGCGCAACACCCAGCCGGTGACCGGCATTGCCGAATCTTTCCAGCAGACCCTGGCCGAGGCGGGCGTGAAGCTCGAAATCATTCCCGGTGACGGCAAGCAGACGCTGACCAAGTACCGCGCCCGCAACCACGATATGTATATCGGTCAATGGGGCATGGATTATTTCGATCCGCACTCCAATGCCGATACCTTCACCAACAATCCGGACAATTCCGACGAAGGCACGAACAAGACGCTCGCCTGGCGCAACGCCTGGGACGTTCCGGAACTCAGCAAGAAGACCAAGGACGCGCTCCTCGAACGCGACAGCGCCAAGCGCGCCGATATCTACAAGGAGCTGCAGAAGACGGTTCTCGAGAATAGTCCTTTCATCCTGATCTTTCAGCAGACGGAGGTCGCCGGCCTCCGCGGCAACGTCGAGGGCTTCAAGCTCGGACCGAGCTTCGACACCAACTACGTCTGGAACGTATCCAAGGAATAGTCGAAAGGACCGTTCCCTTGAGCATGAGCGGAATTGAACCCTTGAGCGGGCGCCGGCGCGCCCGTTCCCGGAAGGCGTTTGTAGCGGTACTGCAGTTTCTCGTCGTCGTGGCAACCACCTATCTCGGCCTTCTCGCCGTCACCTTCTTCATCGGCCGCGTCATCCCGATCGATCCGGTGCTCGCCGTTCTCGGCGATAGGGCGCCGAATCACCTCGTGGAACGCACGCGCGAGGCGATGGGGCTCAACCTGCCGCTTTACCAGCAGTTCTTCATCTACTGCCGGCAAGCATTCACCGGCGACTTCGGGACCTCGGTGCTGACCACCAATCCGGTCATGGCGGATATCCGCCGCGTCTTTCCGGCCACCATGGAACTCGCGACGCTCGGAACCCTGATCGGCGCATTCATCGGCGTGCCGCTGGGCGTTCTCGCCGCCGTCAAGCGCGGCAGCATCGCCGACCAGGTTGTTCGCGTCATCGGCCTCGTCGGCTATTCCGTGCCGATCTTCTGGCTGGCATTGCTCGCGCTGCTCGTTTTCTATGCGCGGCTGCAATGGGTCGCCTATCCCGGCCGCATCGACATCGTCTACGAATACAGCTTCACGCCGGCCACCGGTTTCTACCTCCTGGACTCGGCCTGGCAGGGCCAATGGGATGTTTTCCGCGACGTCTTCCGGCACATCATCCTGCCGGCTTCGCTGCTCGGCTATTTCTCGCTCGCCTATATCAGCCGCATGACCCGCAGCTTCATGCTGAACGAGCTGCAGCAGGAATATATCGTTGCGGCGCGAGCCAAGGGCCTTTCGGAGGCGCGGATCATATGGACGCACGCGCTGCGCAATGCGGCGGTGCCGCTGGTGACGGTGATTGCGCTCTCCTATGCCGGCCTGCTCGAAGGGTCGGTCCTGACGGAGACCGTATTCGCCTGGCCGGGGCTCGGCCTCTACATCACCAATTCGCTGCAGAATGCCGACATGAATGCCGTTCTCGGCGGCACGATCATCATCGGATCGGTCTTCATCGCCATCAATCTCCTGTCCGATCTTCTCTACCGGACGCTTGACCCGAGGACGCGCGCCCGATGAGCCTTGCCACCGAAACACGCCCGATGACGCGCCGCGAGTGGCTGCTTTCAGATCGCCCGCAGTCGCGGACCCAGGCTCGGCTCGGCCGCGCCTATATGACCTGGCGGCGCTTCTCCGCCAACCGGCTTGCGGTGCTCGGCCTTTGCATTCTGCTCGCGCTCGTATTCGTTGCGATCTTCGCCGATGCGCTCGCGCCTCACTCTCCGGTCATCGGAAACCTTGCCGGCGCGCGGCTTCTGCCGCCCGGCAGCGAAAGCTATCTGCTCGGCACGGACGACCAGGGCCGCGATATCCTCTCCCGGCTGATACACGGTTCGCGGCTGACGCTCCTCGTCGTTCTTCTCGTCGCAGTCATCGCGGCACCGGTCGGCCTGATCGTCGGCGCCGTCGCCGGCTATGCCGGCGGATGGGTCGACGCGGTCCTCATGCGCATCACCGACATCTTCCTCGCCTTTCCGAAGCTCGTGCTCGCGCTCGCCTTCGTCGCGGCGCTCGGCCCGGGGATCGAAAATGCGGTAATCGCGATCGCCATCACCTCCTGGCCGCCCTATGCGCGCATCGCCCGCGCCGAAACGCTGACAGTGCGCAACTCCGATTACATCGCCGCTGTGCGGCTGATGGGCGCCTCGCCCCTGCGCATCGTCTTCCGCCATGTCATGCCCATGTGCATGTCGTCGCTGATCGTCCGCGTTACGCTCGACATGGCCGGCATCATCCTGACGGCCGCGGGCCTCGGCTTCCTCGGCCTCGGCGCGCAGCCGCCGCTGCCGGAATGGGGTGCCATGATCGCCTCCGGCCGGCGCTTCATCCTCGACCAGTGGTGGGTGGCGACCATGCCCGGCATCGCCATCCTGATCGTCAGCCTCGGCTTCAACCTGCTCGGTGACGGGCTGCGCGATGCGCTCGATCCTCGGGAGAGCGGCCAATGAGCGCGCTTCTGACAGTCGAGGACCTCCGGGTCCGGTTCCCGACGCGCACCGGGGTTGTCGAGGCCGTTCGCGGGGTTTCCTTTACCCTCGGGCGCGAGCGCCTCGGCATCGTCGGCGAAAGCGGCTCGGGCAAGTCGCAGACGGGCCGTGCCATCATGGGGCTGACGCCGCCGCACGCGGAAGTGACGGCGAAACGGCTTGCCTTCGAAGGGATCGATCTTCTTTCGGCCTCCCCAAAACTCCGGCGGGACCTGCGTGGCAAGCGCATCGCCATGATCCTGCAGGATCCGAAATATTCGCTGAACCCGGTGATGAGCATTGGACGGCAGATCGTCGAGACCTTGCGGCGGCATGAGAAGGTCGGCCGCGCGGAAGCGCGGGAGAGGGCGCTCGACATGCTCGCGGCCGTGCAGATCCGCGATGCTTCCCGCGTCTTCGACCTCTATCCGCACGAGGTCTCGGGCGGCATGGGACAACGGGCGATGATCGCGATGATGCTGGTTGCCGGGCCGGAACTCCTGATCGCGGACGAGCCGACCTCGGCGCTCGACGTGACGGTTCAGCTCGAAGTCCTCGCGATCCTCGACAAGCTGGTGGCGGAACGCGGCATGGGGCTGATCTTCGTCTCGCACGACCTGCGCCTCGTCTCCTCCTTCTGCGACCGCGTTCTGGTGATGTATGCGGGCAGGATCGTCGAGGAGATCGCCGCATCGGAACTCGGCAATGCCAAGCATCCCTATACACGAGGTCTCCTGAACTGCATGCCGGTGATCGGGGCGGATCGCCATCCGTTGCCGGTGCTCGACCGTAAACCGGAGTGGGCGCTATGACCGAGGCCGTATCCGTCGAAAATCTGAGCGTCGTCTTCGACGAGTTCAAGGCGCTCGATGCCGTCCGCGTGGATGTCGCGAAAGGCGAGTCCTTCGGCCTCGTCGGCGAATCCGGCTCGGGCAAGTCCACCCTGCTGCGCGCCGTCGCCGGTCTCACCGCGGCAAGCGAAGGAACGATCCGGGTTTCAGGCCGCGAGGTTCGTGGCACGCGTCGTGACAAGGCCTTTTATCGGGCGGTGCAAATGGTGTTCCAGGATCCTTACGGTTCGCTGCATCCGCGCCAGACGGTCGACCGGCAGCTGATGGAGCCTCTGGCGATCCACGGCGTCGGCGACGGCGAGCGCCGCATCCTGAAGGCCCTGGACGAGGTGGGCCTCGGATCCGGTTTCCGCTTCCGCTATCCGCACCAGCTCTCCGGTGGCCAGCGCCAGCGCGTCGCGATCGCACGCGCCCTCATCTTGGAACCCTCGATCCTGCTCCTCGACGAGCCGACCTCGGCGCTCGACGCGTCCGTGCAGGCCGAAGTGCTGAACCTCCTCGAAGAGGTGCGGCGGGACCGCGGCCTGACCTTCATCATGGTGAGCCACGATCTCGGCGTCGTCACCCATATGTGCGAACGGCTGGCGGTGATGCAGAACGGCCGCGTTGTGGAGCGGCTGACCTCGGCCGACCTGGTCGCCGGCCGCATTGCGGAGGAATATACGCGCAATCTCATGGTCGCGAGCAAGGGGTTCCGGCGGGAAGCGGTGGCACGAAGCGCGTAGGGTACCCCTCCGCCCGGCAGGGGGGCTTGCTGCCACCTTCACCCGGATCGCGCTTTAACCCCGCGGCAGCTTGTCCCGTCCGATCAGCGCGCCATGGTGGCCGATTACGGCGGCCGCAACACGGGCGGCGAAGGCCGCGGCATCGGCCGGACTGTCGCCGCTGGCAAGACGGGCGAGGAAGGAGCCGTTGAAGCTGTCGCCGGCGCTGGTCGTATCGACGACGGCGGAAACCTGCGAGGCGGGAACGTGAACCCGGTCTTCACCCGTAAAATCGAGCGTGACGCCGTTTTCACCATCCTTGACCACAACGTTTTCGGCGCCGAGTGCCCGATAGCGCTCGATCGACGCTTCCACGGATGCATCGCCGAAATGCGTGGCCTCGTCGTCGAAGCTCGGCATCACCATCGTTGCCGCCCGCGCACCGGCTTCGATCGTCGCGCGCATCCGTGCGGCGTCGTCCCAAAGGCGTGGCCGGATGTTCGGATCGAAGACGACCTGCCGCCCGCCCGCCTTTGCCCGCCGAAGCTCCGCAAGCAATGTTTCTGCCGCCTCCGGCGACAGGATCGCCAGGGTGATTCCCGAGAAGAACACCACATTCGCCGCCTCGATCGCCGTCCGGAGCCGATCGGGATCGTCCGCGAGCAGTTTCGCAGCGGAAGTCGAGCGCCAGTAGGAAAAGCTGCGCTCGCCGTTCTTGAGGTGGATCATATAGAGGCCGGGCGTTCGCCCTTCGATCCTGCGGATGTGCGCCGCGCCGACGCCGGTGCTCTCGATGAAGGCCAGCAGCTCGTCCGAAACCGTGTCGGTTCCGACGGCCGTGAAATAATCGACCGTCCAGTCCGCCGGCAGGAAGAGCCGGGCGTAATAGGCGGTATTGAAGGTGTCGCCGGCATAGCCCTTGCGCAGCATGTCGCCTTCCGCCTGCATGAGCTCCACCATGCATTCGCCGATCGAAAGCAGTTTGCCCGTCATTCAGTCCTCCCTTTCCGCTGATCCGAATTAAGCGCATGTCACTGCGCGAGCAAGCGAATGTTGACGGCGGCGTTTACTCGAAGAAGCGGTGAAGATAAATCTGGGTTGCTGAACCAACCATGGAGAGCTGCGCATGCCGGCGGCATCTGGATCGAACGAAAACTGGTGGCGCGGAGCGGTGATCTATCAGGTCTATCCGCGCTCCTTCCAGGATACGGACGGCGACGGAATGGGCGACCTTCGCGGTGTCACCCGGCGGCTTCCCCATATCGCCTCGCTCGGGGTCGACGCCATCTGGCTTTCGCCCTTCTTCACGTCGCCCCAGGCCGACATGGGCTATGACGTTTCGGATTATTGCGACGTCGATCCCATGTTCGGGACGCTCGCCGATTTCGACGAGATGCTGGCGGAGGCCCATCGGCTGGGGCTCAAGGTGATCATCGACCAGGTGATCTCGCATACATCCGACCGGCACCCCTGGTTCGTCGAAAGCCGCTCGAGCCGGAGCAATGCCATGGCGGATTGGTATGTGTGGGCCGACCCGAAGCCGGACGGAACGGCGCCGAACAACTGGCTTTCGATCTTCGGCGGTCCGGGCTGGGAATGGGACGGGGTGCGCCGGCAATATTACCTGCATAACTTCCTGTCTTCGCAGCCGGACCTCAACTTCCACAACCCGGAGGTTCAGGAGGCGGTGCTCGCGACGGTCCGCTTCTGGCTCGACCGCGGGGTCGACGGTTTCAGGCTCGATACGGCGAATTTCTATTTCCACGACAAGCTTCTGCGGGACAATCCGCCGCTGGTGCCGGATCCGGATGCAACGAGCCGCGATGCTCCGGAGGTCAATCCCTACGGCATGCAGGATCACCTCTATGACAAGACGCAGCCGGAAAACCTCGGTTTCCTGCGCCGGTTTCGAGCGCTGCTCGATGAATATGGCGGCCGTGCGACGGTGGGGGAGGTCGGCGACGGGTCACGCTCGCTGCAGACGGTTGCCGCCTATACGAGCGGCGGCGACAAGCTGCACATGTGCTATACCTTCGACCTGCTCGGGCCGGAATTCACCGCGCGCCACTTCCGCCGCTGCGTCGAGAATTTCCAGTCAACGGTGACGGACGGCTGGGTCTGCTGGGCCTTCTCCAATCACGACGTCATGCGTCATGTCAGCCGCTTCGCGCCGCGCGAGGCCGACCGGGAGCGCGTGGCGAAGCTTGCGATCTCGCTGCTTGCCAGCCTGCGGGGCACCATCTGCCTTTATCAGGGAGAGGAACTCGGCCTGCCGGAAGCGGAGCTTGCCTTCGAAGAATTGCGCGACCCCTACGGCATCCGCTTCTGGCCGGCCTTCGCCGGACGCGACGGGTGCCGGACCCCGATGGTCTGGGAACGAGAGCTGACGAATGCCGGCTTTTCCGAAGGGGCTCCCTGGTTGCCGGTGCGCGACGGGCACCGAAGGCTGGCGGTGGATGCACAGGAGGGCGTCGAAGGATCGGTGCTCGAGCATTATCGCCAGACCCTTGCGTTCCGTCGGGCGCAGTCCGCGCTGGTCGACGCAGACATGACCTTCCTGGGCACCAACCAGGACCTTCTGGTCTTCACCAGAGAAAAGGAAGGCGAGCGGCTGCTGTTCGTCTTCAACCTGACCCAGGAGCCGCAGACGTTTCACCTTCCGACGACGCTCGTCGCCGAGCCGCATCCCATGCCCGGTTTTGCACCGGTTTTCGCTGATAATGCGATCAGTCTCGCCGCGCTCGACGTTTTCTGCGGAAGGTTGCGCTAGTGGAGTCGAGGTGCGGCTGCGTCAGCGAATGCCGCGCCTCGACCCTCACCCGATCAGCATGAACCTGTCCACATCGACAAGCCCGCGGTCGGAAATCTTCAAATGCGGGATCACCGGCAGCGGCAGGAAGGCGAGTTGCAGGAAGGGCTCTTCCAGCGTGGCGCCCAGCGCAAAGGCGGCCTGACGCAGATGGTGTAGCGTATCGCGCACGCGCTCGTGCGGTTCTAGGCTCATCAGGCCGGCGACGGGCAGGGCGATCTCGCCGGTGACCTTGCCGTCCTCGACGACGACGAAGCCGCCTTTGATCTCGCCGAGCCGGTTGGCGGCGACAGCCATGTCCTCCTCGCTCACGCCGACGACACAGATATTGTGGCTGTCGTGGCCGACCGTGGAGGCGATCGCGCCCTTTTTCAGGCCGAAGCCCTGGACGAAGCCATTGGCATGATTGCCATTGACCCCGTGGCGCTCGATCACGGCGACCTTGATGATGTCGCGGTCGAGATCGACGCCGGTCCGGTTGCCTTCGGCGGGCAGGCGATATCGGCGGTGTTCGGTGATGATCTTGCCGGGCAGAACGCCGAGCACCGAAGTCTCGCCTTCATTGTAGGGGAGGCCGAAGTCCGCAGCCTTGACCTCGCGTGCCTTGACGCTGTCGAGCCCCACCGGCTCGACCGGCTTGCGCCCGGCGAAGAGAGCATCCGTAACGCGCCGGCCGGCGGAGAGGACGAGTTCGGCCTTGCAATTTTCCAGGCTGTCGACGACGACGAGGTCGGCGCGCCAGCCAGGTGCCACGAGGCCGCGATCGCGCAGGCCGAAGGCGCGCGCGGCGGAAATCGAAGCGGCGCGATAGATGGCGAGCGGCTCGACGCCGGCGGCGATGGCCGTGCGGATCATGTGGTCGAGATGGCCCTGCTCGGCGATATCGAGCGGATTGCGGTCGTCGGTGCAGAGGGCCAGATAGGGCGACAGCCGCTCGGTGAGAATAGGCATGAGGGCCTGCAGGTCCTTGGAAACGGAACCTTCGCGAACGAGGATGTGCATGCCCTTGCGTATCTTTTCGAGCGCTTCCTCCGCGCTCGTGCATTCGTGATCGGTGCGGATCCCCGTGGCGAGATAGCCGTTCAGTTCCTTGCCGCGGAGAAGGGGGGCATGGCCGTCGATATGACCGTCCTGGAAGGCATCGAGCTTGGCGAGGCAAACCGGATCCTTGTTGACCACACCGGGAAAGTTCATGAACTCGGCAAGGCCGATCACCTTCGGGTGGTGGCGGAAGGGCGTGAGGCGCTCGATCGGCAGGTCGGCACCAGACGTTTCCAGATGGGTCGCCGGCACGCAGGAGGAGAGCTGGACGCGGATGTCCATGATCGTCTCTGTCGCCGAATCCAGGAAATATTGTATGCCTTCGGTGCCGAGCACATTGGCGATCTCGTGCGGATCGCAGATAACAGTGGTGACGCCGAGCGGCAGCACGCAGCGGTCGAATTCGTGCGGGGTGACGAGTGACGATTCGATGTGGAGATGCGTGTCGATGAAGCCGGGAACGACGATGCGGCCGGTAACGTCGATCTCCTCACGGCCCTGATAGTCGCCGCAGGTGCCGACGATCCGCTCGCCCGAAATGGCGATGTCGGAGGCGACCAGCTCGCCGGTGACCAGATCGAAGAACCGCCCGCCCTTGAGCACGATGTCCGCCGGCTCGCGGCCGACGCCCTGATCGATGAGACGTTCGAGCGCTTCGGACATGCGTGCACCTCGTCCTTGATATTGATTTCATGACAATAACCCTCTCCCCGTATCCGGGGAAAGGATTTTGCCTTTGGCAGGAATGCCTCAGATATTGTTCTTCAGAACGTCGCGCAGCTTGTCGAAAAGCTCGTCGATCTGTTGCTTTTCGATGATCAGCGGCGGCGACAATGCGATGATGTCGCCCGTAGTGCGGATCAGTAGACCTTTCTCGTAAGCCTTGAGGAAGGCGGAGAAGGCGCGCTTTGTCGGCTCGCCGGCGATCGGCTCGAGTTCGACCGCGCCGATCAGCCCGATATTGCGGATGTCGATGACATGCGGGCAGTCCTTCAGCGAGTGCAGCGCCTCCTCCCAGTAGGGGGCAAGTTCGGCGGCGCGCGTCAGCAGCCCTTCTGACTTGTAGGTATCCAGCGTTCCAAGCGCCGCGGCCGAGGCGATCGGATTGCCCGAATAGGTGTAGCCGTGGAAGAACTCGATCAGGTGTTCCGGCCCGGTCATGAAGGCGTCGTAGATTTCCGATGTCACGAAGACCGCGCCCATCGGAATGACGCCATTGGTAAGCCCCTTGGCCGTGGTGATGATGTCCGGCTTCACGTCGAAATATTGAGCGGCAAAGGGCGTGCCGAGGCGGCCGTAGCCGGTGATGACCTCGTCGAAGATCAACAGGATGCCGTGCTTGGTGCAGATTTCGCGCAGCTTCTGGAGATAGCCCTTCGGCGGGATGAGAACACCGGTCGAGCCGGCGACGGGCTCGACGATGACTGCGGCGACCGTCGAGGCGTCATGCAGGGTGACGATGCGCTCGAGTTCGGCCGCGAGGTCGGCGCCGTGCTCGGGCTCGCCGCGGGTAAAGGCGTTCTTGGCAGGCAGATGCGTGTGCGGAAGGTGATCGACGCCCGTCAGCAGCGTGCCGAACATCTTTCGGTTGGCGACGATGCCGCCGACCGAAATACCGCCGAAATTGACGCCGTGATAGCCGCGCTCGCGGCCGATGAGGCGGAAGCGCGAGCCATTGCCCTTGGCGCGGTGGTAGGCGAGAGCCACCTTCAAGGCGGTATCGACCGATTCCGATCCTGAGTTGGTGTAGAGGACGTGGTTCATGCCCTCGGGCGCGATGTCGACCAGCCGGTTTGCGAGCTCGAAGGCTTTCGGATGGCCGAGCTGGAAGGCCGGCGCGTAGTCGAGTTCGCCCGCCTGTTCGCGAATCGCCTCGGTGATCTTCGGACGACAGTGACCTGCATTGACGCACCAGAGCCCTGCAGTTCCATCGAGAACCGTCCGCCCGTCATGGGTGGTGTAGTACATGTCCTTGGCGCCGACGAACAGCCGCGGTTCCTTCTTGAACTGCCGGTTGGCCGTGAAGGGCATCCAGAAGGCTCTGAGGTCGTTGGGCGTGGTGTTCAGGCGGTTGGACATGTCTTTCCTCCTCGTCGAGTCCCGGCAATCTGGATTTGCCGGGCGGATTCTTTACCCGTTGGTCAAACTATCAGCCCGCCGATGGGCGTCAAGCCAGGCGAAACGATCCGCTTTCCACTGCCTGGATCACGGCACTCAGCGTGCCCTCCCGAGTGTGTCCTTCGGTCGGGAGAACATGCCGCTCGAGGGGGCCGAGCGATGAGAGCTGCTGATGAAGCGCCGCGATGGGCACGGGGTCTGTCAATGTGTCCCCGCCGCGCTGTTGGCAGCGCCGGATGGCGACGTCGAGCGGCGGACGCAGAACGACGTAGTGGAGCAGTGCCGTGATTTTCCTGAATGGTTCCAGGAACCACGGTCCGACGATCCCGTCCACAATGACGAAATAGCCGCCATGTGCGTAGGTTGCGGCCACTTTCGTCAACACGTCAACAACGACGGCGTTTTGTTCGTGAGCTTCGGGCAGATAGGGCGGTATCGCCCCGTGTTTGATGAAATGCCAGAAGTCGTCGCAGTGAAGATGGACCTTCGATGATCCTGGCTCTGCCGCGAGCGCCTGCGCTGTCGTGGTCTTTCCGGAGCCGGGTGGCCCGGTGAGAATGAGAATTTCGCTTTCAAGGTTCATGGCACGATCATGTAGCACGATGCTGCGGGACAGTCTGCGACAGGACCGAGAAGGCCTGCTCGCCCGCCAAAAAATGAAGCCCCGCGATCGGATCGGCGGGGCTTGATGAGGCATGCTGTTCGGTCGAACGGACGTGCTGGGAGGTTACGCCGATTTGCGAACCAGAGGCTTTTCGTCCACGGCATCGGTGTCTTCGCCGTAGATGTCGGATAGTGCGCCAAGAATCTTCAACACGGCGCCGGACGAGCTCGAATAATAGATCGTCTGTGCGTCACGACGAGTGCTGACCAGATTCTGCGCACGAAGCTTCGAGAGGTGCTGAGAAAGAGCCGATTGGCTCAGCCCGACCTTATGGGCCAGGGCGCCAACCGCCATTTCCTCCTTGACTAGAGAGTCGAGGATGAGCAGGCGTTTCGGATTTGCCATGGCCGAAAGGAAACCGGCTGCTATTTCGGCGTCCTCGTGTTTTTCAGGCGGAAGAGGCTGCATCGTGTGCTCCATGCGAGAATTCATCACACGTAGTTATGATTGATGAAGCACGATAATTAGCCGTGATGCATAAAAGGGCAACCACCCCCTGCAAGAAATGGGGGTAGCTAAGATGCGATTAACGGTAAAGTTTTTTTAGAATTGGCCGTAATTCGGCCTCGTCGGCAAGGGGCGTCTCGAACTCCAGGCGGCGCAGACGGTCGCCGTCCGACAGGTCGAGCCCTGCCGAATCGATGCCGACGATCTTCCAGTCGCCTTCCGGTGCGCGGCAATGAGTGGTTGCATAATATCTCACGGCTTCGGCGTGATCGGCGTTCATGTGCTCGATCGCGCCGCCTTCCATTTCCGCGATGGCGGCAGCGGCCGGCGAAGCGATGGCGAGATCCTCCGCCGTCAGCACATAGGCGCGGCCGAAGCCGCCATTGAGGCTTGCCCGAAGCGGGTTGAGACGGAAGAAGCCGAAGTCCGGAAAATCGGCATAGAGCTTGGACTTGGGGTGCCGGCGAAGGAATCGTTCGCGAAGACGCAGGTGGAGCGCGCAATCGCGCGGGACGGCCTCCGCCTCGCACTGGACCGTCAGGCGCGGATGGGCGAGCGGGTCGCCTTTGCCCGGCTCACCGGTCAGCAGCGAAGCGCGCCGGTCCGCCGTGAGCGCTTGAGTATGCGTCGACAGCCGCGACACGAGGATGACCGGCGTTCCGTCGATATCGATGCCGACGAGTACACGGCTGACGAAGGGAAAACCATCGCTCTCCGGCTCGATCCCGGCAAGCGCGCCGCTTCTCGCCGAACGAAGAAGCACCCGGGCGAGCTTGCGTGCTTCCTCGTCCGTCTCGCGTAGCACACTGGGTTTCTCGCTCATGATCGACTCCTTCCGGCGGGCCAGCGTGCCGCGTCAACTTTTGTTGCGGTGGCGCGTCAATCCTTCGACGATGTTCTGGGCGTCGATGGTCCCGACGACGGAGCCGTTGTCGACCACACCTATGCTGCCCGGCTGACGCGACATGGCGTCGAGAATATCGACGAGCGGCGTAGTGGGCCTGGCCGTTGCCGAAACGCCGGTACTGGCGGCGGCTCGCCCGACGCCGGTCTGCATCACATCCTTCGCCGTCAGCATGGTGATCGGGTTCATGTGCTGGACGAAATCGGCCACGTACTGATTTGCCGGCTCCTTCACGATCTCCTGCGGCGTCCCGCACTGGATGATTCTTCCGCCTTCCATGATGGCGATGCGGTTGCCGATACGGAAGGCCTCGTCGAGATCGTGGCTGACGAAGAGAATCGTCTTTTTCAGCCGCCGCTGGAATTCGAGCAGTTCGTCCTGGAGGCGCGTGCGGATCAGCGGGTCGAGAGCCGAGAACGGCTCGTCCATCAGCAGGATCGGGGCGCCGGTCGCGAAGGCTCTTGCGAGGCCGACCCGCTGCTGCATGCCGCCCGAGAGCTCGTTGACCTTGCGGTCCGCCCACTTGGCCAGGTTGACGAGTTCAAGCTGCTCGCCGACGCGCTTTCTTCGTTCGGCATCGGCAACGCCGGCCAGTTCGAGCCCGAAGCCGACATTGTCCGCCACCGTTCGCCACGGCAGAAGCGCAAACTGCTGGAACACCATCGAGACCGTATGCATGCGGAAGTCGCGCAGAGACTTGGCGTTGCAGCGATAGGGGTTCAGCGATCCGTTCGCGGTCTTGACCTCGACCTCGCCGCGCACCACCGGCGCGAGGCCGTTGACGGCCCTGAGCAGCGTCGATTTGCCGGAGCCGGACAGCCCCATCAGAACGAGGATCTCGCCTTCATTGATGGTCAGCGAAGCGCCGGCGACGCCCAGTACTAGGCCTGTGGCGGCACCGATCTCGTCGCGCGTCTTGCCCTGGTCGACCATCTGCACCGCAATCTGCGGGTTTTTGCCGAAGATGATGTCGACATTCTTGAAAATGACGGCGTCGGTCATGCGCCTTCTCCTTCATCGGACGAGCGGAAAAGACGGTCGAGAACGATCGCGAGAATGACGATACAGAGACCGGACTCGAATCCCCTTGCGATGTTCACCGTGTTCAGCGCCCTGAGGACGGGCACGCCAAGACCGTCGGCACCGACGAGCGCTGCGATCACCACCATCGAGAGCGACAGCATGATGGTCTGGGTCAGGCCTGCCATGATCTGCGGCATGGCGAAGGGCAGTTCGACCTTGCGCAGCACCTGCCAGGGCGTCGCGCCGAAGGATTCGGCGGCCTCGACCAGCGCCGGCGGCGTCGAGATGATGCCGAGCCGCGTCAGCCGGATCGGCGCGGGAATGGCGAAAATGACGGTGGCGATCAGCCCCGGTACCATTCCGAGTCCGAAAAGGATCAGCGCCGGAATGAGGTAGACGAAGGTGGGGATCGTCTGCATCAGGTCCAGAATCGGCCGCATGATCGAGTAGATCCAGGCACGGCGCGCCGCAGCTATGCCGAGGGGCACGCCGACGGCCATGCTGACAAAGGTTGCCGCAAGAACCAGCGCCAGCGTTTCCGTGGTCTCCTGCCAATAGCCCTGATTGACGATCAGGAGTAGCCCGAGACAGGTGAAGGCGGCAATGCCGAGGGAGCGGCGGAACCACCATGCGAGCGCCGTCACGACGGCGATGATGATAAGCGGGTGCGGCGTCTGGAGGATGTAGAGCAGGACCGAAATGATCGCCGAAAGCACGTTGGCGAGCTGGTCGAAGAACAGGTTGAAATTCGTCGTCAGCCAGTCGACGAAAGACTTCGCCCAGGCGCCGATCGGGATGGGGTTTTCAGTCAGGAATTCCACGAAACAGGGTCCCTCTTGCCAGGGTCAACACTCAGGTCAAAAGACCGGTGGAAAAAAGGCGGGGTGTTTCCCCGCCTCACTGCATTTCCCATATCGGAGCCGATTTGAGCACGGAACATGCAGCAATTCAAAATGCCACGCGTGATCTGCCGCCGGTCAGAGGCCGAGGGCGGTCTTGACCGCGGCCAGTCCGTCGCCGCCATCCTTGGTCGTGACCCCCGCAAGCCAGGGTTCGATGCTCTGCGGATTGTCCTTCAACCACGCGGCCGCAGCTTTCTCCGGGTCTTCGCCGTCGTTGAGGATCTTGCCCATGATCTCGTTCTCCATCTGGAGGGAGAACGAAAGGTTCTGGAGAAGCTTGCCGACGTTCGGGCATTCGGTCGTGTATCCGGCGCGCACATTGGTGTGCACCGTCGCGCCGCCGTAATTCGGGCCGAATACGTCATCGCCACCGGAAAGATAGGTGAGCTTGAAATTGGCGTTCATCGGATGCGGTTCCCATCCGAGGAAGACGATCGGGTCGCCGGACTTCTCGGCGCGGGCGACCTGCGCCAGCATCCCCTGCTCGGAGGATTCGACGACTTCGAAGCCCTTGAGATCGAAGGTGCCCTTTTCGACCATGTCGATGATCAGGCGGTTGCCGTCATTGCCCGGCTCGATACCGTAGATCTTGCCGTCGAGTTCGTCCTTGTGGGCTGCGATATCCTTGAAGTCCTTGATGCCCAGTTCCACGCCCTTGGCATTGGTCGCAAGCGTGTATTTCGCGCCTGCGAGGTTTTCGCGCACCGTCTCGACGGATTTATCCTCGCGGTAGGGGGCGATATCCGCTTCCATGGTCGGCATCCAGTTGCCGAGGAAGACGTCGATGTCCTTGTTCTTCAGCGATGTGTAGGTAACCGGCACAGACAGGACCTTCACGTCCGTTTCGTAGCCGAGCGCCTCGAGGATGGTCGTCGCGGTCGCCGTGGTCGCTGTGATATCGGTCCAGCCGACGTCGGAGAAGCGGACCGTGCCGCAGCTTTCCGGTTCGGCTGCAAAAGCGCTTCCGGCGGTCAGGGTTGCCATGCAAACGGCTCCCGCCAGCGTGAATTTGAGAGAAAGCGTCCTTATCATCGTCGTCGTTCCCCTGCCTTGTGTTCTTTTTTTTAGCCAAACACCAATGAAGCGTTAGCCAAACACCAATGAAGCGCGAATTCAAGCGCCCTGGCGTTTAAAGAAGTGTATTGCCTCAGTACATTAACGGGATGCACAAAGCGACGCCTGATGTCGCAATGCCCGCGAAATACCGCCCCCCCGATGCGAGCAGGACTTGCGGGCCATCGCATGTGCGCCCTCTCGGAAATCTGTGAGTCGCTGCGGGATGCTCTGGTCATCGGACGCGTGCCCCGTCATGTAGCGGGCACGATGTCCGGAGATGGGACCATGTCCAAACTTTATTTCAGCTATGCGACGATGAATGCGGGCAAGAGCACGCTGCTCCTGCAGGCCGCCTACAACTATCAAGAGCGCGGCATGCGCGTCGTGATGCTGATCGCAGCCTTCGACGACCGCGCCGGCCAGGGTCGCATCGCGTCTCGCATCGGGCTGGAATCGGAGGCGATCCCCTTCCGCAGCGAGGACGATCTCCATGCGCTGATCGAGCGCCTGAACGGCGACGGCTCCGGTGAAATCGCCTGCGTCTTCGTGGACGAGGCGCAGTTCCTCGGTGAAGATCAGGTCTGGCAGTTGGCGCGTGTGGCGGATCGCCTCGGCATTCCGGTCATGGCCTATGGCCTGAGGACGGACTTCCAGGGCAAGCTCTTCCCCGGCTCCATGGCTCTGCTCGCTATCGCGGATGAGCTGCGCGAAGTCAGGACCATCTGCCATTGCGGGCGCAAGGCAACGATGGTCGTTCGCCTCGACGGCCGCGGCAAGGTCATGCGGGAGGGCGCTCAGGTGGATGTCGGCGGCAATGAGAAATACGTCTCCTATTGTCGTTGCCATTGGGAAGACCGGATGCACGAAGGGTGACGCGCAAGCCGGCCGGCGGCGATGCACCGGCCCTACTGTCGTGCGCTCGAAAAAGCGGCCACCGCCCTTGTCGATCCGTGCTAAACATCCTTTATATAAGTGCAATCAAGGGCTGAAATAGTCCGCTCGCACTGCTGGCTGGCTTAGGGGAGAAGGCAATGACGACGCTTCAGAATTTTGACACCGAGATCGAGAAGACCAGAACCGTCGTCAAGGAGATGCGCAGCAAGCTCGAGCAGTCCGGCGTCGTTCTCGAGCAATTCGCCAAGGCGGACACCAAGCTCGGCGACGTCAATTTCGATATCGAGAACGCCCGCATTCAGGACGTCGTCAACCAGCAGAAGGTGATGGAAGCCAACATCGCCGATCTGATCATCGGACTGGAGGACGCCACCAACGTCTTCGGTGCCGAGTTCGAAAGCATGAAGAGCTACACCGGCTACGAGAAGTTCATCGGAATCTTCTCGAAGCAGAAGATGCAGAGGCTGCGGACCGATCGCGTGCGCAACATGTCGCTTGCCGGCAACCTGCAGGAACTGCTGTCGAAATCGGATACCATCGTCGGCATCCTCAAGGACCAGAAGGCGATTCTCGACCAGCGCTACAAGACCTCCGAGCAGAGCCTCATCCAGGTGATCGAGCGCCGCAAGGGCACGATGGCTGCGCTGGAACAGACTCAGAAGCGGATCGAAGAGCTCAACCCGCTGCTGCTCGATATCGAGAACAGGATCGCCGCCTCGACAGACCAGAAGACCCGAACCGACCTCGAAGGCGAACGCTCGCAGCTTGCGACCGAATACAATGAAAAGCAGGCGAAGGAACAGGAGCTTCTGGCCGAGAGCCAGACGCTCGAGCGCTACACGGCCATGTTCCAGACCTTCGTCGATTCTTTGAACAACCAGATCGCCGCCCAGAACACGCTGATCAACAAGCTTACCATCGACACGGAACAGCGCATCGTTCTCTACAAGGCACTGGAAGATTCGTTGAAGACGGCTGCGCAGCAGGACGTGGCGCACAAGATCAACACGCTCGGCAGTCAGGTGGACACGGCCGCCGAGGAGACCATGGCCGGGATCGGCGCGGCCGCACAGCGCCACATCGGCGATTTGCTCGAGATGCATGAAAAGAACATGCTTGCGACGCAGGATATCCAGCGGCGCAAGAAACTCGCCGACGACGCCTTCGCGCGCCGCTTCCAGACGGTGATGGACAAGCATAATGCAGCAAATTATGTGAAGCAGTGATCGGCAAGGCGGCAATGATCCGATCTGCGACCGCCTTTCGGCATTTGCCGGGAGAGCTGCCATGAATACCGCCATTCCTTCGGCCGTCAGGCAATATTTCGGCTCCGTCCGGGCGGCGCTCGCAGGGCTCGAGCTCTTCCTCGGAGACCGCAATTCGCCGCTTTACCGCGACAGCGTCGTCGGCGAAGTCATCGGTCCCTATCTTTCCCGGCTGAAAGCCTCGATCGCCTGCTGGGAAAACCGGATCGGTTTCGTCGAACAGTTTCGCATCTCGCGCGCCGAAAGCGGCTTTCCGGTTTTCCAGAACGTGCTGGAACTCGAAAACGACCGGCAGAATGCGGAGAAGCGGCTTGCGAGCATTCCTTCCTCCGATGCGCTGCGCGAGGAAATGGTCGATTTCATCCTGAGGCAGAGGGCGTTCCCCGAGGCGCTTCAGGTTCGCATGGCCGAAAGGCTCTATCTGGAGCAGATCGGCAAGGGGGATATCTTTTCGCCGTTCATCCTGCCGGAGACGATCCGGGTCGCGGTCAATCCGAAGACGATGCGGCCCTATTACGTCGTTTCCTGGGGCGCGTTCGACGGCAGTCAGACGCTGCCGATGATCTATATGGCGACGATCGAGGATTCCTCGGAGAATATCGTCGAGATGCTGGTGACCGAGGATGGCAAGCTCAATCCGGGAGTCGAGATTCCGCTGCCGGTCGGTGGCCTGCTCAATCCGGAGCTCGCAAGCCGTTTCGACGATTTCGCCTCCAAGAACAGCGCCTATTCGCTGACGCCGGCAACGATCGCCACAAATCTCGACAGGGACTTCCCCGAACTGCATCCGAAGCAGCTTCGCCGGATCGTGCTCGGCCCCTTCTATTCGGCGGGCATCACCGAGAACAATGCGAGGGTCAACGACATTCTCTCCAGGGTGCGCAAGACCGAGAATGCGTGGCTGCTCACCTGGACGGTGCAGGAGGTCTTCTCGAAGGCGGAGCGGCCGGCAACGCGTGGCTTCTGGTCCTCCACCCAGGCGCAGGAAGAGTTCCACATCGACACCGCCGATCTGGAGGCGGCGCGCATGGGGGTCAGCGCATATGAGAAGCATGCATTGGTGCCGCACGACGCGTACCAGGCGCTCTATGCCTCCGGCGAGGCCGCCCAGGTCTTCGGCGATTACAAGGTGCATGTCATATCCGGCAACCAGGTGGTGAGCGAGGTCTGAGCCATGGCATTGAACACAGGGCTGACGACACTGCATGAGGACGAGATCGCCAGACATCAGGCGGTGGCGCAGAGCCTGGTCACCAAGCTTGCCGTTATCGAGCGGGACGATGGCGCGGCCGCCACGCCGCTGGCAGGGACGGGGCGCCGTTTCGTCTCGACGGTATCGACCGGCGGTCAGCGCCGCAGCCGCGAGGTCGAACTCGCACGCACCATCCAGGCGGTTCGCAGCGCCGACCCGCTCCTGTCGCCGGCGCAGCATTCGGTGCTCTATCGCACCCGTCGCGGCATCCAGGTGGCGCTGGCTGTTGCCGATGTCTTCGCGCGGCAGACGAACCTTGAACAATTGCAGGCGCGTAACGCCACCGCGCCGCTTACCGGCGAGGATGCGGCTCATTTCAAAGCGCTGCTCTCCGCTTCGGCCTATATCGCCGCCTTCACGCTTGCCGCCTATCTCGGCGCGACGCTGCAGGAAGAGGGCGAGCCGGTGGACGATGCCGCGGAGCCGGATTTCCTTTTCGACACGCCGCAGGATGCGCTGAAAACCATGGTCGCCGGTCTCGACCGCAGCATCGCCGGTGCGCCGGACGAGCTCGCGCTGGTCGCCCGAGCCCGGGCCTTTTCCCGCATCGCGATCGAGGGTCTGATTGCGCGCAGGGCGCGTTTCACCGGTCTGCAGAATTTCGAGAGCGTGCATATCCGGCTCGACCAGGACGATTTTACGCTCAACGGTTTCGACGTCGCGCCCGGGCAGAAGCGCAAGCCGCTGGTGATGACCTTCAAGAAGCCCGAGGAGATCATCGGCAACCACATCGCCAAGTACCAGGCGCTGAAGCTCGCCAAGATGCTGATGGCCTACGACTTCGACCGGCAAATGAACCCTTTCGTCGAACTCGGCGGCTTTCTCTTCACCTTCATCGGCGACGGCATGCCGGGCACCGGCAAGACGATCCTGATTCAGATGCTCGCCGGCATGCTGCACGAATATTGCGGCATCGCCGGTTATCCCTTCCATTACGAGAATTTCGGCGTCGACCAGATTTCCTCCTATCAGGGCAAATCGGGCCAGAATTGCAAGGAATTCGTCAACAACGTCGTGAACCCGCGGGCGATCGGCTTCGGCACGATCGACGATGTCGATCAGGTGGCGGCAAAGCGCTCCGACGACCGTGCCTCGGCCGGTCAGCACGAGGTGACGGCGGTGCTGATGGAGAGCTTCGCCGGCGCCTCGACGGTGGTGCGCGGCAACTGCACCTTCGGCATGTTCTCCAACTATCCCGAGAATGTCGACGACGCGCTGCGCCAGCGGGCCGGTGCGCGCTGGCTGGTCGACGGGCCGCAGACGGAGGACGACTACATCGACATCTTCGCGCTGCTCGTCGGCAAGAACCACAAGATCCCGCTCGGCGAGCACGACCTCTATGCCGGTCAGGAGATCAAGCGCGCCGTCTCGCAATCCTATGCCGCGCATGCGCGACCGCAGGAGGAGGGGCTTGCCGCCGTCTGGGAGCGCTATCAGAAGGAGAAGGGCAAGATCGCCACGCTCGCCGATGTGGGCGCCTATCTGCACATGATCAAGGAGGCGGAACCCCGCTTCACCGGGCGCGCCATCAGGAACATCACTGATGCCGTCAAGCTGAGGGCCATGGACGTCGAACTGCCCGACGACTGGTTCCGGGACGCCGGCACGTTCATGCACAGGCCCTACGACGAGAAGAAGGCGATGATCGAGCAACTGCGAAGCCCGATCACCATCGACATGGTGCTGCAGGAAATCAACCGCTATGCGGACAGCGAGTTCCGCTACACCGACAAATCCGACGACGCGGCCGTCGGCGAGATCATCCGCCGCGGGCGTCAGCGCGAGAGGGCGATCCGAGAGATCGAGACGATGAAGCGCGAGGGCAGGTGGCAGGGATGAAGGTTGTGTTCGCGGCATTTGCCCCTCACCCTAGCCCTCTCCCCGCGCGCGGGGAGAGGGCTAGGGTGAGGGGCAACCCGCAAGCATGAGGGGCAAACCGCAAGCATGAGAGGAGCGAACGAACGTCAGACAGAACGCGCGAGAGGTCTGCGGCAAAGCGACAATGAAGCAGAAGCGCTCCTTTGGTCGGAACTGAGAGGCCGGCGACTAAACGGCTTCAAGTTCGTCCGGCAGGTCCCCATCGGTCGTTACTATGCTGATTTCGCCTGCCGTGATGAGCGGCTGGTCGTCGAGGTCGACGGCAGTCAGCATCAGATCGGCAGCGGCGATGAGAGGTGCGACGCGTTCATGATCACGAATGGCTGGAGTGTGCTCCGCTTCTGGAATACGGACGTCTTCAATGACCGCGCGGCGGTGCTGGAGACGATCGTGGCGGTCCTGGAAAAGCGGATGGTGGGAGCAATGAGGAGTGCTGATTTGACCTTCATTCCGGGGGAGAAGAGATGAGTCGGGCGTCGAAATCGGCGTCTCGGTCCGCCCCTCACCCTAACCCTTTCCCCGCAGGCGGGGGAAGGGGACGAACTTGCTTCTGGCCGGGGAGGTTGAAGCAGGCCACGACGGTGTCCCCTCTCCCCGCGCGCGGGGAGAGGGCTAGGGTGAGGGGCAGAATGCTGAGGAGCATCGCCGCATGAAGCGCCTTTTGGAAGCGGAGCTCATCTATGGACGGCTGCTCGACATTTCCGAACCGCATCTCGTCTCGCGCTATAACAAGGCTCTCAAAGGCTTCGGGCTGAAACCGACGGCTCTTCAGCGGTTCAGCATCGACATGACCGGCTTCTCACCCGAAATCGCCGAGGAAATCGGCGACCGCGACTATCTGGATCCGAACCGGGTCAACCGGCGCTTCATCATCCTGACGCCGGCGCAGGCGGAGCTTCCGGTCGTGCACACGAGCTTCTCAAACACCGCGGCGCTGATGCACGAATTCTTCAACGCCAATGGCCGCGCGATCAATGCGATCACCATCAAGGATGCGCTCTACGGCGAGATCGAGGATTCGGTCTCGGTCGTCGAGGACATTGACGATCTGCTTTCCATCAACGAAGTCCGCTTCCGGGTGCTCTCGGCCGAGGACATGCTCGGCAAGGCGACCGAACTGCGCGAGCTCGTCGACCGGCTGAAAAAGGTGCCGAACGCGTGGGCGGACGACGCGATGCTCGATCGGATGGTCGAACTCGCCAGGACGACCGGCGACATAAGGCAGAACGTGCTCGTGCCGGACGAACTCGTCTTCCGCCACGAGGCCTTCTGGGCAAATCACTTCGGCGGCGTCTACGTCTTTCTCGACGAGAAGACGACGACGGTCATCTGCGACCCTTCCGTGCCCGGTTTTCGCCGTTCGCGGCCCTGGCAGGTCAGCTACATCGCCATAACCGACCACGCCCGCATCTATGACTTTCTGGCGACGACCAACCGGCTGCAATTGCCGCAGGCATCCTGGGTGCAGGAGTCCGGCCTCTTCCAGCATCGCGCGGACATGGTGATCCGTGGGCTCGTCAACGATGCCGATCCGCAGGCCGATCTGACAAGTGTCGACCGGATATGGCTCCAGACCTGGATCCACCGCAATGCCGCGCTGGTGGCGCGCGACGGGATTTATCCCTTCCTCCAGGAAATGGCGCGGGCGATCGCCGCGACGGGTACGATCAGGATGCAGGACGTCGCCCCGGAGAACCGGTTTCTGCTCGTCCGGGCCGCCCCGCAGCATCCCGATCAATGGCTCGTCAACCGCCTGATCTCCGAACTGGTCCCTCGCGATTTCGTCTCGCGATTCGTGTTCGACAAGCAAGGCTTCTACAAAGCCTATGAGGGCTACAGCGAAAAGTTCCGCGAATATGTTGTTGCGACACTGACCGGCACATATCTCAAGGACAAGGCCGCCTTCCGTCATAAGCTCTACGGTCTCAAAGAGGAATAAAACATGTTCGATCCGATCGTTGCGTTCTTCCAGCGTGTATTCACGGCGATCGGCCGTGGCATCGGATTGGCGGTGGCTTGGCTTCTGTGGCCGTTCGTCGCGCTCGGCAACTGGTACCGGGGACGAAGCTGGATCATCAAGGGGCCGATCGGCCTGATCCTCCTCTGCCTCGTGCTCTTCTACGCCTACTTTGTCTGGCAGACGCAAGCCTGGACGAATTTCGACCCGGACTATGTCGACCGCTACAAGCTCGCCGACCGCAGGACTCCGGCCGGTTCGCCCGTCAGCGGACCTGGAACGACGACGGGCCAGTCCGGTTCTGCGGCTGACGCGAACCGAGCTACGGTCGCACCCTCCGCTGCGGACAGCACGACCGAGGCTCTCGCAGTGGCGGAGCTTCCGGCCGGAACGGTTTGCCAGACCTCGGCCGTCGTCGAGGTGGCGGCCGATCTCATCGATCTCAATGTCAATCAGAATGCCTGGATCTCGTCGATGCTCGGCTACAAGCTCGGCTTTTTCGGACTGGACTGGGACGATACGCCCTGGCTGGACAACAAGGCGTCCTTCCAGCGCGGCATCAATCAGGCGGTCCGGCGCACAGCGGTGGAACTGGTGGATTCGCTCGGCCGTGTCCGCGGTACATCGGGAGTCAATGCGGACCTGCAGAGCGCGCGCGGCAATATCCAGTTCGACGAGGAAACCTGGTATTTCGGCCTTAACCCCTTTGGTCCGAAGACCCCGACGCCCAGCTTCTATCGCTCGGCGATGCGCGACCTCAGGAAGTTCAACGTCTCGCTCGGCAAGTGCGAGGCGATCTTCGACGGACGGTCCGACAACATGGTCGAGTTCCTCGATCGCGTCGCCAATGATCTCGGCAACACCTCGGCGATCATCCGCGAACGATCGGAGTTCCACAATGGCGGCTGGTTCGACACGCGGGCCGACGACCGCTTCTGGTTCGCCTTCGGCCAGCTCTACGGCTATTACGGCATTCTCTCGGCTGCCGGTGCCGATTTCGAGAATGTCGTCACCCAGCGTGGCCTGGGGCCGATCTATACCGAGACGATGAAGCAGCTTCGCGCTGCGCTCAGAATCCAGCCGCTCATCATTTCGAACGGCCGCGAGGACGGCTGGATCATGCCGACCCATCTCGCGACGATGGGCTTCTACATTCTCCGCGTCCGGTCGAACCTCGTGGAAATGCGCGACATTCTTGCCCGTTGACGGGCGACGTGCGAGCCTAGGCAAAGGAACGGACCTGCGCACCCCGCGGAGGAGGCGGGATGCGCGAGGCAAACTGGGGGGAAGCCGTGGGAGAGGTAAAGTCCGACATCGAGATCGCGCGTGCCGCGCGCAAGCAACCGATTATGGAGGTGGGCGCCAAACTAGGCATTCCGCCGGAGCATCTGCTTCCCTATGGCCATGACAAGGCCAAGGTAAGCGCCGAGTTCATTGCGGCGCAGCAGGAAAAAAGGGACGGCCGGCTCATCCTGGTGACCGCCATCAATCCGACTCCGGCGGGCGAGGGCAAGACGACGACCACCGTCGGTCTCGGCGACGGCCTGAACCGGATCGGCAAGAAGACGATCGTCTGCATTCGCGAGGCGTCGCTCGGCCCCTGTTTCGGCATCAAGGGCGGGGCGGCGGGCGGCGGTTACGCCCAGGTGGTGCCGATGGAGGACATCAACCTTCATTTCACCGGCGATTTCCATGCCATTACGTCGGCGCATAATCTTCTCGCCGCCCTGATCGACAACCACATCTATTGGGGCAACGAACAGGCGATAGACATTCGCCGCATCGCCTGGCGGCGGGTCATGGACATGAACGACCGGGCGCTTCGCCAGATCGTCGGCTCGCTCGGCGGCGTCGCCAACGGCTATCCAAGAGAGACCGGCTTCGACATCACCGTCGCCTCGGAAGTCATGGCGATCCTGTGTCTGGCTATGGACATCAAGGACCTCGAAAGGCGGCTCGGCAACATCATCATCGGCTACCGCCGCGACAAGAGCCCCGTCTTTGCACGCGACATCAAGGCCGACGGGGCGATGGCGGTGCTGCTCAAGGACGCGATGCAGCCCAATCTGGTGCAGACGCTCGAGAACAATCCCGCCTTCGTACACGGCGGCCCCTTCGCCAACATCGCGCATGGCTGCAATTCGGTCGTGGCCACCACGACGGCGTTGAAGCTCGCCGACTACGTCGTGACCGAGGCCGGTTTCGGAGCGGATCTCGGCGCAGAGAAATTCTTCGATATCAAGTGTCGCAAGGCAGGTCTCAAGCCGGATGCAGCGGTGATCGTCGCCACCGTCCGGGCGATCAAGATGAACGGAGGCGTCAAGAGAGAGGATCTCGCCAGGGAGAACGTCGAGGCGCTGAGGAAGGGATGCCCGAACCTCGGCCGTCACATCCAGAACGTCAAGAAATTCGGCGTCCCCGTGCTCGTCGCGATCAACCACTTCACCTCCGATACCGAGGCCGAGATCCGTGCGATCAAGGACTATGTCCGCACGCTCGGCTCCGAAGCGGTTCTCTGCAAGCACTGGGCCGAGGGTTCGGCGGGCATCGAGGAGCTCGCTTACAAGGTCGTGGACCTCGCCAATGCCGGCCATTCGCAGTTCTCACCGCTCTACGCGGACGAGATGCCTCTCTTCGAAAAGATCGAAACGATCGCCAAGGATATTTATCATGCGAGCGAGGTGATCGCCGACAAGGTGGTTCGCGATCAACTGCGCACCTGGGAAGATCAGGGCTACGGCCATCTGCCGATCTGCATGGCTAAAACGCAGTATTCCTTTTCCACCGACCCGAACCTGCGCGGAGCGCCGACCGGTCACACCGTGCCAATTCGCGAGGTCCGGCTGGCGGCCGGCGCCGGCTTCATCGTCGTCATCACCGGCGAGATCATGACGATGCCCGGCCTGCCGAAGGTGCCTTCTTCGGAACGGATACGGCTGAACGAGCAGGGTTATATCGAGGGGTTGTTTTGAGGCGGCTCTGCCGCGCGGGCGCTCGCCGCAATTCCCTTCTCCCCGCATGCGGGGAGAAGGTCGCGGCAGCGGATTGAGGGGCGACCGCGCCTCCTCAGCGGCAATAGCGGTATCCGTTCTTTCTTTCGATAACGTCCAGATGCAGATGATCTTCATGCGCCGCGTCACTGCCGGGGTCGAGGACGGTCGTGAAATACAGGCAGGCCGAAGCCGTGACCGCCCGCTGGAACGCGCCGGTGAGTGTGCCGTCCTCGTCGCGGGGCTGGATCTCGATCGTCTTGTCGTTGCTGAGCGTGAACGAGGCGATGTCGACCGCGTTGCCGCGCGCATGTTCGGATATCTTGCCGGTCTCCGCATTGTTCCTCAGGCGGCAGATATAGGTTGATGCCTGGTTCAAGGCGACGATGCGGGTCTCGGCCCCGAAGGCGCTTCTGGTAGCCGGTGCAGCCGTTTCCTTCGTCCAGCGCGCGAGCGCCAGCGCCGCCTTGCAGCGCATCACCCCCCCGGGCTTCAGCGTCACATCGGGCAGTATCGCACTGACCCGGATCGGCTTGTCGATGCCGCAGCCCTTGCCGTCATCGATGCCATCGATCTCGGCAAAGGCGGCGCCGAGCGATTTCAATTCCGAGAGACAGGATGCATATTCCTTAGGGTTCTCTTTTTCGATCGTCAGCACAGGGCCGACGTCGAGGGCGTCGTCCTTCCAGCTCGGAGGCAATTCCTGCGCCGCCCGCGCACCGTCCTTCTTTTCTCCGCCGGATTTTTCCAGGCTGTCAGCATCACCCGGGGGTGGCGTGCCGGGCTTGGGCGTGGGCGTCGGCTGGCCGCTGCCGGCGGAGGGACGCGGCGCGGGTACCGGTCCGGTCTTCGGCAAGGCCGCTCCTGAAAGGAGAAACGCGGAGATCAGAATGATTCCGGCGTGGCGCATGAGGTCCTCTCCATCTTTTCTGCAGCCCCAGGCTTTTCTGCAGCCCCAGACGGCGAAACGCACCGGGAACGATCCTGTTTCAAATTGTGCTGAAACTGAGGACGAAGTTCGCGCCGCAGGCATGAAGATGAGGAAGAACCCCCATATTTATATTGACAATTATACTCATGTTTTCGTATGTGGCTGAAATAAGGCGGAAATTGCCGCCTTGTTCGATTTCCGCACTGCCCAGCCAGCCCTTGAGTTCGCCGCTCAACAGCAAGCCCGGCCAACACTTTCAAAGGACTGGTCCATGCTCAACCGGCATCATCGCCTGGCGCTTTTGGCTTGCACGGCATTCGCTACCCTCGCCGGAGCAACAATTTCTCATGCGCAATCCATCGAAGAGGCGGCGGGCGCCGCCGAAAAGCAGGGGCGCGTAACGGTCTTAAAGAAACTTTCCGTCAGGGGGGGAGAGAAAGAGGGCGTGGCGGACACACCGCTTGCAGAGCAGGTGACGGAAGAGGAACTGAACAACAACCAGATTTCGAGCTTCGAGGATCTGGGCAGGAGCCTCGAGCCAGGGGTGAACTTCAACCGCACGAATGGCAGCGTCAATATACGGGGCCTCGAAGGGCCGCGCGTGCTGACGACGATCGACGGTATTCCCATCCCCTTTATCGACGATGGGGCGCGCGACGCCGATGGAGGCATCGACAGCTTCGATTTTGCCGCCCTTTCGACGATCGACATCGTTCGCAGCGCCGATTCCAGCCGTGCAGGCGGCGGCGCGCTCGGGGGAGCCGTGGTGCTGCGCACACTCGAGCCGGAGGACCTGATCGGCGAGGGCAAGACCTGGGGTGGTATCTTCAAATTCGCCTATGACGGCGAGGACGAAAGTCTCGGCGGGTCCGCTGCAGTTGCCGCGCGCTACGACGATACGGCGGTCCTTTTCCAGGGCGGCTACAAGAAAGGGCATGAGCAGGAAAGCAACGGCAACATTGGCGGCTATTCCACAACGCGCACCGAGGCCGACCCTGCCGACTACGATCAGAACAATCTCCTCTTCAAAGTAAGGCAATATACCGAGAGCGGCCACACCTTCGGCTTTACGGCCGAGCGCTTCGACCGTGACAAGGACATCGATTTCATGTCCGGCCAGAGCCCTACCGGCAATTATCAGCCAGGTAACTACGACAAGCTCGACAACACCCGGCGCGAGCGCCTGTCGCTCGATTACGAATTCGAGGCCACCGACGACAACGCCTGGTTCGACAGCGCCTCGGCCACGATCTACTGGCAGCGCCTGCTTCGCGAGAACGGTAGCGACGCCTATCGCAGCACCTCGGTGATCGGGGATTATTCCCGTCTCAACGAGGCCGAAGAAGCGAGCTTCGGCGCCAGCGGTTATGTCGACAAGTACTTCGACACTGGCTCCCTGCAGCATAAGGTCACGCTCGGCGGCGACTTTGCCATCGGCAAGCTGCACCAATATTCCTCGGGCGAGGATAGCTGCGACACGGCGCCGAGTCCTTCCTGCAACTTCCTGCACACAAACCAGTCGGACAGCCCCGACGTCGACAGCAGGAAGATCGGCATCTACCTGCAGGATCGCATCTCGATCGGCGATGGTCCCTTCGCGCTGACGCCGGGCCTGCGCTTCGACTGGTACGATTATTCGCCGGAGAATACCGCCGCCTATATGCGCAACCCCAATTATGACGGCTTGCCGCCGGGACAGAGCGATCTGGCGCTGTCGCCGAAGCTTCTTGCAACCTATCAGGCAGCGCAAGAGGTCGAGCTCTTCGCGCAGTGGGCGATGGCTTTCCGGCCGCCGACGGCCGAGGAACTCTATCTGAATTACGGCGCGCCGGGCAGCTATCTGAGCATTGGCAATCCCGATCTCAAGCCCGAAACGAGCCATGGTTTCGAAATCGGCGCGAATCTTGGTGACGACGAGTTCGGCGGCCGAGTCAGCGCCTTCTACAACCGCTATAAGAACTTCATTGACGAACGCTTTTCTCGCGATCCGACCGGCATCTACCCGATCGGCATCACGGAGGCGATCAACCGTGCCAATGTCTCTATTCATGGAGTCGAGGTATCGGGCCATAAAGTCTTCGGCAATGGCGTCCATGTCCGCACCGCACTCGCCTATGCCTATGGCCGAGATCTCGATACCGACGAGGTGCTTGGCTCCGTTGCCCCGCTGAAGGGGGTCCTCAATGTCGGTTACGCCGCCGAAACCTGGGGGACTGACGTCATCCTGACGGCGGCGATGGACGTTTCGGACAAATCGACGAACACTTTCAAGGCACCGGGTTACGGCATCGTCGATGTCACCGGCTGGTGGGAGCCGGAGCAGTTGCCGGGTCTGAGGGTGAATGCAGGGGTCTACAACGTCTTCGACAAGACCTATTGGGATGCGGTGAACACGCAGAATGCGTTCACGCAGCCTGCCGAATTCTATTCGGAGCCGGGGCGAACCTTCAAGATTTCGATGACGCAGCGGTTCTGAGGATCCGGCGGCACACATAGAGAGCGCGGCCGCTGTGGCCGCCTTCTTTTTTAAGGGACAGATTGGGTCCGCGGTTTTCCCGCTTGCGCGCCACTGCAAGCCGCGCTAACACTTCCGCCCATGGCAAACACGCAGAACATTTCGATCTGGTGGTGGGCTCGCTGAGGCGGCCTTGACCAGTCATGCGTGATTGAGAGATGGAGCCGCCCGGAGATTTCGAGGCGGCTTTTTTCGTATTCTGGCCGCGTGGAAAGACCGGGCTTTTACGGAGCGAGACGAATGGCAGCGGTAATTCTGGAAGACGGCGCGGAGAGTTATACCACGAAGGGTGGCATCGTCGTCACCCGCAAGCGGCGCGAGGCATCCTACAGCGACGCGATCGCCGGCTATGTCGACAGGCTCGACGAGCGGCGCGGCGCGGTCTTCTCCTCGAACTACGAATATCCCGGCCGTTATACCCGTTGGGACACTGCGGTGGTCGACCCGCCGCTTGCCATCTCCTCCTTCGGTCGCTCGCTCTGGATCGAAGCCTATAACGAACGCGGCGAAGTGCTGCTGGCGCTGATCGCCGAGGATCTGAAGTCCGTTGCCGACATTACGCTCGGCGCGCTTGCGCCCCGTCGTCTCGACCTCACAATCAATGAGCCCGATCGTGTCTTCACCGAGGAAGAGCGGTCGAAGGTGCCGACGGTCTTTACGGTTCTTCGCGCGGTGACGAACCTCTTCCACTCGGAGGAGGACTCGAACCTCGGCCTCTATGGCGCCTTCGGCTACGACCTCGCATTCCAGTTCGATGCGATCGAACTGAAGCTTACGCGTCCGGACGACCAGCGCGACATGGTTCTGTTCCTGCCGGACGAAATCCTGGTGGTCGATCACTATGCGGCAAAGGCCTGGATCGACCGCTACGATTTCGCCAGGGAGGACCTTTCGACCGAGGGCAAGGCAGCGGACATCGCTCCCGAGCCGTTCCTGAGCGTCGACAGCATTCCGCCGCACGGGGATCACCGCCCGGGCGAATATGCCGAACTGGTCGTCAAGGCGAAGGAAAGCTTCCGTCGCGGCGATCTTTTCGAAGTGGTGCCGGGGCAGAAATTCTACGAGCGCTGCGAAAGCCGCCCGTCCGAGATTTCCAATCGGCTGAAGGCGATCAATCCGTCGCCCTATTCCTTCTTCATCAATCTCGGCAACCAGGAATACCTGGTGGGTGCTTCGCCGGAGATGTTCGTGCGCGTTTCCGGCCGGCGCATCGAGACCTGCCCGATTTCCGGCACGATCAAGCGCGGCGACGATCCGATCGCAGACAGCGAGCAGATCCTGAAGCTCTTGAACTCGAAGAAGGACGAGTCCGAACTCACCATGTGCTCGGACGTCGACCGCAACGACAAGAGCCGGGTCTGCGTGCCGGGCTCGGTCAAGGTGATCGGTCGCCGTCAGATCGAGATGTATTCGCGGCTGATCCACACGGTCGATCACATCGAGGGGCGCCTGCGCGACGATATGGACGCCTTCGACGGGTTCCTCAGCCACGCCTGGGCGGTGACCGTTACCGGCGCGCCGAAGCTCTGGGCCATGCGCTTCATCGAGAGCCACGAGAAGAGCCCGCGTGCCTGGTACGGGGGCGCGATCGGCATGGTCGGCTTCAACGGCGACATGAACACCGGGCTGACCTTGCGTACCATCCGCATCAAGGACGGGATCGCCGAGGTGAGGGCGGGTGCGACGCTCCTCTATGATTCCAATCCGGAAGAAGAAGAAGCCGAAACCGAACTGAAGGCCTCTGCCATGATTGCAGCCATCCGCGACGCCAAATCCGCAAACAGCGCCAAGGCCGCGCGCGACGTCGCTGCCGTTGGCGCCGGAGTGAGCATCCTGCTCGTCGATCACGAGGACAGCTTCGTCCATACCCTGGCGAACTACTTCCGCCAGACGGGCGCGACTGTCACCACCGTGCGCACGCCCGTGGCCGAGGAAATCTTCGACCGGGTCAAGCCCGACCTCGTCGTGCTTTCGCCCGGTCCCGGCACCCCCAAGGACTTCGACTGCAAGGCGACGATCAAGAAGGCGCGGGCGCGGGACCTGCCGATCTTCGGCGTCTGCCTGGGGCTGCAGGCGCTCGCGGAGGCTTATGGCGGCGATCTTCGTCAACTGGCGATCCCGATGCACGGGAAACCCTCGCGCATCCGCGTGCTCGAACCCGGCATCGTCTTCTCCGGCCTCGGCAAGGAGGTGACGGTCGGGCGCTATCATTCGATTTTCGCCGATCCGTCCAACCTGCCGCGCGAATTCGTGATCACGGCCGAAAGCGAAGATGGTACGATCATGGGCATCGAACACAGCAAGGAGCCGGTGGCGGCCGTACAGTTCCATCCGGAATCGATCATGACGCTCGGCGGCGACGCCGGCATGCGGATGATCGAGAACGTGGTTGCCCATCTCGCCAAACGGGCGAAGACCAAGGCAGCCTGACCTCTTGCGCGTCGGCTGTATCGGCTCGAGGCATTCGACCGTTTGACAAGCGGCCTGTAATCGCCCATATGGCGCCCATGATCCGCCTGCGCGAAAACCCGCGCGGGCGGTTTTGCATTTGAATGGCCTTGCATCTGCAACTCGTTTGCATCTGCAGGAGGAATGACGATGACCGGAACCGACAATAGAACCGTCCTGCGACTCGCCTTCTGGGGCATCCCCCTGTCGCTGGCCGTGATGGGTCTTAAAATGCTCGCCTGGTGGGTGACGGGCTCGGTGGCGCTCCTGTCCGACGGGCTGGAATCCTCCGTCAACGTGGTCGCCGCGGTTATTGCCTATGCGATGATCGGCTATGCGGCAAAGCCGGCCGATGCCGATCACCCCTTCGGGCATCACAAGGCAGAATACTTCTCCGCGGTCATCGAAGGCGTACTGATCGTCCTGGCGGCGTTGCTGATTATCTGGGAAGCCATCCCCGAAATGATGGCACCGGTGCTTCTGAATGCACCGACGCTAGGCCTCGCCATCAATTTTGCTGCCGGCGTCGTCAATGCGGTCTGGGCCTATGTGCTTATCCGGGCGGGCAGCCGCCATCGCTCGCCCGCGTTGAGTGCGGACGGCCAGCATATTCTCTCCGATGTCGTGACCTCCGTGGGCGTGCTCGTCGGCCTTCTTCTCGCCATCGCCACCGGCTACGCGATCCTCGATCCGCTGCTCGCCGTGATCGTCGCGGGCAACATCCTCTTCCAGGGCTGGAAGGTGATTTCGCGCTCCGTCGACGGGCTGATGGACAAGGCGGTGCCGGCGGACGAGGAGGAGGCGATCAAGGCGGCGATCGCGGCTAATGCCGGCGGGTCTCTCGGGGTCCATGATCTGAAAACGCGTCAGGCGGGCCCGGCGATTTTCGTGGATTTTCACATGGTCGTGCCGGAGGCGATGGCGGTCGGTGACGCGCACGATATCTGCGACCGGATCGAGGAGGCGATTCGCGTCGTGCACTCGGGCGCGGAGATCGCCATCCACGTCGAACCGGAAGGCGAAAAGGCGCACGGGGTGCGCGTTAAAGTTAGTGGAGCATCACGGAAATGACCAAGACTGACGTATCGGGACTTTCACAACTGGGGACGAAGGTCGATCTGCCCCAGAGCCCGGAAGAAGCGGTTCTCGAAAGGGTGCCGAGCGGGCACGGCGGCACGGACTTCGTCGTGCGCTTTACGGCGCCCGAGTTCACCTCGCTTTGCCCGATGACCGGGCAGCCCGACTTCGCGCATATCGTCATCGACTATGTGCCGGACGGCTGGCTGGTCGAATCGAAATCGCTCAAGCTGTTCCTGCATTCGTTCCGCAACCACGGCGCTTTCCACGAGGATTGCACGATCGAGATCGCCAAGCGGCTGGTTTCGCTGCTTTCGCCGAAGTGGCTACGGATCGGCGCCTACTGGTATCCCCGCGGCGGCATCCCGATCGACGTTTTCTGGCAGACGGGAAACCCGCCGGAGGGCGTCTGGCTGCCGGATCAGGGCGTGCCGACCTATCGCGGACGGGGATGATGGCGGTTGCCGACTTGCAATGGCGGGTTTCATGAGCAGGCGCGACGCCGGTGACGAAACGCTACTCCCGAAACTGCCCGTAGGTCGGGAATGGATACCGGTTCGTCACGGCGAATCCGGTGACCGCGTCTATCGTCGCAGCGACGGTAGCGCCTATGCGAAGATTGCGAGCGGTAAGGCCATGGCACTGCTCGAGGGCGAGCGCGATCGTGTCGCGTGGCTGGCGCCGTTCCGCGTGGGCTCGCCCTCCGTCTGCGAGTGGATCGCGGCAGAGAATGAAGCATGTGTCGTCATCAGCGCGCTGCCGGGCGTGCCGGCAAGCGAGCTCTCCGCGGTCGACCTCAAGAAGGCCTGGCCGTCGATCGTGCGGCAATTGAAGCTGCTGCATGGACTGCCAACGGAATCCTGCCCCTTCGAGCGGCGACTCGCGTCGATGTTCGACCGGGCCGCGGATGTCGTCCGGCGCGATGCCGTCAATCCGGATTTCCTGGCCCCGGAGGATCAGAACACTCCGCCGGGCGAACTGTTCGACGCTCTGCGGGCTGAACTGCCGAGGCACCTGATCGATGAGCCTTCCGGTCTCGTAGTCTGCCATGGCGACGCATGCCTGCCCAACTTCATGATTGATCCGGATACACACCGCTGCACGGGCGTTATCGATCTGAGTCGGCTGGGAACGGCGGATCGATACGTCGATTTTTCGCTCCTCCTTGGCAACGCTCGCGAAAGCTGGACCGGACAGGGCGATGCGGAGACCGCCCGGGACTGCCTCTTCGCCATTCACGGGATCTCGGCACCGGACGAAGATCGTCTCGCTTTCTATCTTCGGCTGGATCCGCTGACCTGGGGATGAGCCGCCCGCCGGTTCGGACGGATTGCCCTATCGATCGAGCCGAAGTGGTTTTGACAGGCCGATCTTTTCCAGTTCGGTCTGGAGGATCGGGTCGAAAGCGACCTTCCTCCAAAGCACTCGGTAGCCGAGACGCTGGTAGAGCTGAAGCGCCCGCTCGTTTTGGGCCGCCACCTGGATTGCGGCTTGCCTGTATCCACGCTCGGCGATTTGCGCTTCGAGCGCCTTTATGAGGGCCGATCCGGCGCCCCGTCCTTCGAAGGCGGGAGCCACCCAGATATCGCTGATGACATCGTCATCGTGCTCGCGGGCGCCGAGGCCGGCAGCTTCTCCATCGACTTCAGCGACGAGAATGCGAGGCCCCAGTTCTCGCACGAACGGCAGAAACGGATTGTTCTGTTCGGTGGCCGCCGCAACATGCGCCGGCACAAGCGGCTTTATGCCTTTGCGCCAGGCTTCAAGGCCGATTTGAGCGAGAAAGTCCGCCTCCTGCGGCAGCGCGGAGCGAACCAGTATCATCCGAAGATCAAGGCTGCGCCGGCTATGGCGGTGGCGCCGCCGACGATACGGGTGACGACGCCGCGGTCCGCAAGCCGGGCGAGCCCCATGCCGAGACCGATGCCGGCAATGTGCAGAAGAGCGGTTGCGATCACGAATCCTGCTGCAAACGACCAGGTGCCGGCCGAGCCCAACTCTCCGCCGTGGGCATGGCCATGGAAGAGCGCGAAGGCCGCGACGATGGCTGCAGCCGTTGCCGCGTCAAGCCGGACGGCTATGGCGACGACCAGGCCGAGCGCCACGACGGAGGCGAGGATGGCCGGTTCGACAAGGGGCAGGGGAGCGCCGGTGTGGGCGAGGACGAAGCCGAGCACCATCGTCGCGACAAAGGCAGCCGGCACGCTCCACAGCGCCCTGCCGCCGATCTGAGCCGCCCAAAGGCCGACGGCGATCATCGCAAGAACGTGGTCGGCTCCGAACAGCGGATGGGAAAGGCCCGCCATCACCGACCCGTGTTCGGCTGGATCGAGATGGGCGAAGGCAGGCGCGGAGGAGCCGGCGAAGAGCGCGGCTGCGAGAAGGACGGGTTTCTTCATTCTGGGCCCCGATACAGACATTGATGATCCGCTGATCTTATTGGGCTCCCGCCGGCTGTCCATACGTCATTTGGCGGACCCTGTTTACCATCGCGCCGAGGCGGGCGATTCGAACCGTGTTAACGCCGCCGTTTGCATTGTTTTCGCCGTCGAGTCGCATTATCTGGTTGGAAGACATTTCATGAGGAGTCCGAAGAATGCGGAACGACGACGACCAGGAAGAAAAGAAGACCGAATTGCCCTTGGGCAAGGAGACGGAGGCGAACCTTTTCAAGTCGCGTTCGATTTTCATTTACGGGACCATCACCCAGGAACTCGCGCAGAAGGTCTGCTCGCAGCTCGTGGCGCTTGCCGCGGCCAGCGACGACGATATCCGCCTCTTCGTCAACTCGCCCGGCGGCCATGTCGAATCCGGCGACAGCATCCACGACATGATCAAGTTCGTGAAGCCGAAGGTCTGGACTATCGGCACCGGCTGGGTCGCGTCCGCCGGCGCGCTCATCTATGTCGCTGCGCCCAAGGAGCAGCGCCTGTGCCTGCCGAACACCCGCTTCCTTTTGCACCAACCCTCGGGCGGAACGCGCGGCATGGCTTCCGACATCGAGATCCAGGCACGCGAGATCATCAAGATGAACGAGCGTCTGAACCGGATCTTCTCCGAAGCGACCGGACAGCCGGTCGACAAGATCGCCAAAGACACGGATCGCGATTACTGGCTCGGTGCGGAAGAGGCGAAGGCCTACGGTCTCGTTTCGCGCATCGTCACCTCCATCGCGGAAATCTAGAGCGTCCGCCCCTCATCCGCCTGCCGGCACCTTCTCCCGCAAGCGGGGCGAAGGGACGCGAGGCGCCGCCTCAGACCCCTTTCCCCCACGCGCGGGGAAAGGGCTAGTCCTCGGACCAAACCCGAGGAAAGGGCACTCTTGCTCCGCATTACCAAGCCGTGTATAGGCTTTTCCATGACTGAGGCCGACGCACACAAGATCGCAGCGATCTTTTCGGGACACGATGCCAATCGTGCTCCTGCGCGCGCCTTCGCCTCCCTTCTTCTTCTCGGCCTTATCCGCGGTTGCCGGGTTCGCTGAGGAGCGCCCGGCGGCCGAAAAGCCTTGCCGGCACCTGCTCCTCGAAATCCAGAAAAGCTGAACCAAATCGCGCGGCCCCCGCGGCATCGCCATCGCAATGTCCCGAATGATCGGCTATTGCATGCGGCAGGCTACGCTCCAGTGACGAAGAGAAGCTGCACATGATTTTGAAATCGCATTCCATCAAGACCGGCATGCCCGAAGCGGCTGTGAAATATCAGCCCTATCCGCAGATCGCGCTGCCGGATCGCACGTGGCCGTCAAAGGCGATCACCGAGGCGCCTATCTGGTGTTCCGTGGATCTTCGCGACGGCAACCAGGCACTCGTCGATCCGATGGGTCACGACCGGAAGGCGCGCATGTTCCACCTCCTCCTGGACATGGGCTTCAAGGAGATCGAGATCGGCTTCCCCTCCGCGTCGCAGACGGATTTCGATTTCGCCCGCTGGTGCGTCGAGGAAGGCAACGTCTCCGAAGACGTGTCGCTGCAGGTGCTGGTCCAGTGCCGGCCGGAATTGATCGCGCGGACCTTCGAGGCGCTTGAAGGTGCGCACCGGCCGATCGTGCATTTCTACAATTCGACGAGCGAGCTGCAGCGCCGCGTCGTCTTCGGCAAGGACGTGGCCGGCATCAAGCAGATCGCGACCGACGCCGCCAAGATGATCACCGATATGGCCGCGAAAGCGGGCGGCGGCTATCGCTTCGAGTACTCGCCGGAAAGCTTCACGGGCACCGAACTCGAAGTGGCATTGGAGATTTGCAACGCCGTGATCGAGATCGTCCGGCCGACGGCGGACAACAAGCTCATCATCAACCTGCCCTCGACCGTGGAGATGGCGACGCCGAACATCTATGCCGACCAGATCGAATGGATGTGCCGCAATCTCGACAATCGCGAGAACCTGATCGTCTCGCTGCATCCGCACAATGACCGCGGCACCGGCATTGCCGCAACCGAGCTGGGGCTGATGGCCGGCGCCGACCGTGTCGAGGGGACGCTCTTCGGCAATGGCGAGCGCACCGGCAACGTCGATGTGGTGACGCTGGCGCTCAACATGTTCACACAGGGCGTCGATCCCAAGCTCGACTGCTCGGACATCGAACGGATCAAGGAAGTCTACGAATATTCCAACCAGATGGTCATTCCGGAACGCCACCCCTATGTCGGCGAACTGGTTTACACGGCTTTCTCGGGCTCGCATCAGGATGCCATCAACAAGGGCATGAAGGCGATCAAACAGGCGAACAAGCCGACCTGGGAGGTACCCTATCTGCCGATCGATCCGCGCGATGTCGGACGCAGCTACGAAGCGATCATCCGCATCAACTCGCAGTCGGGCAAGGGCGGTATCGCCTATATCCTGCAGGAGGACTACGGGATCAATCTGCCGCGCAATCTGCAGATCGAGTTCCGTGAGGAAGTCCAGCGCATCACCGACGAGGAAGGCAAGGAGCTGCCCTCGAAGCGCATCCATCAGCGCTTCATCGAAAGCTATGTCGAGCAGCCGGGCGCGCGCATCAAGTTCGTCGACCATCACACCTACCCTGTAGGCGAGCACAAAGGCTTGCGCGTCGTTGCCGCCGAGATCACGGACGGCGGCGAGACCAGACAGATCGAGGGCAAGGGTACGGGCCCGATCGACGGCTTCATAAATGCACTGTCGATCTATCTCGGCGTCGAACTCTCGGTGGCGGATTACTCCGAGCATTCGCTGCAGCATGGTTCGAACGCCGCTGCGATCGCTTATGTCGAGGTCGAGTATCCGGGCGGCAAGCTCTTCGGCGTCGGCATCAACACCAATATCGTGGCCGCCTCACTGGAGGCGATCGTCTCGGCTGCCAACCGCGTTCTGGACGTGATGGGGAAGTGACGCGCTTGCCCTGGTAGGTGCCCCTTGCCCCGACCCTCTCTCCGCGCGCGGAGAGAGGGGAATGGTATTGGGCAGCGCTCATTTAGGTTGATCTTCGATAGGGTCGCGGAAACGCTTCCGACCCTGGCTCATATGCGATGGCTCTGCCTCCCATGAGCAGAAGGTCGCGATGGCTCTGTGCGGGGCAGATACTCGGTCTTGATCAGCGTCAAATATTCGCCGCCACCGTTTCGGCAAGGTCCTGCAGAGCGGGGTCGGAAGACGGACCGATCATCACGAATGAGGCGCTTTCCCGTTGCCACGATATCAGGCCGAGGTCGCCGCGGATGGTCTCGGTGAATTCGCCGGATTGTTGCCCGTCGCCTTGCTTGAGAAAGCAGATGGTGAAGACTTCTCCCTCCCGGTCGCGATAGACGAGCTGGGCAACCGGCCTGCCGTTGGCGGCAAGGAGCCTCGCCCCTTCGAAGGATAATCCCTTGCGGTCGAGATCGGGGACAGCGAAGCTCACGCCGACGCTTGCGGCAAGCCAGGTCTCGATCTCGGCCGCCTGCGTTCCCGGCACCTCGACCAGATGCTCCTTCTGGCGCGAATAGATGCGGTGAGACCCGACGATATCGTCGATCCAGGGGCGGTCATCGGCCTGGTTCATCGGCTCGGCGAAGTCCGTGGCGCTGCCGAGAATGAAGCCGGCGGCTCCGCCGAGCAGGAAAAGGGCGGTGGAAGCGGCGAGGATGCGCGGCCAGATGCGAGCGCTTCGTCTTGGAAGGCTGGCCGTCGTTACCCGCTCCGATTTCGGGTTGATGCCGGGGCCTTGCTTTATCTGGCGCACCAGCGCCAGCGGCACCGGATCATGGAGGAAGTTTTCGAAGGCCCCGTTGCCGAAGGCACTGCCCGACTTGAGCTTGTCGAGCAATGCCCTCGCCTCGTCGTCGCGGGCGAGAAGAGCGTCAAGCTCGGATTTCTCGCTTTCTGCGAGTTCGCCGTCGATATAGGCGGACAACCGCACCTCGAGCGCCAGGCCCTTCGTTTGCAGCAACGGTCAGGCCCTCCTTTCCGTATTTTCGGACAACATGGCCGCGAGCCTGAGCCGCGCCGTCGACAGCCTGCTCATGACCGTACCGACGGGGATGCCGAGGATCTCCGCCGTTTCCCGGTAGCTGTGGCCTTCGACATTGACGAGGAGGAAGACGCTTGCCAGTCCCTCCGGCATCGACAGGATCATCTTCTGCACCTGATTGGCATAGGCGGCCTTTTCGGCTGTTGCTTCGACGTGCGGTTCTTCCCGCTCGAAAACGTCGACCGCACCGGCGCTGCGCACCTTGCGCTTGCGGATTTCGTCCACCCAGAGATTGCGGGTCATCGCATAGACCCAGCTTTCCAGCCGGCCCTCGCCATTCCATAGGTGACCGCGCGCGATTGCCCGCTCGCAAACTTCCTGGACGAGATCGTCGGCATCATTGGCATTGCGGGCCAGCGTGATCGCGAAGCGGCGCAGTTTGGGCAGCAGGCTGACCAAATCCCGTCTGAAATCCTTCATTTCTGCCGCTGGGCGCATTGCTCTTCCAGTAAAACGTGCCGGATCGCGCGTCCATTCGCCATGCGGACGCACCATCAATGATATGGAACATTTGGTCCTAAGTCTGCAAGGGACGAGCCGGAACGGAAAGAGGTTTTTGCGCCCCGGCAACCGGTTTTCCCCACGCCGGCGCGGGTCCTTGAATCGGCCGGCACCGAGAGGCTTCCGGCGTTTCAGAAATACGTCGTTTCGGCGAGCACCACGCCGGTCGCGTCCGGGTTGATCGCGTAGCGCTCCCGGGTCAGCCGCCAGTCTCCGGGCTCGCCGTCGACGGAAAAGAGATTATAGGCGGCGACGGGCTTGCTGCCTCCGGGACCCTGCGAAGCGGATGCAATGCCGACGACCGGCACCGGCCCCGTATGCCCCTTGAGCCAGTGGAGCGTATTGAGATGCGTGTGGCCGTGCAGAACCAGCTCGGCCCCGCCGGCGGAGATGGTGGCAGCGAAACGGCGGATGCCGATCATGCGCTTGTGCATCGAGGTCGCGCCGCGAATCGGCGGGTGATGGATCATGACGATGCGGAACAATCCGGCTTCGCCGGCCTGGCGAAGGAGGTTGACCGTCGCGCGCGCCTGTCGCGGCCCGAAATAGCCGCTCGCGGCGAAAGGGGGCGTGGCCACGGCCGTCGAGCAGCCGATGAGCGCCACCCTGCCGCGCACCCGCATATAGGGAAAGCAGGCATGCTTCTTCATCCAGCCGCTGGGGCCGTCGTCGCCGCGCATGAAGGGATACCATGCATGCGTGATCTTCTCGTATGCGCCGGGCACATAGGCGTCGTGGTTGCCTGGAACCACCGAGATTTCATTGGGGTCGCCCGCTTCCGCGAGCCATTCGGTAACCGCCTCGATCTCCAGCGAAGAGGCGAGGTTGACGAGATCTCCGGTGATCGCCAGGTGATCCGGATTGCGCACCTCGATGTCCTGCATCAGGCAGTCGAGCGTCCCGGGAAAGAGATGGCGCACCCTGTTCCTGTGCCAGTTGACGAATCCGGTGATCCGCTTGGAAGCGAGTTCGCGGAGGGAGAGATCGGGCAAAGGCCCCAGGTGGACATCGGATATATGCGCAAGTTTGAACATTAATCTCGTCTAGCGCATATTCCCGGGAAGGGGAATCAGTAATGGACTATTCCCGGAAAGCGTGAATGTGAGGAGAAGGCGTATGGACGAGAGCCGCGGGCCGGAGATACCCTCCTGGCGGCTCCGCTTTCTGACGCGGTTTGCCCATGTTTATTTCGCCCTGGCCCGCGGCATGACGCTCGGCGTGCGGGCTGCCTGTTTCGATGGTGAGGGGCGGGTCTTTCTCGTAAGGCATTCCTATCTGCCGGGCTGGCATCTTCCCGGCGGCGGACTCGACCGCAACGAGACTGCGGTGGAGGGCCTGGCCCGCGAACTCAGGGAGGAGGGCAACCTCGTGCTGACGACGGCACCGCTGCTCTTTCAGGTCTACTACAACCGGCGCACCAGCAAGCGCGATCACGTCATCTTCTTCCGCTGCGATAATGTCCGCCAGGAGCGGCCGAAGCGTGCGGATCTCGAAATCGCCGCGGCGGGCTTCTTTCCGCTCGACGACCTTCCGGCGGACACGACGCCTGCGACCCGGCGCCGGCTGGCGGAGCTCGCTGGAAGCGCGGCGCCCGATACGTTCTGGTAGGCGACCGATCGCGTCGGATCGCCCCCTTAGCCGCCTGCTTGTCCCTTCTCCCCAGCAAGCGGACGAAGGGACAAGCGGCTGGCGCCCATTTTCTCTCATCCTTTTTCAGAGGTTATCCCGCCCGTGCGGCGCTCCAAGGTCGAGCACCGGACCCACCGGCACGATGCCCGTCGGATTGATCGTCGTATGGCTGCGGTAATAGTGCTGCTTGATGTGGTGCATATTGACCGTCTCGGCGACGCCCGGCACCTGGTAGAGCTCGCGCAGATAGCCGTAGAGATTCGGATAGTCCGCAATGCGGCGGATGTTGCATTTGAAATGACCGACATAGACCGGATCGAAACGGACGAGTGTCGTGAAGAGCCGCCAATCGGCTTCGGTCAGGCGGTCTCCCGTGAGATAGCGCTTCGACGCGAGGCGGTTCTCCAGTTCGTCCAGCATGGAGAAGAGGGCGGCGACGCTCTCCTCATAGGCCGCCTGGCTGGTTGCGAAGCCGGCCTTGTAGACCCCGTTGTTGACCGCGTCGTAGATACGCGCATTGAGCGCGTCGATTTCGGGACGCAGATCTTGCGGGCAGAAATCTGCCGTCGAGCCGGTCAGACGATCGAAGGCCGAGTTGAACATGCGGATGATTTCGGCGGACTCGTTCGAGACGATCGTGTTCTTCCGCTTATCCCAGAGGACCGGCACCGTCACCCGGCCGGAATAGACCGAGTCGGCGCGCAGATAGACTTCCCAGAGCATGCGCGAGCCGAAGAGGTGATCGGCGGTGCCGCCGTTCTCGCCCTTGCGTTCCTCGCCCTCCCGATCCTCTCCCTTGAATTCCCAGCCGTTGGCCAGCATCAGCGGGTCGACGATGGAAAGCGAGATGAGGTCTTCGAGCTTCTTGAGCTTGCGGAAGATCAGCGTGCGGTGCGCCCAGGGGCAGGCAAGGGACACATAGAGATGATAGCGGCCCGCTTCGGCCTCGAAGCCGCCTTCGCCGGAAGGGCCGGGCGATCCATCTGCCGTGATCCAGTTGCGGAACTGCGATTCGCTGCGCTTGAAATGACCGTTCGTCGCACGCGTGTCGTACCAGACATCCTGCCAGACGCCATTCACGAGCCTACCCATAGGCCAACTCCTTTCGATCGTTTGCTGACGTCATAATTAGTGCTGAGAACCGCGGCCGATAGATGTGAAATTCCGAACAGTGCGTTTTACCCTTTGACTGGCAGCATTTTTCTGCTATCGGCGAAACGGTAGCTCTTTCATCTGGGAAACGATCACAACAATGATCCTGTCGGGAAGCCTGCGACGACGCTGATGCTGCAAACGCCCATTCGGGGCGAGCCATCCTCCATGTCCGTTCGCATGCCGGTTCTCGACACATGAAAAAGCACGATCTCGTCTATCTGACCGAAGACGCATCCCACGACGCAGCCATCGAAATCATCAATGAAGAGGCGTTCGGGCCGGGTCGCTTCACCCGCGCCGCCGCGCGGATTCGCGAGCAGGGGCCCCATGACCGGGCGCTCTCCTTCATCTGCGCCGATAACGGCGAAACGATCGCGTCGGTCCGGATGACGCCGGTAACGGCCGGTTCGGTGAAAGGACATCTGCTCGGCCCGCTTGCCGTCCGGCCCTCGCACAAGAACCAGGGCATCGGCCGGGAACTCGTCCGTATTGCAGTCGAAGCGGCGCGCCGCAAGGGCACCGAAGCGGTTATCCTCGTCGGCGATCCGCCTTATTACCAGCCGCTCGGTTTCGAGAAGGTACGCCACGGCGCGCTCCAATTCCCGGGTCCCGTCGATCCCGCGAGGGTTCTCGTCGTGCCGGTCGCGCCGGACGTTCACGCCCGGCTTGAAGGCGTGATCGCCTGGCGGGATGACGGCGCCACCTGCCTCACTGCGCGCACGGAGGCGCAAGGGGCGGCTGCCTGATCTCTGGACGTCGGCCTATTCGTCGTCCTCGGCCCGAGAATGGCGAAGCCGTGGCCTCGTCGGCGTTCACCGCCCCTCGCGATACCAGGTAGCGGAGATGAGGAAGAGCAGTGCCGCCAGGCCGAAGAGCCCCGCGAATAGCGAAAGGGAATCGATGCCCTTCAACACCGTCTCGTCGGTCATGCGCAGCGACAGGCGCTGATCGTCGGCCACGCGGACGGCGCCGCGAACCGGGAGGATAGACGGGAGGTCGACGGGTCCGTCGGCGCTCGCCAGACGGCGGACCAGGCCCTTCGTCTTCTCCGCCCAGGGTTTGATCTTCTCTTCCGTGGAAATCGCCGCCTTGAATTCGGGCGCATCGACGTTGCCGACATGGACGAGCGTCGTCAATTCGTCGTTGGCAACTTCGAAAAGGCCGATTTCATTGGTCTCGACCTCAGCCTTGTAGAGCCCCGGCTCGCCTTCCGTGAGCGTGACTTCCTGGGTCCGGCCGGAAGGATAGGTGAGGGTCGCCTGGCCGGGATCTCCTTCGATCGTCTGGCGCGTGATTTCGAGAGTCCGGCCCATCGCGCGGGCGGTGAGCGCCTCCTCTTCGAGCGCCGGCTCCTGCATCAGCCAATGCGCCGTGCGGCGATAGAGCGAGACATGCGGCCCACCCCCTTCGAAGCCGCGCGCCCACAGCCAACCCTGGTCGGAGAGCAGCATGGCGACACGCCCTTTGCCGACGCGATTGAGGACCAGCAGCGGCTTGCCGTCAGCAGCTTCCATTACCGTCTGCCCGAGCGGCCTGTCCACGTCGACGGTACGGAACCAGCGGCCCCAGGCCGGCGGTTCGTCCGCTGCCCCTTCGAGCCCGCGGGTGACCGGGTGCTTCTTTCCTTCCTCCGAGAGCCGGGGGAAGAACGCCTTCTCGTTCATGACGCCGGTCGGCGTTGCCGGCAGCACCGCCGCAAGCGGGGTCGCGGCGATCGAATCGTCGCCGGCGTGCTCCGGCCCGGCGGCGATCAGCAGCGCTCCACCGTTCTGCACGTACTGGGCGATGTTGTCGTAATAGAGGATCGGCAGCACGCCACGATGCTGGTAGCGATCGAAAATGATGAGGTCGAACTCGCTGATCTTGTCGACGAAAAGCTCCCGCGTCGGGAAGGCGATGAGCGAGAGTTCGTTGATCGGCGTGCCGTCCTGTTTCTCCGGCGGCCGGAGAATGGTGAAATGGACGAGGTCGACCGCGGCATCGGATTTCAAGAGGTTGCGCCAGGCGCGCTCGCCCGCATGCGGCTCTCCCGAAACGAGGAGCACGCGAAGATTTTCGCGGATGCCGTCGAGCACATGCACGGCGCGGTTGTTCGTCTCCGTCACCTCGCCGGCAACCGGATTGACGGCGAATTCCAGGATGTTGTTGCCGCCGCGCGGAACGGTGAAGCTGAACGGAACGTCTGTGCCGGGCTCCGCCTGCTCCGTGGCGATCTCGTTGCCGTTCAGGCGGATCGTCACCTCGGCGCTGCCGCCGGGAGCCGCGCCGTCATCCACGACCCGAAAGGTCATTCTCTGCTGTTCGCCGACGATGCCGAAGCGGGGGGCGCTGACGATTTCGATGCGCCGGTCGAACTCGTCCGGCTTGCCGCTGATCAGGGCATGGACGGGTGCATCGAAGCCGAGCTTCTGGTTGACGTCCGGCACGTCGTGGATCTGGCCGTCGGTAATGAAGATGGCGCCGCCGACACGGGCGGGCGGCACGTCTGCGAGTGCCGTTGTCAGGGCGCCGAAGAGCCTGGTCGAGGGCGCCTCGGTTTCCTCGCCGTCGGCGGCTTCGACAATACGCGCCTCGATCTGGGGGAAGCGGGAAAGGCGTTCCTTGAGCCCCTCGAGCGCCTGGTCGGTCTGCGCGCGGCGGTCACCGTTCTCCTGGCTCTGGCTGCGGTCGACAACGACGGCGACGATGGTGGAGAGGGGTTCGCGCTCCTCCTGGAAGAGGACGGGATTTGCAAGCGCGAGGCAGAATGCAGCCAGCGCCGCCGCCCTGATCCAGGCTCCCCGAACGCCGCGCCAGATACCGAGTGCCGCCAGAACAACTGCGACAAGCGCCAGTGCCCCGAGATACGGCCAGGCGAGAAGCGGCGAGAAATCGATTGTCATCGCCGGGTCCTCATTGTCCGAGCCGCTCGAGCAGGGCGGGCACGTGCACCTGGTCGGCCTTGTAGTTGCCGGTCAGCATGTACATCATGATGTTGACACCGGAGCGAAAGGCGTATTCGCGCTGCATTTCGTCCGGCGGCACGGTCGGTAGCAGTGCGACTCCATTCGAATCCACGGCCCATGCACCGGCAAAGTCGTTGCCGGTGATGATGATCGGCGTCACCCCGTCGCCAGGCCGCGCCGGCCGGTTGCTCGGTTCCTCGCGACTATCGAGCTGGGATTCGATCCATAGCGGGCTGCCGGTATAGCGGCCGGGAAAATTCGTCAGCAGATAGAAGGCCTTGGTCAGGACATGGTCGGCCGGAACCGGCTCCAGCGGCGGAATGTCGAGATTGCCGAGGATCGCCTGTAGACGTTCGGTGTTCGCGCTGGTTCCGTTCGAGGAAGAGCCGAGCGAGGAAAACTGATCACGCGTGTCGAACAGGACCGTGCCGCCCGCCCGCATATAGGCATCGATTCGGCTGACGGCTTGCGGGCTCGGCATGGGCGCGCTGGCGGAAATCGGCCAGTAGATGATGGGGTAGAGGCTCAATTCGTCCTTGGAGATGTCAAGGCCGACGGGCGCGCCGGGCTCGAGCGTGGTGCGATAGGTCAGGAAGTCGGTGAGGCCTCTCAGCCCGTCTTCGGAAAGGCGGTCCACCTCTTCCTCGCCGGTGACCACATAGGCGAGATGCGTGGTGTCCAGCCGCTCGAGGATGCGCTGGTCGTCCGGGCGCGTGTCGTCGGCAAAGGCCTGCGGCGGGGCGAGGAAGACGGTTCCGGCGAGGACTATGATGATTGCCGAAGCGGCCCTTGCCATCCGGGCGCGTGAAAATACGCCACCCATGAAGAGCACGATCAGAGCGTCCGCGAGCAGCAGCAGGAGGGCGAGCGTCATCAGCGCCGGCTTCAGCGACCAGCTTTCCGTACCGGCCAGCCGCTCGGAGGTATGAGGGCCGGCGGCGGTCATGTCGATCCGCTTGAGCTCGGCGTCGCGCGGCAAGAGGTTGAGCGCCGTGAAGCCGTCCTCGGAGCCGTAGAGCCCCGGAGGATTGTCGGCTGTCGCGACCGGTGCCTTGCCGGGCACGATGTCGAGGGGACGGGCATTGCCCGTCTCGGCGACGAGCACGCCATCGGCGTTCAGAAGCCGGTAGGGCGGCAAGGTCTGCGCCTTCACGGCCTTGCCGTCGCTGGCGATACCGCCGCCGCGCGAGAGTTGGACACTGCGGCGAAGCATTTCAACGAAATGGCCCGAGATCGGCAGGTTCGACCATGTGGCCTCGGCGCTGACGTGAAAAAGCACGATGCGGCCCGCCCCGCGTGTCGCAGTCGTGACCAGCGGTGTGCCGTCGGCGAGGTTTGCCCATGTGCGTTCCGCCAGATCGGCTGTCGGTTCGGCCAGAACCTGACGCTTGACGAGAATGTCGGTTGGGCGGGCCATGCCGGCGAAGGGACTGTTGCCGGGATAATCGGCGAGCGGCTGCGGTTCGGACCAGGAGAGCGCGCCGCCGAGCGCCCGTTCGCCCTGGCGAAGCGTGACCGGGACGAGCGGATCGTCCGCAGGTGCGGCGGCCAGGCGGGGGCCGGCGAAGCGGATCAGCGTGCCGCCGTTGTCGATCCATTTCGCAAGCAGGGGATAGGTCTCTTCCGGCAGCCGTCCGATGTCGGCCATGATCAGAACCGAGGGGCGCTGCTCGAGAAGCTCCGGAATCGCAACGGCAAGATCGTTCTGGCGGGGCTCGACGATATCGGCATAGGGGGCGAGCGCCCGATTGATATAGTAGAGCGGCGAGAGCAGCGGCTGCGACAGGTCACGTGCCTCGCCGCTCAGTAGAGCCACGCGACGGCGGCGAAAGCCGTCGTCGAGGAGATGCTGGGCGCCGGCGGTCGCGGCTCCTTCGATGCCGATGCGGGCGAAGTCGTTGCGCAGTTCGAACGGGGCCTCGATCATCCCCTTGGCGGTTGCTGCGCCGGGTGCGAAATCGATCGCCCCGCCGGCGATCGCCCGGCCGCGGGTATCGAAGGCAATGATGGGCAGGGAACGGCCGTCGTCGGTCTTCAGCCGGCTCGCCGTCACCGACATGCCGCCGGACTCGTTGCTCGTCGCAGTGAGTGCCATGGCCTCGCTGCCGTCCGCTTCGATCACCTTGAGACCGGCCGCGCCGATCCCGGCCAGCGCCTCCATCGTCTTGCCGTCGCCCCCTTCGATGCCGTCGGTGATGAAGGCGACCGTTCCGGGAGGAGCGTCTTCGAAGGCCGCCTGCAAGGCCGCGATTGCGGAACCACGGTCGGCGGGCAGCGGCTCGGGTCTGGCCGCCGCCAGCCGGTTGCGCGCAGTGCTCGCCGATCCGGGCGTCGCGTCGTGCTGGCGCTCTCCGGTGAAGACGATCGAAATCGCGACATCCTTCGCCTCGGCGTCGTCGATCAGCGCCGAGGCGGCTTCGACACGCCGCTCCCAGTCGGGCGCCGTTGCCCAACTGTTGTCGATCAGCAGCGCCAGCGGCCCGGAGGTCGCGAGCGTATTGCTGCGCGGGTTGAAGACGGGGTCGGCGATCGCGAAGATGACAGCCGCGGCCATCAGCATCCTGAGAAGGGTCAGCCACCAGGGGCTTTTCGAGGGTGTCTCCTCGCGCTTCATCACCGAAGCCAGGATGCGCAGCGGCGGAAAGATTTCGGCCGCAGGTCTTGGCGGCGTCATGCGCAGCAGCCACCAGATCACCGGCAGTGCCACGAGTGCTGCCAGAATGGCGGGGTTGGCAAAAATGAAGGAGAGGCCGCCGATCATGCAAGCCCCCCATGGGCCGCTCGGCCCGGCATGCCTGAAAGATGCATATGCACCGTGACCAGAGCTTCCGACGCCGCCCGATCCGTTCTGTGCGGAATGAAGGTCCAGCCGAGATGGCGCAGGCTCGTGCCGAGGCTGTCGCGGCGGGCGCGATAGGCACGCTGGTAGCCTTCGCGCAGGATCTCGGCACGTCCCGCGGTCAGCTTCTCGCCGGTTTCAGGATCGGTGAACTCGGTTCTGCCGGCATAGGGGAAGACTTCCTCCGCCGGATCGGCGATCTCCACGACATGGCCGCGCAGGCCCCGGCGGGCGAGCGGTCCAAGTCGTTCCATCACCCGGTCGGCGGGGTCGAGAAAATCGCCGATCAGCACCAGGTCGCTGGCGCCGCGGATCATTCCGGTATCGGGCAGGCCCTCCGAAAGCGGACTATGCATGATTGCGGTTGCCAGCCGCTCGGCGGCGTTGCGTGCCGAAACCGGCTCCATCACGCCCGGGCAGCCGATCCGCTCGCCGGAACGGGCGAGAATTTCGGCGAGCGCCAGCATCAGCACCAGAGCGCGGCTCTCCTTCGAAACGGCGCCGAGCGTCGATTTGTACATCATCGAGGGCGAGAGATCGGCCCAGAGCCAGATCGTGTGCGCTGCCTCCCATTCGCGGTCGCGGACATAGGTGTGGTCGTCCTTGGCGGAACGGCGCCAGTCGATACGCGAGAAGCTTTCCCCGTCGCTGTAGGGGCGGAACTGCCAGAAGTTCTCGCCGATACCGCGCTTGCGCCGGCCGTGCCAACCGGTGATGACCGTGTTGGCGATCCTGCGGGCCTCGACAAGACAGTCGGGCACCAGCATCGCGCGCTGCTGCGCGCGCGACAGGACCTCACCGGAAGGGGTACGCGCGACAATGTGCCCGATCGAGGCCATGCGTCAGCCCTTGGCCCGCTTCACCAGGTCGGCGATGACGTCGCGCACCGACATGCCCTCGGCGCGGGCGGCGAAGGTCAGCGCCATGCGGTGCTGGAGAACCGGCTCGGCGAGCGCAAGGACGTCGTCGATCGAAGGGGCAAGCCGCCCGTCGTAGAGCGCGCGGGCGCGGGCGCACAGCATGAGCGCCTGTCCGGCGCGCGGCCCCGGCCCCCAGGCAACGTTCTTGTCGGTGTCGGCATTGCCGTTGCCGGGGCGTGCGGAACGAACGAGCGCCAGGATGGCGTCGACCACCTTCTCGCCGACAGGCATCTGACGGATCAGCCCCTGGATCTGCTGCAGGCGGCCTGCATCGATGACGGGCCGCGCCTCTGTTTCTGCGAGTCCGGTCGTCTCGAGCAGGATCTGTCTTTCGGCGGCAAGCTCGGGGTAGCCGACATCGACCTGCATCAGGAAGCGGTCGAGTTGGGCTTCGGGCAGCGGATAGGTGCCTTCCTGCTCCAGCGGGTTCTGGGTTGCGAGCACGTGGAACGGCTGTGGCAGGTCCTTACGGTCGCCCGCGATGGTGATGTGATATTCCTGCATCGCCTGCAGCAGGGCCGACTGCGTGCGCGGCGAGGCGCGGTTGATCTCGTCGGCCATCAGGAGCTGCGTGAAGATCGGGCCGGGAATGAAGCGGAAGGAGCGATGACCTGCCGCGTCCTGGTCCATGACCTCCGAACCCAGGATATCGGAGGGCATGAGGTCGGGCGTGAACTGAATGCGGCTGTTGTCGAGCCCGAGAACGATACCGAGCGTGGCGACGAGCTTGGTCTTGGCAAGCCCCGGAACGCCGACAAGCAGCGCGTGCCCGCCGGAAAGTACCGCGAGCAGCGTTTGTTCGACGACGCTCTCCTGACCGAAAATGACCTTGCCGATCTCGGCGCGGACCAGCGCGACCTCTCCGAGCGCCGCCTCGGCTGCGGCGACGATCGCCTTTTCGTCGGCCAGTTCGGTCGCGCCTTTCATTACACTCATTGCAAGTCTCCCGGTCGTCCGCTTCTGGATCGATCGCCGATGCCGGCTGTCCAGTTCCTGTTTTTCAATTTAGACCCCGCGGGGCGGCTGACAAGCCGCCGCCGTCGCACTATCTCGTGAGCTTGACACCAAAGCCTGAAGCATTGCGTTCCAGGCGCGAATGCGGACATATGCGCCGAAGCGAGCTTGTGGTGCATACCCGCTACAGCGCCGCGTCTTATCAGACGCGCAAGGCTTGCTGTAGCACTTTTAACTGCTGCATGCGTTTGTCCTCGATCGGTCACGAACAAGGAAACATGCAGCAGGCCACGGCGTCATGCTTCGGATGCAAGATCGAGACCAAACGGGACGGAACAATGGCAGAAGCCAAGATTCAGCAAATGGGCGATGCGGCCGGCCTCGCGGCGCTTATCGCACGCGCTGCCGGGCAGACGGGCGGCGAGGCGAGAGGGTTGCCGCCGGTTGACCGCTGGAATCCGCCGTTCTGCGGCGACATCGACATGGAGATCCGCGGCGATGGAACCTGGTTCTACATGGGCACGCCGATCGGCCGGCAGCCGCTGGTGAGGCTGTTCTCGACCGTGCTTCGCAAGGACGAGGACGGCAAGACCTATCTCGTCACGCCTGTGGAAAAGGTCGGCATCCGGGTCGCCGACGCGCCGTTCATCGCCGTGGAGATGAGCGTGACCGAGAAGGAAGGCGAGAATGTGCTGACCTTCCGCACCAATGTCGGCGACGTGGTCGAGGCGGGCCCGGAGCATCCCTTGCGCTTCGTTATCCACGGCGACAATCGTGAACTCAAACCCTATCTGCATGTGCGCGGGCGGCTTGAAGCGCTCGTCTCGCGACCGGTGATGTACGACATCGTCGAGCTCGGCGAGACCATCGCGGTGCAAGGGGTGGAGATGTTCTGCGTCAGATCGGCCGGAGCGATCTTCCCGATCATGCCCGCGGCCGAGCTGGAAGCTTTGTGCCGATGAACGGTCGCCCATACTCCGCCGACGAATTCCGTCGCCGCGCGCTGCAGCAGGCGGGGGGGCCGATCGAGACTGCCTGGCGCGATCACGGCGATTTCCTGCTGAACCCGGGCATCGTATCCTATCTCGAGTCCCTGCATCTGAAGGACGCCGCAGTCCTCGTCCCCGTCGTCGACGACGGCGAAGACGCCAACGTCATCTTCACCCAGCGCACCTCGAATTTGCGCAAGCATTCCGGTCAGGTCGCCTTTCCGGGCGGTGCGGTGGATCCGGAAGATCACTCCATCGAAGTCGCCGCACTGCGCGAGGCTGAGGAGGAGATCGGGCTCGATCCGCGTTTCGTCGAGACGGTCGCGCGGCTGCCGCATTACATGGCCATGTCCGGCTTCCGCATCACTCCGGTGCTTGCGGTGGTTCAGCCCGGCTTCGTGCTTGAGCCGAACCCGGAGGAAGTGGAGAGCGTGTTCGAGGTGCCGTTGTCGTTCCTGATGAATCCGCGAAATCATGGACGGGGAAGCAGTCACTGGCAGGGCGCTGAGCGCCATTTCTATCGTATGCCCTATGGCGAAAGGAACATCTGGGGGATCACCGCGGGGATCGTCCGCATGCTCTATGAAAGGCTCTATGCATGACTTCCATTGTCGCCGAGCGCTGGTTTCAGGCTCCTCATCTTCGCCGCATTTTCGACCTGTTGAACGCCGATGGCGGCGAGGTTCGGGTCGTCGGAGGCGCGATCCGCAACAGCCTCATGGGTTTGCCGGCCGGCGACGTCGACCTGGCAACCACCTGGCGTCCCGAGGAGGTGACCGAGCGGGCGGGGCGCGCCGGCATCAAGGCGGTGCCGACGGGAATCGACCATGGCACCGTGACGCTCGTCATAGAAGGTGTTCCCTATGAGATAACGACTCTGCGCCGTGACGTCGCGACCGATGGGCGTCGCGCCGAAGTGGCCTTCGGGACCGACTGGAAAGCGGATGCGGAACGCCGCGACTTCACCATCAACGCCCTCTATGCCGGTGCGGACGGCGAGATCATCGACCATGTCGGGGGCCTCGGGGACATCGAGACGCGGACGGTGCGTTTCATCGGCAGCGCGGCCGAACGCGTGGCCGAAGATTACCTCCGTATTCTTCGCTTCTTCCGCTTCTTCGCCCATTATGGCAGCGGCCGTCCGGACGCCGAGGGCCTGCGGGCCTGCGCCCAGGCCCGCGCGAAGCTCGCGACGCTTTCCGCCGAACGCGTGTGGACGGAGACGAAGAAGCTGCTTTCGGCCGACGACCCCGGCCGTGCGCTCCTGTGGATGCGGCAGGCAGGTGTGCTGAGCGAGATCCTGCCCGAGACCGAAAAATGGGGCATCGACGCTATCCCCGCGCTGATCGCGGCGGAGAAGGGTTTTTCCTGGCAGGCGGACCCGCTTCTGAGGCTTGCGGCGATGGTCCCGCCCGACGCCGACCGGCTCGAAGCCATGGCCAAACGTCTGCGGCTGTCCAAGGCGGAGAGCGCTTACCTCGACCGGTTCGCCGAAGCGCCGGAAATCGCCGCTACTCTTGCGGATGCGGCGCTCGAGCGCAGGCTCTATCGCCATGGCGCAGAAGGCATCGTCGTCCGACTGAGGCTTGCGCTTGCCTCGGCACGCCGCAAGGCCGAAACCGATCCGGCATTCCTTGCCGACAGCGCGTCCTTTCACCGACTCCTTGCACGGGCGGAGAAATGGCAGCGGCCTGTCTTCCCGTTGAACGGTGCCGATGTCCTCAAGCTGGGGGTTCCCGCCGGTCCCAAGGTGGGGGAAGTGTTGGCAGAGCTCGAAGCCTTCTGGGTCGAGCGCAACTTCAAGGTCGAGCGGGCGACCCTCGTCGCCCGGCTCGAGTCGATGGTGCGGTCGGGCTGAGACCGGTTCGAGCCGCGGTCAGGCGACCTTGGTTTCGTCGACGATGCGGGCCTTGATGTTGTCGACCATGTTTTCGCGGATGATCGTCTCGCCATGGGTCTCGCGCATATGCTCGACGACCCGGCGCACGATTTCCGCATCATTGTCAGCGCGGGTGTGCCAAGCGCAACCCGGGACGAGCGAACCGCATTCGAATAGGCGCATGGTGTTCCTCCTTCCTACAATCGGCAAGCCTCCCCTTGAAAAGCCTAGCATCAACCCGCGCTCTCGCCAAATTGTTCCGGCCCGGACCCCGAGCGAAGAAAATCCTGTAAACGGGCGCTTTGTTGGTGCTATGCCTGTGGCAATCGAGGATCCAGCAAAGGCCGCATTCACACATGACCGCTGTTCAATCGGAACTGATTTCCGCCATTCGAAGCATTCCGGACTATCCGAAGCCCGGCGTCATGTTCCGTGACATCACGACCCTGCTCGGCAATCCGCGGGCCTTCCGCCGGGCGATAGACGAGCTCGTCCATCCCTATGCCGGTACCAAGGTCGACAAGATCGCCGGCATCGAGGCGCGGGGCTTTATCCTTGGCGGGGCGATTGCGCACCAGCTTTCGGCCGGCTTCATACCCATTCGCAAGAAGGGAAAGTTGCCGCACGACACGGTGCGGATCGCCTACAGTCTGGAATACGGCGTGGACGAGATGGAAATGCACAGGGACGCGGTCGCTCCCGGCGATAAGGTGATCCTCGTCGATGACCTGATCGCCACGGGCGGCACCGCCGAGGGCGCCGCCAAGCTCCTGAAGCAGATGGGTGCGGACATCGTCGCAGCCTGCTTCATCATCGATCTGCCTGAGCTCGGCGGGCGCAAGAAGCTCGAAGCGCTCGGCGTCAGTGTGCGCACGCTCATCGAATTCGAGGGGCATTGAGCCCACAGGCTTTTAGGCCAGGATCGAACAGCTGGCCTCGGCCATTCAAGCGAATTCGATGACCTTGCTCTCGAAGCGGATGACCGGCTCGCCGTGCTGGTTCTCGCCCTCGCAGAGGATCGTGTTGATCCGCCAGCCGGGTCGCGAGGCGACGATCCGGGCCTCCAGTAACGTGACCGCATAGGTGATCGTGTCGCCGGCATAGACCGGCTTCAGCCACCTGAGTTCCTTGAACCCGGGCGAGGGGCCGAGCGTCGGCGCATGCAGTCCCTCGGCTGCAAGGCGGCGGATCTCCTCTTTCCAGAACCGCAGGAAGCACTGCATCCAGCCGGCGCTGGTATGCCATCCGGAGGCGCAAAGACCGCCGAAAAGCGACTGTCTCGCCTGCTGCTCGTCGACGTGGAAGGGCTGCGGGTCGAAATCGCGGGCGAAGCGGATGATGTCCTCCGCGGTGAATGTCAGGCTGCCGGTGACCACCTTGCGCCCGGCCTGGTAGAGCTCCTCCAGCGTCATCATGCGCGCGCCTCCCCATTGCGGCGCCTGAACATGACGGAGCATTCCGAAACCGCCACGGCTTCACCGCTCTGGTTCTCGATCTCGTTGCGAAATTTGACGAAGCCGATTGCCGGCTTGGATTTCGACGGGCGCGCCTCCAGGACAAGGCTGAAGCCTGAAAGGATATCTCCGGCAAGGACCGGCTTCTTCCACTCCATGAAGTCGATGCCCGGTGACCCTTGCGAGGATGAATCGCCGAGAAAGGCCTCGATCATCATCCGCATGCCGACCGCGCTCGTGTGCCAACCGGAAGCGGCGAGGCCGCCGAGAATGCTGCTCTTGCCGACCTCTTCATCCAGATGCATGGGCTGCGGATCGAATTCGCTGGCGAAGGCGATCATGTCGTTGGCCTGCATCAGGACCGGGCTGTAGTCGAAACGCCGGCCCTGAGTGAAATCCTCGAAATAAAGCATGCCTCATTCTCTCCTTACGGCGACGCGCGTTCCAAGAGAACGCACAAAGGGCCGACCTTACGTGGCTTCCGTCCGGCTGATTTTCCAGGTTGCGCATGTCGATTGTTCATGCGATCACCTTACCGAAAGTTGCGCGTTGCAGCTTTTTCCCGCAAGGATCCGCCCGTGACAGATTTGAACAAGGCCCTGGCGGCAGCCGCCGAAAAGGGACTCATATCAGCCGATCGTGTCAATGATCTTGATGCTTTTCTTTCGGCGCGGGGGGTGAGTGCAGGCCCCGCAATGGCCGCAGCAAGCCGCCCTGACGAGACACGCCACGATGCGCAAGCGGCAGAAGAGAGCGAGCAGCCGCGCTTCCTGCGCGGATTCCACGACATTCTTATCACGATCGGCGTGGTGGTCGTGCTTGTGGGGCTCTGGGGCATCGGCGGCACGATCGCCGTGCTGCCGCTAATCATCGTTCTGGCGGAAATACTCGTGCGCCGGCAGAGGCTGGCCTTGCCCGCGGTTGCGCTGACCCTGGCGCTCGTTCATTGGGTCGGGCAGGGAATGTACAACGTCATGGCGGCCGGACAGCCTGCGTGGACGGACGAGACCTATTTGATGTTGGCCTATGTCTGCGCTTTTCCAGTCCCTCTGGGGCTGTTTTACTGGCGCTACAGAATTCCCCTGTCTTTCGCCCTGTTCCTGCTGTCGATAGCAGCCGTGGCGGTCGCCTTCGTTTTCCTCGCTCTGGACAAAGCCTTCGGGGTCGACTTCGTTCTGGAAGCGTATCCCCATCTGGTCGCAGCGATTCTTCTCGTGGCGGCGCTGGCGATTTTTGCGCTTGCCATGCGCTACGACATCTCGGACCCGCATCGTCTGACCTTGCGCTCCGACATAGCCTTCTGGCTGCATCTCGCGGCGGCACCGGCCTTACTCCATGCGATGCTCGGTTTCATCGTCTTATCCAGTCAGGGCGACGTTTGGTGGACAGGAGAGGGGGGCCTGGGTCAGTCAGCCGCCGTTATTTTCCTCGTGGCGCTTTTCATGACGATCGGTCTGGTGATCGATCGCCGCGCATTCGTGACGTCGGGCCTTTTGTCGCTGGGCGCAGCCATTTGGACGATCCTCCAGAAAAGCGGCGCCTCGCTCGATACCTACGTCTTCATCGCCTCCGCGGTGGTTGGGCTGACGGTACTCGTGATCGGCATTTTCTGGCAGCCGCTGCGCCGCGCAGCGATGAGCCTGCTGCCCGTCGCGATCACCGCGCGCCTGCATGCCGTGCGGTGATCCTGGCTCGCAACGGTTCCGCGCTTACGTATTGAACCGGAAATGGATGACGTCGCCGTCCTGGACGACGTATTCCTTGCCTTCGTCGCGAGCCTTGCCGGCCTCCTTCGCGCCGTTTTCGCCGCCATAGGCGATATAGTCGTCATAGGCGATCGTGTTGGCGCGAATGAAGCCGCGCTCGAAATCCGAATGGATGACGCCGGCGGCCTGCGGGGCCTTGGTGCCGCGCGGGATCGTCCAGGCGCGGGTCTCCTTCGGTCCAACCGTGAAATAGGTGATGAGATCGAGGAGCTTGTAGCCGGCGCGGATCAGACGGTCGAGGCCGGCTTCCTCGAGACCGATCGCCGCGAGGAATTCCTTCGCTTCCTCTTCCGGAAGCTGCGCGACTTCGGATTCGATCGCCGCCGAAATGACGACCGTTTCGGCGCCCTGTTCCCTGGCCATCTTCTCGACGGCGCGGGTGTGCTCGTTGCCGGTCGCCGCGTCGCTTTCGGCGACGTTGCAGACGTAAAGAACCGGGTGCGAGGTGAGCAGGTTGAGGCTCTGGAGAATGCGAAGCTCGTCGGCGTCTAGCTTGGAAAGCAGGGTGCGCACGGGCTTGCCTTCCTGCAGCAGCTTCAACGATGCTTCCATGATCGGAAGCTGCGCCATCGACTCCTTGTCTTTGCCGGTCGCACGCTTGCGCGTCTGTTCGGCACGCCGCTCGAGGCTGTCGAGATCGGCGAGCATCAGCTCGGTCTCGATGGTGTCGGCGTCTTCGACCGGATGGATGCGGCCTTCGACATGGGTGATGTCGTCGTCCTCGAAACAGCGCAGCACGTGCACGACGGCATCCACCTCGCGGATGTTGGCGAGGAACTGGTTGCCGAGGCCCTCGCCCTTGGACGCACCGCGCACCAGCCCGGCGATGTCGACGAAGGAGATGCGGGTCGGGATGATTTCCTTCGACTTGGCGATGTCGGCGAGTTTGCGCATGCGCGGGTCGGGCACGGCGACTTCGCCGGTGTTCGGTTCGATCGTGCAGAAAGGATAGTTCGCCGCCTGCGCCGCCGCCGTCTTGGTCAGCGCGTTGAAGAGTGTGGACTTGCCGACATTCGGCAGCCCGACGATACCGCATTTGAAGCCCATGGCTATAATCCGTCGTTCCTGATTTCTTGAGCGTGGCTATGGGATAAAGGAGAGAGGCGGTCAAGCTTTTCGCGCCGGTCCGCTTGCTCCGGCAGCCGGGTTTCACTTGAATGCCGGGGGACGGAGCGCGATATTGGCGGTAGCGGAGCGAGGAAAAAGGTGGGCGGTTTGCCACCTTCGCCCGCTTGATCGCCAACGCTTTTCTCATGCCATCGACGGCGGATTACCCATGAGCGACAATGATGTAGCCGCAAAGCGCCTGACCAAGCCGAAGCTGGAGCGGCCGAAGCTCTACAAGGTGCTGCTGGTCAATGACGACTACACGCCGCGCGAATTCGTGGTCATGGTGCTGAAGGCGGTTTTCCGGATGAGCGAGGAGGCAGGCTACCGGGTGATGATGACGGCCCACAAGATGGGCACTTCGGTCGTGGTGGTGTGTGCAAAGGACGTTGCGGAGACCAAAGCCAAGGAAGCGACCGACCTCGGCAAGGAGGCGGGCTTTCCGCTGCTGTTCACCGCAGAGCCCGAGGAGTGAGGCGGCGGCCTGCCCGGTTGGAGCGAAACCGCGCATCCCGGTCCGCTCATTTCTGTGCTTGTCACAGGAATCCAGCCAGACCAAGTCCTTGGGCTGAAAGAACTCTTCCCGCGCCGCAGACGCGGCGCTGCTGGATCCCTGTGACAAGCACAGGGATGAGGGGAGGAGAGATTGCAGTCCTCCGATACGTTCCTACAGCGCCGCCCGTCTTATGAGACGCGCAGAGGTCGCAGCGGCGCACGGTCGGTACTCGAGGAATTCAAGCGCATCGCCATGCGTGCCGACAAACCGACGAGAGCTTCAACGCCATTATCCATCTCGCAGCAGTTGTCATAAACTCAAGACGGATCTCAACAGGCCTTAATCCCCCTTCGGCCCGAACATCTTCTTCAGCATGTCGGCCATCGGCCCGGTCGCCGGCAGCTTCTTCGGCTGGGCCGTGACACGCGCCTGATGGATATGGGATTGCCCCGCCTGCTTCTTCGCAGCGACGGGTTTTTCCGCCTCCGGCTTGCCGCCGGTTGCCAGGGCGATCTTGTTCATGATTTGCGAATCCTCGCCCTTCACCAGCATGTCCGCATTGTCGGCGATCGCTTCGAGCAGCGGTGACAGCCAGGTCTGGTCGGCCTTGGCGAAATCGCCGAGGACATGTGCGTGGACCAGATCCTTGACTCCGGGGTGGCCGATGCCGAGGCGCAGGCGGCGGTATTCCTTGCCGCAATGGGCATCGATCGACTTGATGCCGTTGTGCCCGCCGTGGCCGCCGCCGGTCTTGATCCGGGCCTTGCCGGCGGGAAGGTCCAGTTCGTCATAGATGACGACGATGTCCTTCGGCGCGAGCTTGTAGAAGCGCATCGCTTCGCCGAGCGCTTCGCCGGAGAGATTCATGAAGGTCTGCGGCTTCATCAGCAGAACGCGTTCGCCGTCGATCTCGCCTTCGGAGATCTCCGACTTGAATTTCCTCGACCAGGCGGAAAAGCCCTGGCGCCGCTGAATGGCGTCGACGGCCATGAAGCCGATATTGTGGCGGTTGCCGGCATATTTCGGGCCGGGGTTGCCAAGTCCCGCGATGATCAGCATGCGGCCAAACTCCTGCATTCGCCCTGTGGCGATATATTTGAGTGGCAATCGCCACGCCCAGTTCCCTCAGCCCAAAATCACCGCCATCACCCAAAGTCAACGGCCTTTTTCCGATACCACCTTATCCGGTTCGCGGGCGGGGGGCAGCATTTGACGGGCAAAAGAAAACCCGCCCCACGAAAATGGGACGGGTTCTTTCACTCGGGGGCGATCCGGCGTGGAACAGGGCGTCCGCCGGAAACAGAGATCAAGCCTCTTCTTCGCCGCCTTCAGCTTCTTCTTCAGTCGGTTCGACTTCCTGCGTGCGGCCGGCGATCGTGGCAACCGTGAAGTCGCGGTCGGTGATGACCGGGGTCGCACCTGCGGGAAGCGCGACGTTCGAAATGTGAACGGTGTCGCCGATCTTGAGGCCGGTGAGGTCGACCGTCAGGAATTCCGGGATGTTGTCGGCGGAAACGTTGAGTTCGACCTCGTGACGGACGATGTTCAGCGCGCCGCCCTGCTTCAGGCCCGGCGACTTCTCTTCGTTCTCGAAGCGAACCGGAACCTGTACGGATACCTGGCTGCCCTTGGTGACGCGCAGGAAATCGACGTGCATGGTGAAGTCACGCACCGGATCGAGCTGATAGTCCTTCGGCAGGACGCGGATCTTTTCGCCGTTGACGTTGATCGTCGCAACGGTGGTCATGAAACCGCCGCCGTGGATCTTCATCGTCACTTCCTTGGTGGAGAGTGCGATGGCAAGCGGGGCCTGCTTGTCACCGTAGATGACAGCCGGGATAAGACCGTTGCGGCGAAGTTCACGGGAGGACCCCTTACCAACCCGTTCGCGCGTCTCGGCCTTGAGCTCGTAGGTTTCGCTCATAGGTAGACCTTTCTATGTTGTTTGGAGAGTTCGTCCGTCAAGAATGCGGAAAAACCTGAAGCCGCCATGCGGCTTCATCCGCGTTGCCTCCAAGGGTGTCTGCGCGGACGCGGGGTCCATAACCGAGAACCGGCGCGAATGCAAGGCGCGGCGTCAGGCCCTCTTTTTGGCTAGACGCGCGAGCGCCAGCATGAGGCCGCCCGCGACAAGCCCCCAAAAGGCCCCCGACACGCCGGCGAAACCGACGCCCGAGGCGGTGACGAGAAACGTGATGGCGGCTGCTTCGCGGGTCTCGGCATTCGTGAAGGCGGCAACTGCGGAACCAGAAAAGGCGCCGATCAGCGCAAGTCCGGCAACGGCCTCGATGAGGACCGATGGGGCAAGGCTGACGAAGGTCGTGACGGCTCCGGCCAGGAGGCCGAAGACGACGTAGGCGATGCCGGCATTGATTGCCGACCAGTAGCGGCGGGCGCGGTCGGGATGAGAATCGGAGCCGGCGCACATCGCCGCGGTGATCGCCGCGAGATTGACTGCATGTCCGCCGAAAGGGGCGCTCAGCAGCGTGAAAAGCCCGGTCGTGGCGAAGAGGGGACCCGGATCGGGGTGGTAGTCATTCACCTTCAGGACCGCGATGCCGGGAATGTTCTGCGATGCCATCGTAACGATGAAAAGCGGCAGAGCGATGCTGACCAGGGCGGAGGTGCTGAGGGAAGGCGGAACGAACTCGAGCTTCGGAACGAGCGCGGCGGAGAGCCCGGCCACGGCGCCCTCCGGCATCTCGATCCCGAAGGCGACGACGAGAACGAAGGCGACGAGCGCGGCGGGAACGGCATAGAGCCTGCTGAAGCTGCCGACGACGGCCCAGGCAAGAACGATAGGCAGGCCGAAGAGCGGGTTGAAGGCGATCGCCTTGACCGGAGCGAAGCAAAGGCTCAGGAGTACGCCGGCGAGCATCGCGTTTGCCAATGCCGCGGGGATGGCGGACACCATCCGGCCGAGGGGCTTCCACAGGCCGGCGACGATGATCAGCACTCCGCAGACGAGGAAGGCGCCGACGGCAGCGCTGAAGCCGCCTTCCACTGCGCCGGAACTCGCGAGCAGGGCCGCGCCCGGTGTCGACCAGGCGACGCTGACGGGAAGTCTCGTGACGGCGCTGATGACGATAGCGCAGATGCCCATCGAGACCGACAGCGCCATCAGTCCGGAGGCTGCCTGCGTCTCGTTCGCACCGACGCCGGCGAGCCCGTGCAGGACCACGGCGAAGGAGCTGGCAAAGCCCACGAATGCAATCAGCACGCCCATGAAGAGGCTTTGGACGGAGAAATCTCGGAGCATGGCGGACAACCGGGTGTTGCGATAAGCGAGGTTCCGTGTCGAGTAGCATATCCTCGCCGCCTGTCGATACCGATCTGACGGCGCGCGTCGAGGGCGGAACGAAAAAACCTTCGTCTAGCTGGACCTCCCGCAGCATCGATGCCTATAGTCAGGCCGGGGGAATTGCGCCGTGGGGGAGTTCGGCGCCTGTTCCGCCGAAGAACGCTGTCCAAGCGGAGGAGGGGGCGCGGGTCTCGCCCGTGTGCCTTGCTTGCAAGCGTTGATCACGTCCACGGGCCGGCAGGCCCGATCGCCGCGATCCAGGGAGGGAGCGAATGCCTTCGATCAGGGACCACTCCGAGCGGGTCTACCGCATCGCACATCAGTCTTCCGCTGCGGTGACTTCGCCGGTCGCTGCATCGTGGCGCCGCTGCATGACGCTGCACGGCCTGGCGCCCGAGGAGGCGCGTTCGCCCTGGCGGCTTTCCGAGAGCGAGTTCCGGCTGGCGCGCGAAAGCTCCGGCGTCCTGATCGCGGAGGCGAAAGGCGAGCTCGACCGGCTGTTCGCCACGGTCGGAAAGGCCGGGTGCTGCCTGCTGCTGACCGACGGAAAGGGCGTTGCGCTGGAACGACGCGGCGCCGGCGGCGACGATGCGGACTTTCGCGGTATCGGGTTGTGGTCGGGAACCGTGTGGAGCGAGGCGAGCGTCGGGACCAATGGCATCGGTACGGCGATCGCGGACGAGCGTCCGGTCCTCATCCAGCGCGACCAACACTTTCTCAGCCGCAATATTGGCCTGAGCTGCGCGACGGCACCGATCCGCGACGAGAGCGGCAAGCTCGCCGCAGCGATAGACATCTCCACCTGCCGCGACGACGCATCCGAGGTGACGCTCTCGATCCTCTCGCAGGCGGTGCGCGATGCCGCAGCGCGAATCGAGGCCAATCTTTTCCGCCGCGCTTTCGTCGGCGCTCGCATCGTTCTCGTCCCGGTCGATCGGACGGGACCTGCACTGCTTGCGGTCGACCGTGACGATCTCGTTCTCGGCGCGACGCGGGCTGCCCGGCTGTGGCTCGGACTCGACGACGAGCGTATCGCCGCCGGCGTCCCGGCTTCCGACCTGCTTCAGGAAGACCTGCCTGGCGAGGGCGGCGAATTGCCGGACGCCGAACGTGCGGCGCTGCGCCGCGCGCTCTCTCGGGCGAAGGGTAATGTGTCGATGGCGGCCGATCTCCTCGGCATCAGCCGCGCGACCCTCTACCGCAAGATGAAGCGGCTTTCTCTCAACTGATCGATATGGACGTCGACCTGTCGCAATTCTGAAACAGTCGGTGCCATCAACCGCGGCGCCGCCCTACCGGAAAAGCGCGTTGGGCCTCACTCTCCTTCCACAGCAACCGCACCGCTGTCATCCAAGGGAGGAAGTCCATGCTGCATCAGAAGATCGTCGAGAACCCCTACAAGCAGAAATACGGAAACTTCATCGGCGGCGAATGGCGCGAACCCGTTGCGGGCCGCTATTTCGACAACACGACGCCGATCACCGGCGGCACGCTTTGCCAGGTCGCGCGTTCAGACGCCGCCGACATCGAGCTTGCTCTCGACGCGGCGCACGCCGCAAGGGAGAAATGGGGCCGGAGTTCGGCGACGGAGCGGTCCAACATACTGATGAAGATCGCCGCCCGCATGGAGGACAATCTGGAGCTTCTGGCACGGGCCGAAACCTGGGACAACGGCAAGCCGATCCGCGAGACGATGGCCGCCGACATTCCGTTGGCGATCGATCATTTTCGCTATTTCGCTGCCTGCATCCGTGCGCAGGAGGGTTCGATCGGCGAGATCGACCACGACACCGTCGCCTACCATTTCCACGAGCCGCTCGGCGTCGTCGGCCAGATCATTCCTTGGAACTTCCCGATCCTGATGGCCGCTTGGAAGCTTGCGCCGGCGCTTGCCGCCGGAAACTGCGTCGTGCTCAAACCGGCCGAGCAGACGCCGGGGTCGATCCTGGTCTGGGCGGAACTTATCGGCGACCTCCTGCCGCCGGGTGTCCTCAACATCGTCAACGGCTTCGGCCTCGAAGCGGGCAAGCCGCTCGCCACCAGCCCGCGCATCGCCAAGATCGCTTTTACCGGCGAGACGACGACCGGGCGGCTTATCATGCAATATGCCAGCCAGAACCTCATCCCGGTCACGCTGGAGCTCGGCGGAAAGTCGCCGAACATCTTCTTCGCGGACGTCGCCAGCGAGGACGACGACTTCTTCGACAAGGCGCTCGAGGGCTTCGCCATGTTCGCGCTGAACCAGGGCGAGGTCTGCACCTGCCCGAGCCGCGCGCTTGTCCAGGAGAGCATCTACGACCGCTTCATGGAGCGGGCGGTAAAGAGGGTCGAGGCGATCCGGCAGGGCAATCCGCTCGATGAAGCAACGATGATCGGTGCGCAGGCTTCGAGCGAACAGCTCGAGAAAATCCTCGCCTATATCGAAATCGGCAAGGAGGAAGGCGCCGAGGTGCTGACCGGCGGCGGGCGCAATGTGCTCGAAGGCGATCTCTCGGGCGGCTACTACGTCAAGCCGACCGTATTCCACGGCCACAACAGGATGCGCATCTTTCAGGAGGAGATTTTCGGGCCGGTCGTTTCGGTGACGACCTTCAAGACGGAAGCCGAGGCGCTGGAAATCGCCAATGACACGCTCTACGGGCTCGGCGCCGGCGTGTGGAGCCGCGATGCCAATCGCTGCTACCGCTTCGGCCGCGCGATCGAGGCCGGCCGTGTCTGGACCAATTGCTACCACGCCTATCCGGCGCACGCCGCCTTCGGCGGTTACAAGCAATCCGGCATCGGGCGCGAGACGCACAAGATGATGCTCGACCACTACCAGCAGACGAAGAACATGCTGGTAAGCTACAGCCCGAAAGCGCTCGGCTTCTTCTGATCCGGCCGGGCCCGTGCCGGCCCGATCCCCGCGGCGGGCTCCCGATGCTTCATCGGGGGCCTTCCGGCTTCCGCGAATGAGGAGATGAAAATTGAGCGACGGAGCAACGGAGTCGCGCGTGCTTGCGACGGATGCGGCGATCGACCTCATCCGCGAAATCCGGCGCGATCATCCGGATATACTCTTTCACCAGTCGGGCGGCTGCTGCGACGGCTCGTCGCCCATGTGCTACCCGGCGGACGATTACATCGTCGGCGACAACGACGTGAAGCTCGGCGAGATCGACGGCGTGCCCGTCTATATCAGCTCGAGTCAGTACGAGGTCTGGAAGCACACGCAGCTGATCATCGACGTCGTGCCCGGCAGGGGCGGCATGTTTTCGCTGGATAACGGCCGGGAGAAGCGGTTCCTCACCCGCTCGCGCCTGTTTGGTGGGGGCGAGGTTTGCCTGGTGCAGCCCCGCGGTTGACCACGGGAAATTTGTTCGCGTGTTTTCGTTTCATGCTATCGCTGGTTATCTTCAAGCGATGGATGGCGGGCATGGACAAGCAGCAAGACAAGCACCTGAAATTCCGCGCATTGCACGATCGCGAGGGCGCTTTCGTAATCCCCAATCCCTGGGATGCAGGTTCTGCGCGCATTCTCGCGGCGGTCGGCTTCGAGGCGCTGGCGACGACGAGCGCGGGGCTTGCGTTTTCCATCGGCCGGAGGGATTCGGCGGCGGCTCTCTCGCGCGACGTCATATTGCAGAATGCCCGCGATATCGTCGAGGCGACCGAATTGCCGGTGTCCGCGGATCTGGAGGACGGCTTCGGTAAGGATCCGCTGTGCTGTGCCGAGACGATTTCGCTTGCGGCAGGCGTCGGGCTCGTCGGTGGTTCGATCGAAGACGCAACCGGTGATGCGGCCGATCCCGTCTTCGAGTTCGGCCTGGCCGTGGAACGTGTTGCCGCTGCCGCAGAGGAAGCCCGCAAGCACCCCTTCGTCCTCACCGCGCGCGCCGAGAACTTCCTGTGCGGACGGCCTGACCTCGACGATACCATCCGGCGCCTCGTCGCATTCGAGGAGGCCGGTGCGGATGTCCTCTATGCGCCGGGGCTGCCTGACATCAAGGCGATCCGAACGGTCTGCTCCGCCGTCAAGCGCCCGGTCAATGTGGTCATGGGGCTCGCCGGGCAGGTCTACACAGTGGAACAACTGCAGGAGGCGGGCGTGAAGCGCATCAGTGTCGGCGGCTCTTTTGCACGGGCGGCCCTTGCCGCACTCATGAGCGCGGCGCGAGAGGTCAAGGAGCACGGCACTTTCACCTATGCGAAAAGTGCCATGCCGGCCCGCGAGGCGGCATCATACATGCTGGACGTCAAGAGATGAACGACGTCCGCGTCTGATGAGACGCGCGGCGTCGTAAACGTCAATCGAACAGGCTCGATACCGATTCTTCCTGGCTCGTGCGGCTGATCGCCTCGCCGAGCAGCGCGGCGGTCGAGATCACACGGATATTGTGCGCGGACTGCACTGCCGTCGTCGGCTGGATCGAATCGGTGATCACCAGTTCTTTCAGCATCGAGGAGGTGACGCGCGCGACAGCGCCGCCGGAGAGGACGCCGTGGGTGATATAGGCAGTGACGCTGGTCGCGCCGTTCTTCAGCAGTGCCTCGGCGGCGTTGCAGAGCGTACCGCCGGAATCGACGATATCGTCGATGAGAAGGCAGTCCTTGCCGTTGACTTCGCCGATGACGTTCATGACTTCCGATTCACCGGGGCGGTCGCGACGCTTGTCGACGATCGCCAGCAGACAGTCCAGCCGCTTGGCGAGCGCCCGGGCACGCACGACGCCGCCGACATCCGGCGAAACGACCATGACGTTCTTGAGATTGTAGTTCTCCTTGACGTCTCGCGCGAGGATCGGAACGGCGTAGAGGTTGTCGGTCGGGATATCGAAGAAGCCCTGGATCTGCCCGGCGTGCAGGTCGAGGGTCAGAACGCGGTCCGCACCGGCTTCGGTAATGAGATTGGCGACCAGCTTGGCGGAGATCGGCGTGCGAGGACCGGGTTTTCGGTCCTGCCGGGCATAGCCGAAATAGGGAAGGACGGCGGTGATGCGGCGAGCCGAGGAGCGCCGGACCGCGTCGATCATGATGAGGAGTTCCATCAGATGATCGTTGGTCGGGAAGGAAGTCGACTGGACGATGAAGACGTCCTCGCCGCGCACGTTCTCGCCGATCTCGACGAAGATTTCCTGATCGGCGAAGCGCCTTACTGTGGCTTTGCCGAGCGGCAGGTTGAGATAGTTGCAGATCGCTTCGGCCAGCAGCCGGTTCGAATTGCCTGCGAAAACCTTCATTGACGGTCCGCCTTGAGCTGGCGCGGCCACGTCCGGTCGTCCGGGGGGTGGGTTCTCCGCGCAGATTCCGTGAGCCATTCCGATTGCGGGCAATCACTGCGGACGGCCGCTGTCAGAGCTGATCGGCCGCTTTTTAGCGTCCTTGAAGGTGAATGCAAGGGGATTGCTGCGGCGCAACGCTCAATATCCGAAAAACTTTGCGCCAGCCGCCCAAGATGACGGCGATTCCGGGCCGATTGGCCGAAAATCGGAAAGCGCGGCAAGCGGAGCCCGAGCGGAGACGCTATCCCGCAGTCGACCGACGCCATTCGATGTAGGCGTCGATCGTCTGGCTGGCGATCGCCTCCATCGTTTCTGCCGGGACCGCGCTCCAGGGGTCGGCCGCTGTGTTTGCAACGGAATCTTGTCCCTGGATGCGGTGCAGGCGATTGCCGCTGCCGTCGAGTATGTCCCAGACATAGACGACCGTCGTCTTGCCGCCGTCGTTGAGCGCTGAAAAATATCCCTTGAGGATATGGTCGCTGGTTTTGTCGGTCGAGCTCTTGATCGCGAGGCCCTGACTGCGCGCCGAGGCTCCGAGCTGCTTCGAGAGCGGCGTGACCGCCTGGACCGGTGCGCCGATGATCGGCAGAAAACGGATTCCGCCCGAGCCGGTCGCAGCTGCCGCAGGCGATGCGGCGGCTTGCTGCGTCGGCGCGGGCGCCTGCGTCGTTTCGACCGGTGTGGGCTGCTCCTCGCCGCCATTGTCTTGCGTCGCGTCTTCCACGGGCGGTGCCTGATGCCGGGCGATCCGGGCAGGCGCCGACTGAGGCTGCATCGTCTGTACCGGTGCTTCACCGCCGGCGAGACGGTTTGCCTGGCCTTCCAGCGTGCCGGCCGGGTCGGTGTAGTCGCTATAGCCGACATTGTCGGCGGCGTGCTGCGAAGGCGGGCTCGAAATGTTCGGCTGTGCCGCGAAGGCGGCGGAGCGGCCCGGCGGCACGCTTTCCACCGGCATCACCGCGGTCTGCGCCGACATGGAGTCGAGATCCGACTGGGTCACCGGAGGGGAGCGGAAAGTGCCTTCGCCCACATCCACCTGCGGGATCAGGGCGTCGGTCGTGTTGCAGCCGGCCAAGGCGGCGGCAAGGCCAAGGCTGGCGATCGGATTGATCTGCTTGCGCATCGTTCCCACCGTCTCCGCTAGATCACGATGATTTGAGGTCGAGCCGACCTAAAATCGTGACCGTGATCGCTTCCAAAGAGCGAGAGCGGGACGCGGGCGGAAAACCGCACGCACTTTTCCTCATCCCGCCCTCGAACATCCCGGCGCCGGCTGCAGCGCCGCGCGCCCTATGGACGCGCAAAGGTCGCTGCAGCAGGATCAGCCGCCGGCGCGTTCTTCACTTTCGACGGAAATCATAGGGCGATTTCCTTACGCAGATATGAAGTCCAGTCCGTAGCGCGAGAGCGGGCGGGGGGTGTCGGCCGTGGTGAGATAGGTCTGGCCGAGCGTCATGGCGGTGCCGCTGTCCGAATCCATGATGATCATGTGGACGAAGAGGGACATGTCCGGCTCGATCTCCTGCGGATTGCCGATGTGGAACATCTGGTGTTCCATCCAGGAGGGCGAGAAGCGTGCGCCGAGCGAATAGCCGCAGGCGTTCAGACGGTGCCGGGCAAGGCCGCGCTCGTCCATGATCTTTGCATGCACGTCGAAGACGGTCCCGAAGGTATTGCCGGGTCGAAGCACCATTTCGATCGCCTGGATCGTTTCCCTGCAGGCGCTGTAAAGCTCGCGGTGGCGGTTGGTGGGCTCGCCGATCACGACCGTGCGCATCATCGCCGCATGGTAATGGGCGCTGACACCGGCCCATTCGAGCGTGAGCTGATCGTTGGCGTCGAGGTTGCGCCGGCCGGCCTTGTAGCGGCAGAGCAGTGCGTCGGCCCCGGAACCGATGATGAACTCATTGGCCGGATAGTCGCCGCCGCCGGCGAAAACGGCACCCTGCATGGCCGCGAGGATATCCGCCTCGCTGCCGCCCGGGCGGATGAGTGGCAGCGCCGCGTCGAGCGCGTCGTCTGCAAGGCTCGCCGCCTTCTCGACATAAGCGATCTCCGCCGGGCTCTTGATCAGACGAAGGCGGCTGACGAGCAGCGACGCGTCGACCAGTTCCCCGAAAGTGGAGAGCTGGTGGTCGACGAGGCGCGCCGTTCTTCCCGTCATGCCGTGGGTGTCGTATTCGACGCCGATGCGGCGGCCGAGGAGATCGAGTTCACTGAGCAGGTTCTTGAGGTCCATGGCCGGATCGGCATTGACTCGATCCACCCATATTTCGATGCGCTCGATATTCGACGTATGACGCGCCTGGCGCAGGTCGGCCGAACGGGTGAGCAGGACCATGGAACCATCCCGCTTGACCACCAGCGACTGGAAGAAGCAATAGCCGAAGGTGTCGTAGCCGGTCAGCCAGTACATGCTCTCCTGCGCGAAGAGCAGTATCGCGTCGAGCTTTTCTTCCTGCATCTTGGCCGTGAGCCGCGCCAGGCGGGCCGCATATTCTTCTTCGGCGAAATGAAGCGCCATCTCAAACCTCCCGTATGGAAATCGCTGATATCTGCCGCCCGTAATCAGGCTCCTGCCTGTGCGTCGTGCGGCGATAGGAGAAGAAGCGGTCTTCGTCCGCATAGGTGCAGATGCCGAGGTGTTCCGCCGTCACGCCGGCCTCGGTCAGCCGCCGGACCGTCAATCCGGGAAGGTCGAACATGGCGTGGCCGTCGCGGCCCGACGGCGTGAAAAACGACGCATAGCTTGCCTCGGTGGCGACGAAGCGGGCTACGAATTCGGGGCCGACCTCGTAGTGGCTCCGGCTGATCGACGGTCCGAGACAGGCGATGATGCGCTCGCGGCGGGCGCCGAGCGAGATCATCGCTTCGACGGTGCTTTCGAGCACGCCGCCGAGCGCGCCCTTCCATCCGGCATGGGCGGCACCGATGACGCCTGCTTCCGGATCGGCGAAAAGGACCGGACCGCAGTCGGCGGAGAGAACGCCGAGGACGATGCCGGGCGTTGCCGTTACCAGCGCATCGGCATCCGGCCGCGCGCCGTCGTAACCGGCGTCGACGATGATCGCGTCCGGCGAATGGACCTGGTGCACCGTGGCAAGTTGTCGTGGCTCCGCGTCGAACCAGCGGGCGACCCGGGCTCGGTTCTCGCCGACCCGTTCCCGCTCGTCGTTCGAGCCGAGACCGACATTCAAACCGCGGTAGATGCCCTCGGAAACGCCTCCCTGGCGCGTGAAATAACCATGTGCGATTGCCGGGCCTGCCTTTGCGGCGAAGAGCGGGCTCTGCACAGGGGATAGCGAGGCATCATCCTGCATTCGGTGTTTTCGCCCTCGTGATTTTCTAAGCTTCGTTGGAATTGAGGGCGCGTTGCGGCCCGTCGACTTGCAGCTGATTTGCCGGCGCGATGTTGACCCGGCAGGCGGGGACTGTCAATCGCCCTGCCGAGCCGAGAGACCCGAGGCGGTGCACGGCCGGCGCTAAGACGCCTTCTTCCGGAAGGGCGCCAAGGCGACTTCCGGACTGCTTACCACCAGCACCTTGAACAGCTCCCCCATCCTGCCCGCGCCGGAGCCCGCAAGCCGCTCGACATCGTCGCGGATGCTTTCCTGGGTCGTGTCGTCCTTGTCCCGGCCGAGTGCCGCAGCGCGTTCCAGGAGTCCGAGGCCGACCAGGAAATCACCCTGACGGGCAAGTCCGTTGATCTGCACACCCTCCGCTTTCGCACGGCTCGCCAACTGCTCGAAATCGACATGGCTGGTCAGGTCGGCGAGACCGGGATTGGCAAGCGGCGGATCATATTCGTGATTGCGGACGGCCTGCAGCGTGTCGCCGTAGCCGGTCGCCAGATGGCCGTAGTCGATGATGATCGCCGTGCCGCTGCCGGCCCGGAGGCGCTCGCAAAGCGCGGCCATCACCGCGTCGCGGGCGGGGGAGATTTCGAAGACCGTGCCTTCCGCGACGGTGGGCGCGGGAGAGGGCAGCAATGCGGGATCAATGCCGGCAATGCCTGCGGCAAAGGTCAATCGGCCCTCCGCATCGAGGCCGACCATGCGCTCACGGAAGCCCAGTGCGGTCCGCACGAACTGACGGATCGGAATTGCGTCGAAAAGCTCGTTCGCAGCCAGGAGCAGGAATCCGGAGGGAAGGCTGTCGAAGCTCTCATGCCAGCGGACCTTGCCTTCGTGTTCAGCCAAGGTCTCGGCCTGCAGCTTGCGAAGCCGGTCGCTGGTTTCGACGAGATGAACGGTTGCGGTCCGGTACAGCGCCGGCGCCAGCCGCCGGATGACGCGGAGCATGTCGGACATCATCGTGCCGCGGCCCGGACCGATCTCGGCGATAATCGCGTCCTCAGGCGTGCCGTGCTGCTGCCATGCATGCACGAGGAATATGCCGATCATCTCGCCGAAGAGCTGGCTGATCTCCGGCGCGGTGGTGAAATCTCCCGCCGGCCCGAACGGTTCGCGGACGCGGTAATAGCCATGCTGCGGATCGGCAAGGCAGAGGGAGAAATAGTCGGTCACGCTGATCGGTCCGTTGGTCCGGATCAGCGCCTTGACCTTGTCGGCGAGAGGATTCGTCATGACTTGTCCAGTCAAGCGGCGGCAGCCGCGCTGCGCGCCCGCGCAATGGCCCAGATTCCGACCAGTAGCATCGGCAGTGAAAGTACCATGCCCATGGTAAGCCAGTCCCCCGCAAGATAGCCGATCTGTGCGTCCGGTTCGCGGAAGAATTCCACGAAAATGCGGCTCGCGGCATAGCCGCAGACGAAGATGCCGGTGACAAGGCCGGGTATTTTCAAGGCTCTCCGGCGATAGACGAACCAGGCGAGCACGACCAGAAGCACAATGCCTTCGAGGGCCGCCTCGTAAAGCTGACTGGGATGACGGGCGAAGGGGCCTCCGGTCGGGAAGACGACCGCCCAGGGCATCGAGGACAGGCGGCCCCAGAGTTCTCCATTGATGAAATTGGCGATGCGCCCGAAGAAGAGCCCGATCGGCACCACTGCTGCCACGACGTCGAACAGGCTCCAGAGGGGGATGGCGTTCCTGCGCGCAAAGATGATCATCGCCAGCGTGGTGCCGAGAAGGCCGCCATGGAAGGACATGCCGCCGTTCCAGATCTGGATCGCGCGGACGGGATTCTCGAGGATGGAGCCGAGATCGTAGAAAAGGATGTAGCCGATGCGCCCGCCAAGTACGATGCCGCCGGCCGCCCAGAGCAGGAAGTCGTCAAGCTGCGCCAGGTTGAGGGGGGCGATGCCGTTGCGCCAGAGCGAAGCGTTCTGGATTATGCGGCGCGCGTAGAGCCATCCGAGGAGTATCCCCGCGACATACGCGAGCCCGTACCAGCGCACGGCGAGCGGCCCTATCGTGAAGATGACGGGGTCGATTTCGGGGAAGGGCAGGATGGCGAGGCGGGTCGCGATTGTTTCCAAGGTCTTCTCTCGTGCCGGACCGATGATTTCGGCGGAACATGACGAGCGAATCCGGCGCGGTCAAGCACCCGCTGCCGCCGCGCAGCGACGCCCCCGCCTCTTCGAACGTAGAAAGGTTCCCGCAGTACGCTATACTGCCCCATCGCCCCATCGCAAATTCAAGGACCCTGGAGAACGTTGAGCGGCGTCACGGACGTCATTTTCCTTGCATCCTCACGCCGGGGACCCTACCTGAAATCATGAGCTCCGCCGCATGTGGCGGGTTGGAAATGGAGACCAGAAAGATGAGCACAGGCGCCAACCGTATTCTCGATGATCTCGCTCGGCTGATGACGGATGCGGCGGGCGCGGCCCAAGGGGTGCGGCGCGAGGTCGAGGCGGCATTCCGGGCGCAAACCGAAAACTGGCTGAATTCGCTCGATGTCGTGAAGCGCGAGGAGTTCGAGGCGGTCAAGGAGATGGCCGCACGGGCACGGGACGAAAACGACGCTCTCCTTACTCGTATCGAAGCGCTGGAAGCACGTTTGGCCGCGACCGGTCCGGCAGCCGGCGACATCACGACGGGCAAGTAAAAAACCTGCCGCAGGTTGGCCTTCGGTCGCCGTCTACCCTCGAGCCGTGTGCCTTTCCGGTTCTCACGGATGCGAATGCGGCGCGGGGCCAATCGGCCACCCCGCCGTCGCCCGGCGCATTTCACTTCGTCAGCGTCACGGTTAACAAAAACTGAAAAGTTTTCCACCTGTGGACACTGGCAAAAAACCTTTATCGCAGAGTCGTTTAAGCAGCCGCGCTGAATCAGATTCATAGCGCGGGGCGCAATTCTTCCCGGCAATTTTTAGGCTCAGGGGCTGGCACGCTGACTCTGCCGTTATACACTGATTTTAAATGATGATTCGACACGGACCAAGCAAGCTCCGGGCAGGGTGAGTAAGCCAGGATAGTCGCAGGTCCAGCAATCATAGTGTGTTCGTATCCGGTATTGGGTTTGCAGTGTTGCGTCCTGTGAGCGTGACTTTGCGCGCCTTAGCCGCGCCTTTAGGGTGATGCATGAGCCTTTTGGAAATGGAAGTCGAGCGCCAGTCCAACCCGGTCGATATGATCGAGTTCGTTGCCGCGAACAATGACTGGTCGTTCGAGCGATCCGGCGAGGACGAAATTGCCATGACCGTCGAAGGCAGGTGGGCGGACTACCATGTTTCCTTTTCCTGGATGGAGGAGTTCGAGGCGCTGCATCTGGCCTGTGCCTTCGACATCAAGGTGCCGGACAGCCGCGCAAACGAGGTGATACGACTTCTGTCCCATATCAACGGCCAGGTGCTGATGGGTCATTTCGATCTTTGGCGCCAAGAAGAAGTCATCATCTTCCGGCAATCTCTGTTGCTCGCCGGTGGAGCGGAACCGACGAACCAGCAGGTCGAGGTGCTCCTGTCGAACGCGCTCGACGCCTGCGAATCCTATTTCCAAGCGTTCCAGTTCGTCGTTTGGTCGGGCATGGACGCGCAGCGCGCGGTCGACGCGGTATTGTTCGAGACCGTTGGGGAGGCATGAAGTGAGCTTTGCCGTTTCGGGTCCGATCGTGCTCGTCGGCGCCGGCAATATGGGCGGCGCCATGCTCGCGGGCTGGCTGAAGAGCGGAGTGCGCGGCAACGACGTTCTCGTCATCGATCCGGGCCCGTCACCGGCGATGGCAAAGCTGCTCACGGATAGCGGTGTGCAACATGCGACCTCCGCTCCGGCGGGCGCCGAGGCGGGCGCGATCTTCATCGCGGTCAAGCCGCAGGTGATGGAAACAGTGCTGCCTCCTCTGAAAGGGCTCGTCGGTCCGCAAACCGTGATCGTTTCGGTGGCCGCCGGCAAGACTCTCGGTTTCATCGAGCGGCACCTGGGTGAGGCGGCGACGGTGCGCGCCATGCCGAATACGCCGGCCATGATCGGACGTGGTGTGACCGGCGCCTTCGCGAATGCGCGCGTCAGCGATGCTCAGCGCGCCCTTGTGCATGATCTGCTGAAAGTCAGCGGCCCCGTCGAATGGGTCGGGAGCGAAGCGGATATCGATGCCGTGACCGCCGTCTCCGGCAGCGGCCCGGCCTATGTCTTCTATCTCGTCGAGTGCATGGCGGAGGCCGGGCGCAAGGCCGGACTCGAGGCGGACCTAGCCATGCGTCTTGCTCGGGAAACCGTCGCGGGGGCTGGTGAACTCCTCCATCAGTCCCCCGACGATGCAGCGCGCCTGCGCCAGAACGTCACTTCGCCCGGCGGTACCACGGCGGCTGCACTGGCGGTATTGATGGCGGATGACGGCATGCAGCCGCTCTTCGACCGGGCCATTGAGGCGGCGCGCAAGCGCGCGGAAGAACTGGCCGGGTAATTCCAGGCGAGAACGGCGCGTCTCGCAGTTCACTCTGAAGTTGTCGCAATCGTTCACGTTTCCGGTCGTACGTCGAATTGGCCCATCGACCCATCGACCCATCGACGTGATCCGGGGAACATTCATGACCGAAATCATTTCCTATGCCGATTTCGAACGCGTCGACATACGTGTCGGTACAATCGTGGAAGCGGAACCCTTTCCCGAGGCGCGCAAGCCGGCAATCAAGCTCAAGATCGATTTCGGCCCTGACATCGGCATCAGGAAATCCTCCGCGCAAATCACGGCGCACTACAAGCCCGAGGAACTCGTCGGCAGGCAGGTTCTGGGTGTCGTCAATTTCCCGCCGCGCCAGATCGGCCCCGTCCGTTCCGAGGTGCTCACGCTCGGCTTCGAAGACGAGGCCGGTGCGATCGTGCTCGCATCCACCGACAAGCCGGTGCCGAACGGCAAGAAGCTGATGTGATCGTCCCCGTATTTACGTCGGCACACGCACCGTCGCGCGCAGGCCGCCGAGGGGGCTGTCTGCGAGCGTGACATTGCCGCCATGGCTGCGGGCGATGTCGCGGGCAACGGCAAGGCCGAGGCCGGTGCCGGAACTGTCGAGATTGCGGGCTTCGTCCAGGCGGAAGAACGGTTTGAACACGTCTTCGCGTGACCGCTCGGGAATGCCCGGGCCGTCGTCATCGACTGTGATGGTCAGCCATTTCGCGCTCTGGCGGGCCTCGATATGCACGGTGTTCGCATAGCGATAGGCGTTGGATGCGAGATTGGAGATGAGCCGCGTGAAGGCGTTCGGCCTCACGTGAATCTCGTTCTCGCCCTGGATCTCGGTCGTCAGCGTCTTGCCGTACAACTCCGCCTCCGCCGAAAGCCGCGCCATCAGATCGCTGAGTTTCAGCTGGCCGACATCCTCTTCCGCGTCTCCTCGGGCGAAGGCGAGGTAGCCTTCCAGCATGTTCTGCATGTCCTCCACGTCCTGGTTGAGGCTTTCGAGGTCCGGATTGTTGCCCACAAGTGCCAGCTGCAGCTTGAACCGGGTCAGGATCGTCCTCAAGTCGTGGCTGACACCGGTCAGCATCGCGGTGCGCTGTTCGATCTGGCGCTCGATCCGCTCGCGCATCAGGATGAAGGCGAGACCGGCCCGCCGAATTTCATTGGCACCCCGCGGTGCGAAATCGTCGATCTTCTGTCCCTTGCCGAAGCTCTCCGCTGCGCTTGCGAGCGCCAGGATCGGCCTGATCTGCCCGCGCAGGAAGAGAATCGCGATCGTCAGCAGGACGAGGGACGCGCCGACCATCCATACGAGGAAGATGTGTGTGTTCGATGCATAGGCCTGGTTGCGGCGGGCATAGACCCTGAGAATGCGGTCGTCTTCGAGCTTGATACGAATTTCCACGATCTTCGAATTGCCGACCGTATCGATCCAGAAGGGACGCCGGATCTGGTCCGAAATCTCCTCGCTGAGGATCTGGTCGAGGATTTCGAAGAAGGGCTTGGGGCGTGGCGGCGGCAGCTCTCCGCCGGGCTCGACGGTTATGTTGAGGTCGAGCTGATCGCGGGCGATGCGGACGATCTGGTCGATATCGCCCTCCCGCGGGAAGGTCGTGATCAGGTCGACGATGGCGGCGATGTCGTTGGTCACCGCCGAGGAGAGGCGCTGGGTGACGAGTTGCCAGTGCCGCTCCATGAACACGAAGGCGACCACGGACTGCAGCAGCACCATCGGGATGACGACGATCAGAAGCGAGCGCGCGTAAAGACCCATCGGCAGCCGGCGCCGCAGCCAGCGGACCACGCGCTTCCAGCCGCCGTCCGCGGGTGTCGTTCCTTCGCGCTTCAAACCGTCAAAGCTTGCCATGGCCCTTGATCCGGCACTCGTTTCTGCCCATCGTCAGTCAACGCTCAGCCGGTAACCGATGCCGCGAACGGTCTGCAGCCAGACGGGGTTGGAAGGATCGTCCTCGATTTTACGCCTTAGCCGGTTTATCTGCACGTCTATCGTCCGCTCGCCGACCTCGGCGTCGTCGCCGATCAGCTCGTGGCGCGGAATGGTTTCGCCGGCGCGCTGCGAAAACAGCGTCATGATCTCCTGCTCACGGTCGGTGAGGCGGATATGGTCGGCTCCGCGGCGCAGTTCCTTGCGCACGACCGAGAAGGTGTAGGGCCCGAAAATAACCTGATCGACCTTATGTGTCTGTGTCGGCTGGTTGCGGCGCAGAATATTGTTGATGCGGAGCACGAGTTCGCGCGGCTCGAAAGGCTTCGGCAGGTAATCGTCGGCGCCCGCCTCCAGCCCTTCGATACGCGAATTCGCCTCCGCCAGCGCCGTCAGCATGATGATCGGCACCGACTTGATCTGCCTGAGACTTTGCGTCAGAGCGATGCCGCTTTCCCCCGGCATCATCACGTCGACGACCAGAAGATCGAAATCGATTCCTATCAGCTTTCGCCGGGCCTCGTCGGCATCGGCTGCCGTCGTTACGCGAAATCCCTGTTCGACCAGATAGCGGTTGAGCAGGTCGCGGATGCGCCGGTCATCGTCGACGACCAGAAGATGCGCCGCATCGTCGGAGACTGTCGCCTTTGCTATCATCTTTCGCTACCCTCATTGCCCGTCAAGCCGGAAAGGCTGCGCCAAAAATGCCGGAGACCGTGCAGCACAGGCGCCGCGGTCTCCCATTCTCATTCAAGGGGCTACCCGTTCTGCCACGAACGACGAGCCGACGTCCAATCAGACGCGCACAGGTCGCGTAACATTTTGAATCGTTGTGTGACTCTCGGGCGGCTTCCCTGCAGCGCCGCACAGTGAATCAGCCCGCAACGTCGTTCATCATGTTGGCGAGAAACCGCTTCACGGTTTCCCGCGCACCCGGTCCGGCCCTTGCCAATGCATCCGCTATGCGGCGGGACTGTGGTTCGGCAAGCGCCCGCGCCAGGGCCTGGCCTTCCGGCGTCGTGTAGAGCATGCGCTGCCGCCGGTCTTCGGGACCGGTTACCTGCCGGATATAGCCGGAATCGATCAACTGCTTGAGGACACGGGCAAGGCTCTGCTTGGTGATCTTCAGCGTTTCGAGAAGGTCCGCGACCGTCATGCCGGGTTCGCGGTTCACGAAATGCACGACGCGATGATGCGCGCGGCCGAATCCGCTCTTCTCGAGAATGGCGTCCGGGTCGCCGGTGAAGTCGCGATAGGCAAAGAAAAGCAACTCGATGATCTCGAAATCTATCGTGTCCACATCTTCGCCAGCGCTGTCGCTTACGCTCTTGTTCCTGATCTGGCCGACCACGCGGTCATATCCTTTCAATCGAAATGCCGTTAGCGAAACATACCGCAATATATGTCAGTTTGGTTGACATATTTCCATCGAGTCGCATTCATTCAGGGCGAAGACACGCACATGGCGCCTCGGCGACACGCAGAAAAGGCGGCCGCAGCCGCCTTTTGCATTACGATGGATGTCGCCTGAAGACTCACGCCTGCTTGCCGACGAACTGCCCGACAATGCCGTTGAGAACGCCGCCGCCGACGAGAGCGCCGATTGCCTGCATGGCCAGACCGGTCGCGGCGGCCTCTCCGCCAAGCATCTGGATCAGGAACCCGCCGCCGAGGCCGCCGATGGCACCGACGATCGTGCGTGCCACGACTCCGAATGCCTGCTGCTTCAGCATGGCGCTGGCGGCGTTTCCGCCAGCTGCCCCCGCAATCAACTGGGTAATGATAGGCACTAATGCTTCCATCGATCCCTCCGTCCTGCGACCCCTCATCCAGAGCCGCGACATACCGGACAATCCGGCACGGGAAGGTTGAAGGCGACGGGGAGAATTGTCAATTTTGCCACCACTGGTGTTGGCCACAGGCGGCGATCCGGAAGCGGGCCTGTGGGATAGTCGCTTGAGTTGTTTCGGGAATTTATTTCGGGCGCGCGCGAGCGCACGAGGATCCTCGAAGCGGCATCGCTCGTGCTCTCTCCTGCCGGCGCGCTTCCGACGGGTGATTCGCCATGACGCAGCGTTCTTAAATTGACGCTGCGCCACTGTGCTTTCCCGCTTTTCGCCTGACGATTAGCGATAGACGTAGACAACCCTTCTTGTCCCCGGATCGACAAGGACGGGCTGGCCATTAATGGTCACGTACTGATACTCGTAGTCGGGAATTGGCTGGACGGCCACCGTGTTCGGCAGCGTGGCACCGACGACGGCCTCTCCATCTACATAGACGGTGTCGACCGGGTTCTCGGTGATATAGGTGCGGACCGTAGGAGGCGGAGTCACCGCTTCGACCTGCTCGACCGGACCCACCAGTTCGAGCGGTTCGGACGGCGCCACCACGGTCTCGCCCTCATAGGCGACCGTCGGGACCGAGAGCTCCGTGCGGCGTTCCTGGATGACGGCTGTCGTACCGCCCATGTCCGTGGCCAGGTAACGGGCGTAAGCCCAGCCGCGCAAGCCGTTGACGTCGATGCGGCACCAGTTGCTTCCCTCCATGCAGCCGTCGAGCACGGCAGCACTGCCGCGCGTGGCGACACCGACCGCAGGATATTGCGGGCCGGGTCCCGCACGCACATTGAGGTCCGTCAGCGTCGTTGCGCTCATTTCGGCATGGGCTGCGGGAATGGCGGCGAGCATCGCGCCGGCTGCCAAAGCCGCTCTGAGCGGGGCCGCTTTGAACAGAGTTGGAGAGAGGGTCTTCATCATCTTGCTCCTTCATTTGCAGGCCAGAACGCGCCGCGCTGCAGGGATGTTCCCCCCGTCACATCACGAAATGCAGGGATGAAACATATTGCCGTCGCCAAGCGTTGCCCGGACTGAAGGAAGCCGACGAAGTCTTCGCTCTATTGTTGGCCGGCAAGGCGCGGCTGAATTATCGATTTCTATCCGACACAGGATGGCTCCAAGCCGGGAGTGACGAGATGCAAGGTGAGATTTCGGACGATGCCAAGCTTGCCGCCAAACGGTTGCGTCCGCTGGTGGTGGTCGTCGTGACAGCCAAGCTCGTGGTTTCGGTGCTGTTGCTCGCGACGGTGCACTATTCGCCGCCGGCTTCGGAAATCGTGGCCCTGCGCTGATTTGCGCTGTCATACCGCTCGCTTATCGCTATAGCTGGGAAAACGGCCTGGATCGGGAAGGGCTTCTCACTTCCAGGCTACCTCACGAGCAAGAGCGAGGCATGGTCCGATGTTACAGGCAGGCATTATCCCGGTAACGCATTTCGAGCAGAACTGTACGGTCCTGTTCGATAGCGAGACCAAGGAAGGCGTGGTCGTCGATCCCGGCGGCGACGTCGACATCATCCTGCAGACGATCCGCGAGAACGGCATCGCGTTGAAGGCTATCTGGCTCACACATGGTCACATCGATCACGCCGGCGGCGCCAAGGAATTGAAAGAAGCACTGGGGCTCGACATTGTCGGACCCCACAAGGACGACCTTCCGCTGCTAGAACGGCTGGAGGATCAGGCGGAGCGCTTCGGCCTCGCGATGAAGGTTCAGAACGTCGTACCGGACCGCTGGCTTGAAGAGGGCGATACCGTCTCCTTCGGCAACCACGTCTTCGAGGTCTTGCATTGCCCCGGCCACGCGCCCGGTCATGTGGTCTATTTCAACCGGGCACAAAACTTCGCCCATGTCGGCGACGTGCTTTTTCACGGCTCCATCGGCCGCACCGACCTGCCGGGCGGCAATCATCAGCAGCTTCTGGATTCGATCCGGGACAAGATACTGCCGCTCGGGGACAATGTGGGCTTCATCTGCGGCCACGGACCGGGCGGGCAGATCGGTGAAGAGCGACGCAGCAATCCGTTTCTCCGCGGTCTTTGACGAGCGGTGCGAATAGAAAAGGGCGCATGACTTTTCCAGTCATGCGCCCTTTCGGTTCATACGCGTTTTCAGCCGGCGTTGCAGAAATGGCTGCGGCCGTCATAGCCGACGAAGGTTCCGGTGTCCGGATCGAACGAGCGATAGCGCTGCGAGCAATAGCGATACCAAGCCGGTGTCCAGGGCTCGAGGCCGTAGGTCTCGACCGCCACAGGACGATAGACGGGCCGATAAACCGGGCGCGGACGATAGACGGGGCGGGGCTCGTAATAGTCGGGCTCCGGATCGATATAGACCCGCTCGCCATAATAGCGCGGCGGCGGCGGCGAAGCGATCGCGCTGCCGATGAGCGCGCCTGCGGCCAAGCCGACGGCGCCCGCTACCCATGCATCGTCGTTATTGCGATGGCGGTGCCCTGCCTGGGCGGTGCCGAAGGTCGGGATAACGATGGCGGCCGCGGCGACCGACAGGACGGCTGCTTTGATGAATTTGTTCATGGGCTTCAATCCTATGCATGCGACCGGATGGTTTCCGGATTTCATGATGAACAAAGTCTATATAAGCCAAACTGAACGGAGCCTGAACAAAAAACCCGGCAAAACTGCCGGGCTCGAACTTAACTTTCAGCAGAGAACAGCGTTAGCCGACGATCTGCAGGTTGACCGCCTTCGGTCCCTTGCCGCGGCGATCCGGCTCGGTGTCGAAGGATACCTTCTGGTTTTCCGTGAGGCCGCTGAGGCCCGAGGCCTGCACGGCAGAAATATGCACGAAGATGTCCGCGCCACCGTTCTCAGGCTTGATGAAGCCAAAGCCCTTGTCTGTGTTGAAGAATTTTACAGTGCCAGTCTCGGCCATGCGTCAGGTCCTTTTCTCTCCACCCGCGTTGCGGGCAGCATTGCAGTTTTGCCCGGTATGGGCGTGGGGGCAGTTCTCGACAATTGAGGAAAGGGTCCTGGTTATCGCGACCAGCCGCAGGAAGGAATAACAGCCTCCCCCCGTTGGCCGCCCGGAGTGGGTTGCGTCTCCGGCCCGCTTTTATTCAAGATCTTCCCGTGTTCGCAGATTGCCCGAACACAGTAAGAGTGATGGGTTTATTTTGAATTGGCAAGCAAAACTTTTCTGACGAGGTATTGCGTCTTCTCATTGCTCAAAAAGAGGTCAGTTGGTCGTTTTGACTCGCCTGTTCAAAAAGCATCGCAAGCTGTTGAATTCAAAGCTTTTCAACCAAGGATCGGGATGCGGCTGGATCATTTGCGCCAAATTGCGTCGCTCATGGGTATGCCGCAACTTTGTGCAGCCTGGTTTCTCGGTCCAAGCGCCTGATATCGCTCGTCGTTCACGCAGCGCACGGGTGCGAGGGGCCATGGCCTGCAGGCCTACAGAAAAACTGCAGGATATATTGCCGACTCAAGCGCAATTCACAGTTCCAAGCAAAATTGAGGGGTTTCCGAGAGTATTAGTAGTATTAACCCCGATGCGAACCGCGCGGAGAAATTGCACGGAACGGCCAGCAGAAACCGCTGTTCAGACAGCAGCTTCGGCGGCCTCGCCGCGTTTCTTCGTCAGTTCCGGCACGAGCTCGACCGCAAGCATGGCCAGGAAGATGACGGCGCAGCCGACGTAGCCGACCGGAGTGATGGTCTCTCCGAGCAGCAGCACCCCGAACAGGGCGGCGAAGAGCGCTTCGCTCGAGAGGAAGATGGCAGCCTGCGGCGCCGTCGTATAGCGTTGGCCGACGACTTGGCAGATGAACGCGATGCCGCTCGAGAAGATCCCGGCGTAGAGGATCTGCGGGAGGGCGCCGCTGATCGCGTCAAGGCTCAGCGGCTCGAGCAGCCCGGCCAGTGCGCAGCCTGCAACGGCACAGACGGCGAACTGCGTCGTCGACAGGAGCATCGGCCGGCCCGTGGCCGGAGCGAATAAGCCGACCAACATCAGCTGAACCGCCCAGAACAGGGCACAGACGATCGTCAGCATGTCTCCGCCGGTCAGCGCCGAAAGCGCGCCGCCACTCAGGAGAAAGATGCCGAAAGCCGCGAGCAGGGCGGCCGGCCAGATGACCCAGTGCGGCCGGCGGCGCAGGAAGACGACAGTCAGTACCGGGACGAATACCACGTAGAGCCCGGTCAGGAAGCCGGAATTGGTGACGGTGGTGGTGAGGAGGCCGTATTGTTGCGTGACGGCTCCGCCGAAAAGCGCCAGTCCGACGAAGACGAAGTTGCGCATGGCGTTGCGCGGCAAGGGCGCAGCGGCCTGCCTGTTTTCAAGGAGCGCCAGGGGCAGTGCCACGAGTGTCGCGATCGCAAAGCGCAGGCCGATGAACCAGAGCGGTCCGATCGCGTCCATCGCCGTCGACTGCGCTACGAAGCCCGCACCCCAGATTGCACCGGAGAACAGGAGGAAGAGATTGGCTTGAATGCGAGTCACCGCTGGCTCCGGGTCGTGGTCCTGCTCACGGGAGGCGCGCGATCTTCGCGCCATATTCCGCGACTTTCGAGAATCACTCCGAAGCCATGCTGCTCAGGTGATTGCGACCTCGCTCTATCAGTTGCGTTTTTTTCGGGCAAGCCGCTCCGTGTCGCCGTCAGGCTGGGCAGCCGTTCCGTAGCGGACTCATTGCGTCGGAGCTTTGGAGACCCTGAGCACTGCGCCGTCCTCCTCGTCGGTGACCATGATCAGTGCCCCGTCGGAAGCGACGATGACGTCGCGGATGCGGCCGAATTCGCCGTCGAACAGCCGTTCCTCGTTGGTCACGGCGCCGGTCTCGTCGCGGTCCAGGCGGGCAAGCAACTGGTACTTCAGTGCCGCGATCAAAAGGTCGCCGTTCCACTCCGGAAACATTTGGCCGCGATAAACGGCGATCGCGCCGGGCGCGATCGATGGGTCCCAATAGAAGAGCGGCTGCTCAAGACCTTCCTTCGCGGTGCCCTCACCGATCTCCACTCCGGAATAATCCTTGCCGAAGGTGATCACCGGCCAGCCGTAGTTTCTGCCGGGCTGCGGGTTGTTCACCTCGTCGCCGCCGCGCGCGCCGTGCTCGACGGTCAAAAGCTTGCCGTCTTCGGGATCGAAGGCGATACCCTGGGGGTTGCGGTGCCCTATGGACCAGATCTCGGCCAGGCCGCCGGTGCCGCCGCGATAGGGATTGGAGGCGGGAATGCTGCCGTCGGCGTTGATGTGGAGGATCGAACCGGCATGGTCGCGCGGGTCCTGGGCGCGCTCGCCTTCGCCGCGATCGCCGATGCCGAAGAACAGGCTGCCGTCCTTGTCGATGGCGATGCGCGAGCCGAAGTGCTGCCCCTTCCGGGTGAACCTGTTCATCCGGAAGATCTCCTTCACATCCCTCAGGCTCTGTTCGTCCTGCGAAAGAGCCGCCCGCACGAGAACGGTGCCGTAACCACCATCACCGCGGACGGAAAGAGTGAGATAGAGAGTCCTGTTGGTCGCAAATTGCCGATCGAGGGCGACGTCCAGAAGACCGCCCTGGCCGTGTGCGGCCGCTTTCGGCACCCCTTTGATCGCAGCCGACAGCTTGCCGTCGCGCAGGATGCGCAGCCGGCCGGGTCGTTCGGTGACGATCAGCGCCCCGTCAGGCATGGCTTCGACCGCCCAGGGATGCTCCAGCCCCGAGGCAAGCGTCTCGACGAGAACGGTTCCTGTCTGCGTGGAAAATTCGCGCCTCTCCTGCGCAGCGGCAGGGGAAGAGGCGAAGGCCAGAAAGAGCGAGACTGCAGCCGCCGCCGAGAATGTAAACAATGTTCCGATGTCCCTTGAGCCGCCAGTATTCCAGCGCGAGTGCCGCATTGCATTCCTCCGGTCCGTCCGTCTGAGCAAATGCATCGTGCCGTCTCGGAGGTCCGAACGCGCGAGCAACGCGCAAACTGGAGCGGCACGCACCGGCCTTCAAGTCAAATCGGATCAAAACGGCTTTATCGCACCGATCCTGTGGTGAGCGGTCCCGGCGCTTCTCGGATCGCCTCGAGGCGCGTCGGCTGGGGTTCGCCTTCCGTCGCCGGACGATGTCGTCCTCCGGAGTTTTGCTGGAGCAGATACTGCGCGACCTCGTCTTTCGCCTTCACGTAGAAGCCTTTGCCGACGAGCATCAGGCCGGCAAGGGCGAATAGGGCGACAATCGCAACGAGGATTGTCTGGACCGCCGACAGTCGTGCAAAGAGGTCGGCGTTCGGCTGCGACCCGTTATCGTTGTCAGCCATGGCGCGCGGCTTCGGACTGGACGTGGGCCGTCGCGGGCTGCTGCCCGATGTCGGCTTGCGTCGTCACCTGCGTCATCAATCCGAGGACCATCACGATGCAGGCCGCAAGTGCGGCGAGCGCGATATAGAAACCCCAGCGTGCCTCGTTGCGGCGGGTGCGCGAGGCGGCGACTTCATCATCGAGAAACATAGCATACCCCCAAGATGCCGATGCATCCGCATCGCGAATTGGCGCTTGGAAATCGGCTCTTGCGGGACGGAATTGCGGCGCGCTGAGACAGTTGTTGTGGCGAAAAAAAGGCACGTCTCGGTCGCGAAAAAGCGCGGGAGTATCCGGGCGGAGGCGCGTCGACCGATGGTGCGCCGGCAGCCGCCCGTGGCAATCCGGTTTCGATCGATTGCTTTGATCGCACCCATGAAACTTTGTCATGGTGACGCATTTTGCGCTGACTTGCCGCCGTTTTTCGCCTGAGGCGCTTGCAAGACCGGGCGTCTTTCGACATAGACCTAACCGCTAGGGAACCCCGGTTTTCCGTTCCGTAGCGTCTCACGCCGTCTCGAAACGATCAGGAAACACACCATGGCCTTCCTTGCCGATGCCCTTTCCCGTGTAAAGCCGTCCGCCACCATCGCTGTTTCGCAGAAAGCCCGCGAGTTGAAAGCGAAAGGCCGCGATGTCATCGGCCTCGGCGCAGGGGAGCCGGACTTCGACACGCCTGACAACATCAAGAAGGCCGCGATCGACGCGATCGATCGCGGCGAGACGAAGTACACGCCGGTTTCCGGCATTCCGGAACTGCGCGAAGCCATCGCGAAGAAGTTCAAGCGCGAGAACAATCTCGACTACACCGCGGCGCAGACGATCGTCGGCACCGGCGGAAAGCAGATTCTCTTCAACGCCTTCATGGCGACGCTCAACCCGGACGACGAAGTCGTGATCCCGGCGCCGTACTGGGTCTCCTATCCGGAAATGGTGGCGCTGTGCGGCGGCACACCCGTCTTCGTCTCGACCAAGCAGGAGAACAATTTCAAGCTCAAGGCCGAGGATCTCGACCGCGCGATCACGCCGAAGACCAAGTGGTTCGTCTTCAACTCGCCGTCCAACCCCTCGGGCGCGGCCTATTCGCATGAGGAGCTCAAGGCGCTCACGGACGTCCTCATGAAGCATCCGCATGTCTGGGTTCTGACGGACGACATGTACGAGCACCTGACCTATGGCGACTTCAAATTTGCGACCCCCGTCGAAGTCGAGCCCGGCCTCTACGAACGCACGCTGACGATGAACGGCGTCTCCAAGGCCTACGCGATGACCGGCTGGCGCATCGGCTACGCGGCCGGGCCGCTTCATCTGATCAAGGCGATGGACATGATCCAGGGCCAGCAGACTTCGGGCGCCGCCTCGATCGCGCAGTGGGCGGCCGTCGAGGCGCTCAACGGCCCGCAGGACTTCATCGGGCGCAACAAGGAGATCTTCCAGGGCCGCCGCGATCTCGTCGTCTCGATGCTGAACCAGGCCAAGGGCATTTCCTGCCCGACGCCGGAAGGCGCCTTCTACGTCTATCCGTCCTGCGCCGGGTTGATCGGCAAGACCGCGCCCTCGGGCAAGGTCATCGAAACGGATGAGGATTTCGTCTCCGAGCTTTTGGAGACGGAAGGCGTGGCTGTGGTCCACGGCTCGGCCTTCGGCCTCGGCCCGAACTTCCGCATCTCCTACGCGACCTCCGAGGCGCTGCTGGAGGAGGCTTGCCGCCGCATCCAGCGCTTTTGCGCCGCCTGCAGGTAATGCTCCTGCAGACCCACATGAAAGAGCCCGCTGCAACGGCGGGCTTTTTCACGTTCAGAGCTTGATTCAGCGATCTGCCAGTCCGATTCAAGCAGCAGTCCTAGCCCGTTGAAACAGAATCACTTTCGCTTCCGGATCACTTCGACGACGGCGGAGATGTCGTCGCCGTGGCCCCCACTGTCGACGCGGTCGCCCGCCAGCCGCAACATGGGTTGCATGAAATCGGGGGCGACGCCCTGTTCTTCGCTTGCCCTCACGATGTTCCCGAGCGCGATCTTCTGCATGGCGATGTTGGAGACGACATCGCGGCCGTGCATGCCGCTATCGATCTTGCCGGCGAGGTCGGGCAGGGTACCGCTCATCGCCTCGATCCAAGGCAGGAGCAGCGGCAGGAAGTCGACGGCCTTGCCTCCGGCGCTGGTCACCAGCGCGCTCGCGTGCAGGAAGCCCGAGAAGAGCCCGTACATGCCTGACAGCAGCGCTATGTCGTAGAGCGAAGCCAATCCCTCGTCTTCGCCAAGGTGACGGCTTTCGGCAAGGGCCTCGAGGGCCGAACTGTGCCGATCGAATAGCGCATGCGAGCCGCTGTAAAGGATCAGGGCGCCGGCCCCGCCGATCATCGGCGGGATCGCCATGATCCCCCCGTCGAGATAGATCGCTGCCTTGCCCGCCAGCCACGTGCCGAGTTCCCTGGCGTCACCCGGCGTGCCGTTGGTCAGGTTGAGGAGGTCACGGCCGGCAAGCGCCTCCTCCGCCTGTTCCAGGACCGCCCGTGCGGCGGGGTAATCGACGAGGCAGAGGATGGCGAGTTCGCTCGCTGCAATCGCTTCGGCCGGGCTTGCCGCGATCTTCGCACCGGCACCGGCAAGCGGCTCGGCGCGCGATCGCGTCCGGTTCCAGACCGTGACGCTATGGCCGTTCTTGAGAAGCGTGCGTGCAAGCGCCGTCCCCATGGCGCCCATGCCGAGAACTGAAATGCTGCTCATGGATCGTACCTTTCTCGAAATCATTCAGGCGGCGGTCGAGAGCTTCTGGCCCAGGCCGCCGTCGACGGCGAGTTTCGCCCCGGTCGTGAAGGTCGCCTCGAAGGCGAGGAAGAGCACGGCGCGTGCCACTTCATCCGCGGTGCCGTTGCGCTTCATCGGCGTGATGTTGTCGCCGAGCGTCTTGAACTCGGCGCGCTCGGCTTCGGTGATGCCGGCGACGCCCTTGGTCGGCGTGTCGATGAAGCCGGGGCTGACGCTGTTGACCCGGATACCGCGCGGCAGAAGCTCGGCGGCGAGCACGGATGCGAAGGAGACGAGTGCCGCCTTGCTCGCGCTATAGACGCTCATGCCCGGATGGCCACCCTCGTCGGCGACGGAGGAGGTGAAGACGATCGATCCGCCTTCGCGGATCAGAGGCGTCAGCCGCTGCACGGTGAAGAAGGCGCCCTTGGTGTTGACGGCAAACTGGCGGTCATAGGAGGCCTCGCTCACCTGATCGAAGGGCTCGAGCTCAGAGACGCCGGCATTGATGTGCAGGAGATCGATCGCTCCGAGCGTCTGACCGACGGTCGCACCGAGCACGGCGATTTCGTTGAGATCGGCGATGTCCGAGCGCAGTGCATGCACGCGCGGGCCGAACTCTTCCCTGATGCGGGCGAGGTTGCTCTCATTGCGGCCCGTGAGCAGTACCTCGGCGCCGCCTTCGACAAGCCGTCTCACGGTCGCCAGGCCCATGCCATGGGTCCCGCCGATGACGATCGCCTTCTTTCCCTGATAGTTGCCCATGTTCGTTTCCTTTCGGTTCAATAATGATGACCAACAGATGCATCTGTGGACGAACTTGTGCTAGATGGCTCTGCGTGGATCTATCGTTCACGCTTGTGGATGATAGAAAGCCATGGCCAATCTCAACGATTTCACGTTCTTTGTTCACGTCGTGGACCACGGGGGTTTCGCGCCGGCCGCGCGAGCGCTGAACCTGCCGAAATCCACGCTCAGCAAGCGCGTGGCCGAACTGGAAAAGGATCTCGGCGCCCGGTTGATCAACCGCACGTCGCGTCATTTCGCTGTGACCGAAACCGGCAAGGATTTCTATCGCCACGCGGCGGCGATGATGATTGAGGCGGAGGCGGCGGAGAATATCGTCAGGGGCAGACTTGCCGAACCGAGCGGCACGGTGAGGATCACGGCTTCGGTGCCGACCGCGCAGCTGTCCCTGGCGCCGCTCTTGCCGCAGCTCGCACTTGCCTATCCGAAACTGCGGGTGACGCTGCATGCGACGGACCGCTTTGTCGACGTCATCCAGGAAGGCTTCGATCTTGCCGTGCGAGACCATTTCGCACCGCTGCCGGATTCGGGCCTCGTCCAGCGCCGTGTCGGATTTCAGGCTAAGCTGATCGTCGCCTCACCGCTCTATTTGCGAGGGAACGGCACTCCCGAACGCCCGGAGGACCTCGATCGTCATGATGGGCTGCTCACGTCGCTGGCGTCCGAAGGCTGGGTGATGGAGCGCGCCGATGGGGCGACCGTGGCGGTCTCGCCGAGGCCGCGTTTCGTGGCCGACGAATCCCGCGTCCTGCGAGAAGCTGCGCTCGCGGGTCTCGGCATCACCACCTTGCCCGGCAAGCTTTGCCAGCAGGAGATCGAAAGCGGCACGCTTGTCCGCATTCTTCCGGAGTGGACCGCCGGCAAAGTGATGACGACGATCTTGATGCCGCACCGGCGCGGGCAGCTCCCCTCCGTACGGGCAACGGTCGATTTCATCGCCGAGCGTCTCGTCGACGGCTGATGCAAGAAGGCCCGCACGAGGCGGGCCTTGAGAAGAACTCAGCGCTCGGCGAGTGCCGGTTCGCCTTTCTTCTCGCGAATGAGATTCAGGAAGCGGCGGAAGAGGTAGTGGCTGTCCTGCGGGCCTGGCGATGCTTCCGGGTGATGCTGGACGGAGAAGATCGGCCTGCCGCCGACGCGCAGGCCGCAATTGGTGCCGTCGAAGAGCGAGATGTGAGTCTGTTCAACGCCTTGCGGAAGCGAGTTCGCATCGACCGCGAAGCCGTGGTTCATCGAAACGATCTCAACCTTGCCGGTGGTGTGGTCCTTGACCGGGTGGTTGGCGCCGTGGTGTCCCTGGTGCATCTTCTCGGTCTTGGCACCGAGCGCCAGTGCCAGCATCTGGTGGCCGAGGCATATGCCGAAGACCGGGATATCCGTCTTGAGAAGGTCCTGAATGACCGGCACGGCATATTCGCCCGTCGCGGCCGGGTCGCCCGGGCCGTTCGACAGGAAGATGCCGTCCGGCTTGAGCGCGAGGACTTCCTCGGCGCTCGTCTGCGCCGGAACGACGGTGACACGGCAGTTCAGACCGGCGAAGAGGCGCAGGATGTTGCGCTTGACGCCGTAGTCGAGAGCCACGACGTGATAAGCGGCGTCGGTCTCGCCCAGCGTCGAGTAGCCCTCGTTCCAGACCCACGGCTTCTCGTTCCAGCGATAGGACTGCCCGGACGTGGCAACCTTGGCGAGGTCGAGGCCTTCGAGGCCGCTCCAGGCCTTTGCCTCGACCTTCAGCGCCTCGACGTCGAAGACGCCTGCCGGGTCGTGGGCGATGACGCCGTTGGGCATGCCGTTTTCGCGGATCCAGGCCGTCAGCGCCCGCGTGTCGATGCCGCAGAGCCCGATGATGCCGCGCGCCTTCAGCCAGGCGTCGAGGTGCTTGGCGGCGCGGTAGTTGGAGGGCTCGGTGATGTCGGCCTTGAAGATGACGCCGACGGCACCGTTGCGGGCGGCAGGCGTAAGATCCTCGATGTCCTCGTCATTGGCGCCGATATTGCCGATATGCGGGAAGGTGAACGTGACGATCTGGCCGAGATAGGAGGGATCGGTCAGGATTTCCTGGTACCCGGTCAACGCCGTGTTGAAACAGACCTCGGCCTGAACCTTACCGGTCGCGCCGATGCCCTTGCCTTCGATCACCGTGCCGTCGGCCAGAACGAGCAGGGCAGTGGGTTTCTGGATTGTCCATGCGGGTGTCGCGGTCATCGTCTCTATCCCGTTGTGGCCGAAAGCGAGGCTTGAAAGCCGGTCGGTTCAGGGCCATTTCAGATCGCATGCGGCATGGCGCGCGGAAACCCCGCGGGAGAAAGTTCATGCCGATGTACGTGCAGGTGCCGGAAAATAGCCAAAGGCTCTGGCAAGGTCAACCAGACGCTGTGAATTGTTCCGAAATAAAATGCGTTATAATTCAATCGGTTGCCAAAGACGTTTGATTGTGCCTGCCGCACTGGTTTAAGACGATGACAAATGGACGCATCGAACCGGCCCCGCAGATAGAGCCCTGGGGTCGGTTTCGACATGGAGTTAAGACATGCGCGAGCATTTCGCCAATGCACTGAAAGAAGCCCTCAAGGCCAAGGATACCCGGCGCATCTCGACCGTCCGGCTCATCCAGGCTGCGATCAAGGACCGCGACATCGCCAATCGCGGCCACGGCAAGGACCCGGTCGGCGACGACGAGATCCTGCAGATCCTCGCGAAGATGATCAAGCAGCGCGAGGAATCGGCCCGAGTCTATGACGAGGGCGGCCGGCCGGAGCTTGCCGAGCAGGAGCGGCAGGAAATCGCCATCATCAACCAGTTTCTGCCGGAGCAGCTTTCCGAGGAAAAGGTCAAGGAAGTCTGCGCCAAGACCGTCGCGGAAATCGGTGCGCACGGGCTGCGCGACATGGGCAAGTGCATGAACGCCCTGAAGGAGCGTTATCCCGGCAAGATGGACTTCGGCAAGGCCTCCGGGGTGGTCAAGGACCTCCTGAAGTAAGCCGCAGCGCCCGCTCCGGCGGGCGTGCATTCCTTAAGGCCGCTGACGGCAAACGACCCGCGCCGCGCCGGCCGACAAGCGTTACCTCCTTGGCTCGAGCCCGTGCCTGTGAATAGCGGGCAAGGCGCAGGCTGCCTGTGGCTTCCTTCGGCCATGCCGCTTATATGGAGGTTTGCATGCATGTCGTTGCCCGAAGCCGCTGCACGGGCTCGGGCGACATGCGGTAGAGGTAACCATGCGCTTTTCACCGTCCTTCCTCGACGAGATACGCGACCGCGTCCCCATTTCGGACGTGATCGGCAAGCGCGTCACCTGGGACCGGCGCAAGACCAATGTTCCGCGCGGCGATTATTGGGCCTGTTGCCCGTTCCACGGCGAGAAATCTCCGAGCTTCCACTGCGAGGATCGCAAGGGCCGCTATCATTGCTTCGGCTGCGGCGTTTCCGGCGATCATTTCCGCTTCCTGACCGAGCTCGAGGGCCTGAGTTTTCCGGAAGCCGTGCAGCAGATCGCCGATTTGGCGGGCGTCCCGATGCCGCAGCCGGACCCGCAGGCCGAGCAGCGCGAGCGGGAACGTACGAGCCTGCTCGACGTCATGGAACTGGCGACGCAGTTTTTTCAGGATCAGCTTCAGACGGCGAACGGGGCGAAGGCGCGCGCGTATCTGCGCGAGCGCGGACTGACCGGCCGCACGATCGAGACGTTCCGTCTCGGCTTTGCACCCGACAGCCGCAATGCGCTGAAGGAGTTTCTCGCCGGAAAGGGTATCGGCAAGGAGCAGATCGAGGCCTGCGGCCTCGTCGTGCACGGCGACGGCATTCCGGTTTCCTACGACCGCTTCCGCGACAGGATCATGTTCCCGATCCCGTCCGCCCGAGAAAAGGTGATCGCCTTCGGCGGCCGCGCCATGTCGCCGGACGCCCCGGCAAAATATCTGAACTCCAACGAGACCGAGCTCTTTCACAAGGGCAATGTGCTCTTCAATTTCGCCCGCGCCCGGCGGGCTTCGCAGGGTGCCGACGGCGCAGGCACGATCATTGCCGTCGAAGGCTATATGGACGTGATCGCGCTTCATCAGGCGGGGATAGAAAATGCCGTTGCGCCGCTCGGCACGGCGCTGACCGAAAATCAGCTCGATCTCTTATGGAAGATGACGACCCAGCCGGTGCTCTGCTTCGACGGCGACGGCGCCGGCGTGCGCGCCGCCCATCGGGCCGTCGATCTCGCGCTGCCCCATTTGAAGCCGGGCCGGTCCGTGCGCTTTGCCCTGTTGCCGGAGGGCAAGGACCCGGACGATGTGGTGCGCCATGACGGACGCGAGCCCTTCGACAAGGTGCTCGCCAATGCCCGCTCGCTCGCCGAGATGGTCTGGCAGCGCGAGGTGCAGGGCGGCGATTTCGACACGCCGGAAAAACGCGCCGAACTCGAAGCGCGGCTGCGGCAGGTGACCTCGGTAATCGCCGACGAGAGCGTGCGCCGCCATTATGGGCAGGACATACGCGACCGCCTGAATGCGTTTCTTCAGGGGAGCGCGCCGTTCAGAGGCGAAAAGCGGCCGTTCGAGCGAGCCGGGAGGCAGGGGGGCAGGCAGGGTGGCAGGGGCTGGTCGCCGGCTCCCAACCCGGTCATGGGCGCGGCCGTGGAAGCTGGGACCGCCGGCAGTTCCAAACTCAATCAGATGCTGAAGGCCCGCGGCTCGCTTCGCCCGCCGGTACTTCGCGAGAGCGTGCTTGCATTGACGATCGTCAATCATCCGCAATTGCTGTTCGACGAGTATGACGAGATTGCCACGATCGAGTTCGACCACCGTGATCTGCAGCGCTGCTGGGCTGCGGTTCTGAACGCGGCGGCGGCGAACGGATTGCGGCTCACGCGGGAAACCCTCATGGAGCGGCTCGAGGCGGAGGGATTCTCCACGCTGATCGCCGCTCTGGACCGGCAGGTGCGTTATGCGCGGCTCTGGACCGCAACGGCGGCGGCGGCTCCGGAGGATGCACGCGAAGGTTACCTTCAGGCCCTGACGCTTCATCGGCGGACGAAGGCGCTGCTCTGGCAGAAGCGGGAACTCGAGCGCGAGATCGCGGAAGCCACGGCGTCCGAAGACGTGGAGCAGGGTCAGCGGCTCGTGCGCGCCATGGAGGAGGTGCAGCTCGAGCTTCACCGGATGGACAAGCTCGAAGCGATCATCGAAGGCTTCGGCGTGCTTTCCGGACGCGTCAAAGGCCCGGCGGCTCGTTAGCCGATACTCTCACGACGGGCAGGTTGAGCAGCGGCCCGAGCCGGTTTGCCTTCAATCAGCCGCGACTCCATACTGCGTGCTCCCGATGAAAGCGATTCCATGCCCGAAAGCCACAACACCGCCCGCCTGTTCGAAACGGAAGGCCTCAGCAATCCCCTCGATCTCCTGAAGCGTATCTACGGTTATTCCACCTTCCGCGGTCAACAGCAGGCGGTCGTCGACCATGTGGTTGCCGGTGGCGACGCCGTCGTGCTCTTTCCGACGGGGGCGGGAAAATCGCTCTGCTTCCAGATCCCGGCGCTCTGCCGCCGGGGCGTCGGCATCGTCGTTTCGCCGCTGATCGCCCTGATGCGCGATCAGGTGGAGGCGCTGAAGCAGCTCGGCATCCGGGCCGCGGCACTCAACTCTTCATTGACGCGGGACGAGGCGATCGCGGTCCGCCGCGCTCTTTCGAGAGACGAACTCGATCTCCTCTACGTGACGCCGGAGCGCGCCGTCACCGATGGCTTCGCCGAAATGATCGCCGATGCCGACATCGCCCTTTTCGCGATCGACGAGGCCCATTGCGTATCGCAATGGGGACATGACTTCCGCCCGGAATATCGCGGTCTCGGCTGCCTCGCCGAGCGCTTTCCCGGCGTGCCGCGCATTGCGCTTACCGCCACCGCGGATCCCCATACGCGCGACGATATGATCGAGCGGTTGGCACTCGGCGGCGCGCGCGTTTTCACCTCCAGCTTCGACCGACCGAATATCGCCTATGAGATCGTGGAACGCGATCAGCCTCGCCAGCAATTGCTGCGCTTCCTGTCGCGCTTCAAGGATGCAAGCGGCATCGTCTATTGCCTGTCGCGCGCGAAGGTCGAGGATACGGCGGAATGGCTCGATGCACAGGGCATCCGTGCACTTCCCTATCATGCCGGCATGGAGCGGGCGGCGCGCGACGCCCATCAGGATGCATTCCTGAAGGAGGAGAATCTGTGCCTCGTCGCAACCGTCGCCTTCGGCATGGGGATCGACAAGCCGGATGTGCGCTACGTCGCCCATCTCGATCTCCCGGGCTCGGTCGAGGCCTACTACCAGGAGACGGGGAGGGCGGGTCGCGATGGCCTGCCTTCCGAAGTGTGGATGGCCTATGGCATGGCCGACGTAATTCAGCGCCGGCGGATGATCGACGAGGGCGGGGCGCCCGAGGAAATCAAGCGCATCGAGCGGGCGAAACTCAATTCGCTGCTTGCCATTTGCGAGACGGCAGGCTGCCGACGCCAGGCCATCCTCGCGCATTTCGGTGAGGCTCATCCGGGCGGCTGCGGGCATTGCGACACCTGCCTGAAGCCGGTCGAGACCTGGGACGGCACGGAAGCGGCGATCAAGGCGCTTGCCGCCGTCTACCGGACCGGAGAGCGCTTCGGAACCGGCCATCTGATCGATGTGCTTACGGGCAGCGTGAACGAGAAGACGGAGCGCTTCGGCCATGTCGACATGCCGGTCTTCGGGGCCGGCAAGGACCTGCCGGCGCGCACCTGGCAGTCGATTTTCCGGCAACTGCTCGCCGCCGGGCTGATCTCCGTGGACCACGGCGCCTTCGGAGCGTTTAAGCTCGAGCCCGAGGCCCGCAGCGTCTTTCGCCGCGAACGGCAGGTGCTCTTCCGCAAGGACCGTCCGAGTTCCGGCAAGGCCAAAGCCGCACGCGGGTCGAAGGCGACCGGCGAACGATCGGACCTCGCGGGATCCGATCTCGAACTGTTCGAGCGGCTCCGGTCCGAGCGCCTCTCTCTCGCCCGAGAGATGGACGTGCCGCCCTATGTCGTCTTTCCGGATACGACCTTGATCGCTCTCGCCAAGCGGCGTCCGCGCGATTTCGACGAATTGCTCGACGTTCCCGGTATCGGCGAGAGCAAGCGGGAGAGATATGGCGAAGCGTTTCTCGCCGTGATCGAGGCGTTCGAGGGCTGAAGTCGAAGCGGGATGATGGAACCGCCCTCGTCCCGGTGCGGGCGTGGGCGCAGCATCGAAACCGATTCCATGAGCAGTGCCATCGTGCTAGTCGTCTAGACTGGTGAAATGAAGTTCTTGTCTCGAAAGCACGCAACCCATGACCACGGCCTTCCTCTCCCATCTCCGTTCGGAACTCGAAAGCCTCAGGCAGGCCGGGCTCTATAAGTCCGAGCGGGTCATCACCTCCAAGCAGTCGGGCGAGATTGAAGTCGCTTCCGGCGAGCGCGTCCTGAATTTCTGCGCCAACAACTATCTCGGCCTCGCCGACAGCGAGGAGCTTGCGGAAGCCGCGAAGAGCGCGCTCGACCGTTACGGCTACGGCATGGCGTCTGTGCGCTTCATCTGCGGCACGCAGGAGGAGCACAAGGAGCTCGAAGCGCGCATATCCTCCTTCCTGGGCATGGAGGACACGATCCTCTATTCCTCCTGTTTCGACGCCAATGGCGGTTTGTTCGAGACGCTGCTCGGCGAGGACGACGCGATCATCTCCGATGCGCTGAACCATGCCTCCATCATCGATGGAGTGCGCCTCTCCAAGGCGAGGCGCTTCCGCTATGCCAACAACGACATGGCAGCATTGGAAGAGGAGCTGAAGAAGGCGGAAGGCAGCCGTTTCAAGATGATCGCCACCGACGGCGTCTTTTCGATGGACGGCATCATCGCCAATCTCCAGGGCGTTTGCGATCTGGCTGAGAAATACCACGTCATGGTCATGGTGGACGACAGCCATGCGGTCGGTTTCGTCGGCAAGCATGGGCGCGGCTCCGCCGAGCATTGCGGCGTCGAGGGACGGGTCGATATCATTACCGGTACGCTCGGCAAGGCGCTCGGCGGCGCTTCGGGCGGGTATACCTCGGCGAAGGCCGATGTCGTCGAGTGGTTGCGCCAGCGTTCGCGGCCCTATCTCTTTTCCAATACGCTCGCGCCCGTGATCGCGGCCGCTTCTCTCAAGGTTTTCGAGCTGATCGAAGACGGCGACGCTCTGCGCAACCGTCTTTACGCAAACGCGGCGCTCTTCCGGAGCGAGATGTCCAGGCTAGGCTTCACGCTTGCCGGCGAGGGCCATCCGATCATTCCGGTCATGCTTGGAGATGCGGCGCTCGCACAGGAGATGGCGGCGCGCATGCTGAAGAAGGGCGTCTACGTCGTGGGCTTCTCCTTCCCGGTGGTGCCGAAGGGGCAGGCCCGCATCCGCACGCAGATGTCCGCGGCGCACAGCGAAACGGATGTCCGCCGTGCCATCGCGGTCTTCGAGGAGGTGGGCCGCGAACTGGAGGTGATCTAATTGGCACAGGCGAGGATCGAGCGATGACCAACATGATGAAGGCACTCGTCAAGACGAAGCCGGAGGTCGGCCTCTGGATGGAGCGCGTGCCGGTGCCGGAAGTCGGCCCGAACGACGTCCTGATCCGTGTCAGGAAATCGGCAATTTGCGGCACCGACGTCCACATCTGGAATTGGGATCAATGGGCGGAGAAGACGATCCCGGTGCCGATGGTCGTCGGACACGAATTCATGGGCGAGGTCGTCGAGGTCGGGCCGGCCGTCAGCAAGCATCATGTCGGCGAGCGCGTTTCCGGAGAAGGTCACATCGTCTGCGGCAAATGCCGCAATTGCCGCGCGGGCAGGGGGCATCTCTGCCGCAACACGCTCGGCGTCGGCGTCAATCGCCCCGGCTCCTTCGCCGAGTTCGTCTGCCTTCCCGAATATAATGTCGTGTCGATCCCCGACGACGTGCCGGACGAGATCGCCGCAATCTTCGACCCCTTCGGCAACGCCGTGCATACGGCGCTCTCCTTCGATCTCGTCGGCGAGGACGTTCTGGTCACCGGTGCCGGGCCGATCGGCATCATGGGGGCGATGGTGGCCAAGCGTTGCGGTGCCCGCAAGGTGGTGATTACCGACATCAACCCCGTTCGTCTGGATCTCGCGCGCAAGCTCGGCATCGACCACGTCGTCGACGCTTCGAAGGAAAATCTTGCCGACGTCATGCGGGTGATCGGCATGACCGAGGGCTTCGATGTCGGGCTGGAAATGTCGGGCGCCGCGCCCGCGTTCCGCGATATGATCGACAAGATGAACAATGGCGGCAAGATCGCGATCCTCGGCATTGCACCGGCGGGCTTCGAAATCGACTGGAACAAGGTCATCTTCAAGATGCTCAACCTCAAGGGCATCTATGGCCGCGAAATGTTCGAGACCTGGTACAAGATGATCGCCTTCGTCCAGGGCGGGCTCGACCTCTCGCCGATAATCACTCACCGGATCGGCATCGACGATTTTCGCGACGGCTTCGAGGCGATGCGCTCGGGCAATTCCGGCAAGGTGGTGATGGACTGGTAGACGGAGTCGCGGTCGCGATCGACTGCCATCAGGATTCTTCCGGAAAAATCGCGCAACCCTTGTCTTTCTTTGGGGCGCTCCTACATGTTGAGCGAAAGCTGATAAACAGCGCAAAATCCCGTCCATGAGCGTTTTTTGCCGATTTGCGCGGTTTTTCACCGGAAATGCTTGACGGGATCAAAAATTCTGGGAATCACCATTTCAAGCAGAAATGGCGACATGGTACGGCGGATAGGAAATCATGCCAGGGACGTTTCAGTGGCAGGACTGTCGAAGCTTGCCCGTTCACCGCGATCGCTGTCGTGGTTAATCAGGAATTAAATATCATCCCGTTACGTCAGGGGAAATAATCGGTGGCGGGTACGCGGCGTGCCCGGACCTCCGAGTAGCATTGATTACCGGGCGCCGGCCGGTTGCGACAAGGAAAGCGACGAATAAATGGCAACAAAAGTCAAAGAAAACGAAGAAGCCGACGTTGAACGTGAAGGTGCACCGGACGGTCCGCTTCTCGATCTTTCCGACGATGCTGTCAAGAAGATGATCAAGGCCGCCAAGAAGCGCGGCTATGTGACCATGGACGAGCTCAACTCCGTTCTGCCCTCCGAAGAAGTGACTTCCGAGCAGATCGAAGACACGATGTCCATGCTTTCCGACATGGGCATCAACGTCATCGAGGACGAGGAAGCCGAGGAGGCTGCCGCCAGCGACGACGATGACGGCGCCGACGAGGGCGAAAGCGAAGGCGGCGAACTCGCGCCTGCCAGCGGCACTGCGCTTGCAGCCAGCAAGAAGAAGGAGCCGACCGATCGCACCGACGATCCGGTGCGCATGTATCTGCGCGAGATGGGCTCCGTGGAGCTTCTCTCGCGCGAAGGCGAAATTGCCATTGCCAAGCGGATCGAGGCCGGCCGCGAAACGATGATTGCCGGGCTTTGCGAGAGTCCGCTTACCTTCCAGGCGTTGATCATCTGGCGCGACGAGCTGAACGAGGGTCAGACCCTTCTGCGCGAGATCATCGATCTCGAGACGACCTATTCCGGCCCCGAGGCAAAGGCTGCACCGCAGTTCCAGAGCCCGGAAAAGATCGAAGCCGACCGCAAGGCTGCGGAAGAGAAGGAAAAGGTACGCAAGACCCGCGCTGCGGCGAACGACGACGACATCACCAATGTCGGCGGCGAAGGCCAGCCATCCGAAGAAGAAGAGGAGGACGACGACGAGTCGAACCTCTCGCTCGCCGCGATGGAAGCGGAACTGCGTCCGCAGGTGATGGAGACGCTCGACGTCATCGCCGAAACGTACAAGAAGCTCCGTAAGCTGCAGGACCAGCAGGTGGAAGCGCGCCTTGCCGCGACCGGCACTCTGTCGCCGGCGCAGGAGCGCCGCTACAAGGAGCTGAAGGACGAGCTGATCAAGGCCGTGAAGTCGCTGTCGCTCAACCAGAACCGCATCGACGCTCTGGTCGAGCAGCTCTACGACATCTCCAAGCGCCTGACGCAGAACGAGGGCCGCCTCCTGCGCCTGGCCGAATCCTATGGCGTCAAGCGTGAGGCGTTCCTGGAGCAGTATTCCGGCGCCGAACTCGATCCGAACTGGATGAAGTCGATCAGCAATCTCGCCGGCAAGGGCTGGAAGGAGTTTGCCAGGGCCGAAAACCAGACGATCCGCGACATCCGCCAGGAGATCCAGAACCTTGCCACCGAGACCGGCATTTCCATTGCCGAGTTCCGCCGCATCGTATCCATGGTCCAGAAGGGCGAACGTGAAGCGCGTATCGCCAAGAAGGAGATGGTCGAGGCCAACCTTCGTCTGGTGATCTCTATCGCCAAGAAGTACACGAATCGTGGCCTGCAGTTCCTCGATCTGATCCAGGAAGGCAATATCGGTCTGATGAAGGCGGTCGACAAGTTCGAGTATCGCCGCGGTTACAAGTTCTCGACCTATGCGACGTGGTGGATCCGGCAGGCGATCACCCGTTCGATCGCCGACCAGGCCCGCACGATCCGCATTCCGGTGCACATGATCGAGACGATCAACAAGATCGTGCGCACCTCTCGCCAGATGCTGCACGAGATCGGCCGCGAGCCGACGCCCGAGGAGCTGGCGGAAAAGCTCGCAATGCCGCTCGAAAAGGTGCGCAAGGTCCTGAAGATCGCCAAGGAGCCGATCTCGCTCGAAACGCCGGTCGGCGACGAGGAAGATTCGCATCTCGGCGATTTCATCGAGGACAAGAATGCGCTGTTGCCGATCGACGCGGCCATTCAGGCGAACCTGCGCGAGACGACGACGCGCGTGCTCGCCTCGCTCACGCCCCGCGAGGAGCGCGTGCTGCGCATGCGTTTCGGCATCGGCATGAACACCGACCATACGCTGGAAGAAGTCGGCCAGCAGTTCTCGGTCACCCGCGAACGCATCCGGCAGATCGAAGCGAAGGCGCTGCGCAAGCTCAAGCATCCGAGCCGTTCGCGCAAGTTGCGCTCGTTCCTGGACAGCTGATCCCAGGACCTTCCACGAAGTAACGAAGCCGGGCCTGGATCCAGCGCCCGGCTTTTGTTTGTGCGCCGGGCGTGGCGCAAAACCGTACCTCGTTGTCCTCGAAATGCTTTATACTTTGCGCGTTGCGGCAGAGAAGGTCGCTCCCTCCCATCGCCGGGAACTTGGCGTTCCGAGGCCGCATATGAGTGCGCGAATGCGCTCCGGTATTCTTCAGATACAGGGCATCCTTAAGCGCCATCGGCCGAAGGCGGGATGCTTTGCGGGAGGTGTGAGATGACGACTTACGTTCTGCTTCTCAATTGGACCGAGCTGGGTATCAGGAACGTGCGCGAGTCGCCGAAGCGGCTCGATGCGGCAAGGAGGCAGCTCGAGGAAATGGGCGGTTCCTTCAAGGATTTCTATCTGACGATGGGCGAACACGACATGGTTGCGATCTGCGAAGCGCCCGACGACGCAGTCGCTGCGCGCTTCGCTATCACGCTCGGCATGAACGGCAATGTGCGTACGCGCACGCTGAAGGCCTTCCCGGAGGCCGCCTACCGCGAACTGATCGGTACGCTCTGATCGAGCGCTTCCGGATCGCCGCTCATCTGCCTGCCGGCGCCTTCTCCCCGCAAGGGGCGAACGGACACGTTCGCCCGCTCCCCGCCTGCGGGGGAGCTCGGATTCTAACCCGAGGAGAGGGGTAGCCCACTTCGCCTACGCATAAAAACCGATCCTTAAGATTTACGTCTTATCAACCTCTCGCAAACGAGAGGTTCCGCGATGCGTTGCGTTTTTGTCGTCGTCCTCCTGTTGTTGGCCGGCTGCGGGACGGTGCCGAGAGAGACCCGGAACGCCTGTGCGGTTTTCGAGCAGCGAGATGGTCTTTTCAACAATTGGCGCAGGGCTGCCTACGCGGCAGAGCGCGAATACGGCGTGCCGGTCCCGGTGTTGATGGCGACGATCTATGCCGAGTCAGGCTTCCGCCATAATGCCAGGCCGCCTCGCACGAAACTCTTCGGCTTCATCCCGTGGACAAGGGTCTCGTCGGCCTACGGCTACTCGCAGGCGCTTGACGGCACCTGGGCGCGCTATCAGTCCGAGACTGGCCGGTGGACGGCGCGCCGATCGGATTTCGGCGACGCGATCCGCTTTATCGCCTGGTATCACAATCAGAGCCATCAGCGGAACGGCATCGCTCTCAACGATACCTACCGGCTCTATATCGCCTATTACCACGGCCACAGCGGCTACGCCCGCGGCAACTGGAGCGATACGGCAAAGGCAGGCGCCAAGAGAGCATCCGGCATGGCTGCGAACTACGCGCGCCAGCTGCGCGGCTGCGGCTCCTGACGCGAGCGGATGACGGCAGCCATCAAAATGTCGTCCCCCTGTCGGATCCTGCGCTCTTCGATCGTCCTTGTGATGTCAACGTGGAGGAGACGAAAATGGCGTATGTGGACGGTTTTCTCGTTGCAGTGCCGACGGCCAACATAGAGGCCTACAAGAAGCTGGCGAGCGCGGCGGGTGCGGTGTGGAAGGAGCATGGCGCGCTCAATTACGTCGAATGCCTCGCAGACGACGTGCCCTATGGCGAACTCACATCATTCCCGCGCGCGGTTCAGGCAAAGGACGACGAGACCGTCGTCTTCTCGTGGATCGTCTACCGGTCGCGTCAGGACCGGGACGCGATCGTCGCCAAGGTGATGGCGGATCCGAGACTGCAGGGCGACGAATGGAAGTCCATCTTCGATGGAAAGCGCATGATCTATGGCGGGTTCGAGGCTTTCCTCGAACTATAGAAACGGCGTTGCAGCCTGCGGTACGATCCCGTAAGTCATGGAGCGAACCGGATGCTAGACAGGCCCCGTACGTCAATGGACATGCGGGGTCACAGCAGCGCCCGGAAGCTCGCGGAGGAGAGAATGGCGCAGACCGTCATCGCCATATCTACGAAAGGGCAGGGGCTCTACGAGTTCACGGCCGCGGCCGGCGACTTCGTGCGTGCGTCCGGCGTGGATGAAGGATTGCTCACGGTTTTCGTCCGTCATACTTCCGCTTCGCTGATCATCCAGGAGAACGCCGATCCGGACGTGAAGCGAGACCTCCATGCCTTTTTCCACCGGCTGGTACCGCCGTCCTCCGATCGCTCGATGAGCTGGATCGTCCATACGATGGAGGGGCCGGACGACATGCCGGCCCATATCAAGGCGGCACTCACACAGGTTTCGCTCGGCATTCCCGTCATGCAGGGACGCCTGGCGCTTGGCACCTGGCAGGGGCTTTATCTCTTCGAACACCGCGACCGGCCGCACCGCCGCGAGATCGTCCTGCATCTCGGCAGCTGACGAGGCGCAGGCGCGGGCGGGCGCTACCATTTTCTCTTTCCGCGCGGCCGGCGCATTGCGGTAGAGTGAAGCGGGGGACAATTCGGAGGAGAAAATGACAGACGCCCAGACGATAGCCAGCCGTTTCATCGAAGCCCTGAACGACCGCGACTTCGACACGCTTTCGCGTCTCGTCGGCGAGGACGTCGCGTTCGACTCGCCCACCGGGGAGCGAACCCTCGGCGCCGGCGCGCTCAGGAGCTGGGTGATGAATTATTTCCGCCATTTCGACGAGAGCTTCGGCGACGTCGTGTTGATGCGGGACGCCGCCGGTGAGCGGGTGGCGGCGGATACGACCGCGCGCGGTACCTATCGCGAGACGATGGCCGGCTTTCCCGAAGCCTCCGGTCAGGCCTATTCCATTGCGAGCGTCTTCGTCTTCGAGATCGAGGACGGTCTCATTGCGCGACTCAGCCACTATCGCAACAGCCGCCTCTTCGAGCGCGAGCTGGCGGGGTGAGCCCGTCTTAACCGTCTGACGCCAACGCACGTCCGGACGAAGAACCTTTATACACGTTTCTGGAATCGCTCCTTAGCCTGTCGGATCAATAACTTACCCTGCCGGAATGTACCGGGGGTTTGGAGCGATTCATGGCGCGTCGGGGGCGTGATCAACCTGAATACTGCATGAACGGAGGGTTCCGGTGCCGTTCAGTTTGGCGGGCCTATGTTTGCCTCAATCGTCAACCAGAACCGCTTCGTCACACCGGAGAAAAGCAATGAAAAAGTTCCTCGTTAACGCCGCCGTCGCTGCAGTGATCGGATTGACCGGTCTGGTTTCCACGGCCTCGGCGCAGTCGCTCACCCTGGAATTGGGTCCGGGCGGCGGCGTCCACTACCGCGACTATGACCGCCACGACGACTGGCGCGATCGCCGGCACTATGACCGCCGCGACCGTCGCGGCCGCTGTGCACCCGGCCTCGCCGTCGAAAAGGCACGCGATCGCGGTCTCCGCCGCGCCTATGTTGCCGACGTAACAGGTCGCCGCGTCGTCGTCGAAGGCCGCCGCCATGGGCACCGCCAGGCCATCATTTTCGCCAATGCACGCGGATGCCCGGTCATCGGCCGCTGGTAAATCCCCGGATTTCCGTCTCGTCTCCTCCGGCCGACGGAAATGGAGCCCTCACGCCCTGGCGTGGGGGCTCTTTGCTTTGCGCTTCGGACCCCGTTACTGATTGACGGCGAACGTCACGTTGACGGTGACGTTATAGGCATTCTCGCCGGTCGCCATCGGAACCGAATCGGCGGCGGCAAATTCCTTCGCCATGCTGCGGACCACGGGGATCGGTTCGGGCCGGGAGGGCTGCTCCGCGATCTCGATCACGCGTCCGAGCGAGACCCCCGCCGCCTCGGCCAGAACCTTGGCCTTGTTGATGGCGTCGGCGACCGCGGCCTTGCGGGCTTCCGTGATCACGGCATCCGGCTTGTCGTTGGTGAACTCGATGCCGCCGCCCTGATTGACGCCGAGGGTCACGGACTTGTCCAGGATCTCGCCGAGCTGTCCCAGATCCCGCACGCGCACGCCGACACCGTTGACGACCTGATAGCCCACCAGTTCCGGCGGCCGATTACCGCCGTCATTGTTCGGCGGATAGTGATATTGCGGATTGATCGAGAAGCCGCTCGTCTGCAGGTCGCGCTCGGCGATCCCGGCCTGCTTCAATGCCGAGAGCACGTCCGCCATCGCCTTGTTGTTGGCATCGAGCGCTTCGCGCGCGGTCTTGGCGTCCTTGACGACGCTGAGCTGCAAAATCGCCATGTCCGGAGCGGACGTCGAGCGGCCCTCGCCGGAGACCTTGATCACCGCCTGACGGCCCCTGACACCGTCCGGGCGCCCCTTGCCATCTCCCTTGCCGGCGGTGCTCTCCTGCGCCGCCGCCGCGGCTGCAAAGGCGCCGGCAAATGCGGCTGCGACTGCGGCGACATGAACGGTACGGGCAATGCGTGTAGAAAACATGGACGTTTCTCTCCGGTTGTTTATCCTCGATTCCATGCTTACCGATTGTGTAGCTATTGCGGCAATGGCTTGTCGGCAAAAAGGTTTTACGCTAGAGCCTGCACAGCGGACTGCCATTGGTCCGCAACCGCCGGCGACGACGGCAGGGCCTGTAGCTCAATGGTTAGAGCCGGCGGCTCATAACCGCTTGGTTGGGGGTTCGAGTCCCTCCGGGCCCACCATTTTCTTTTATTTTCAATGGGTTACATGGGGGTTTTTCAAAAATATTTGGAAACCTTTTGGTAAACCCTCCGGGCAAAGAAAAGGGCGGCTCGATGGCCGCCCCTTTTTCATTCGCCAATAACCCGCAAGCGGGGCCGCACTCCCTCCAATATCGAGCCCTCTCGCCAGTTCCGCCCCAACCGGCTATCAACTGCGGCGACGACCAGGCAACTCCCCGCTACGTCGTCTCCGTTCCCTCGAGAGGCTATCGGTTCGTTGCTCCGGTCACCCGAATGCCACTCGAACCTGCTGCAGGGGAATTAGTCGACAACAACCTTCCGAAGCAACTTACGCAGGTGATCGGGCGCGAAGAAGCGATCAAGATCGTGGAAGGGCGGTTCCAACGATTCCGGATTGTCACTATCGTCGGGCCTGGCGGCATGGGCAAGACGACGGTCGGCATTCGCGTGGCAGCCCAGCTCCTGTCATCGCACAAAGACGGCATTTGTTTCCTTGACCTGGCTCCGATAACGAATCCGCAGCTGCTCCCGTCTATCTTGGCCTCGGCACTCCGGCTGACAGAGACATCGGACGATCCGACGAGGAGCCTGATCGGCTTTCTCCGCGGAAAGAGAATGCTGATCGTTTTCGACAGCTGCGAACACATCCTCGAGGACGCCGCACGACTGGCGGAAACATTGCTCCGTGAAGCACCGGAAGTCGCGATTCTGGCAACCAGTCGCGAAGCGTTGCGAGTGGAGGGCGAAAGTGTTTACAGGCTCCCACCTCTCGACATGCCGCCATCGGCAGTCGTCCTGACCGCCGACGACGCATTGAAATACCCAGCCATCCGTCTGTTCGTGGAGCGGGCTGCCTCTTCCGGAAGCGGGTATTCCTTCGATGACGACGAAGCTCCGGTCGTGGCGCACATATGTCGGCAGCTTGACGGGATCGCTCTGGCAATCGAACTCGCCGCGGCACGGGTCGACGCATTCGGCACGCGCGGCATTGCCGAACTTCTGAACGATCGCCTGCTACTGCTGACAGGTGGGCGGCGCACGGCTCTTCCCCGTCACCAAACCTTGGCGGCTATGATCGAGTGGAGCTACGGAGCACTTTCGGCTCGAGAGCAGACGGTCCTGCGTCGCCTAGCGATATTAGGAGGAGAGTTCGGACGGGAAGCTGCCGTGGCGGTCGCCGCCGATCAAAACAACCCGCAGCCCGATGTGCCGGCACGCCTGGCGGACCTCGTCGCCAAGTCCCTCGTATCGGTCGACACACAAGGGAAAGGCGTCAGGTACCGCCTTCTCGACACGACACGAGCGTTCGCTTTGGACAAACTTCGGCAAGAAGGAGAGACCGATGCCCTCGTGCGCCATCTGGCGCAATATCTGTGCACAATCCTTAGTCACTCGCAGGACGAGGTCGAGACCCTTCCGAACGAAGAATGGATGCTGAAATACGCGTCCAATATCAACAACGTTCGCTTAGTTCTTGATTGGGCCTACGCAGAGGGCGGCGACGTCGAGATCGGCCTTGCGGTCACAGTGGCCGCAATTCCCATTTGGTACCAGCTTTCTCTTGTCGACGAATGCATGACGAGCGTTCAGCGCGCGTTACTTGGGATCGCGCCCGGAGAGCGAAGAGACGACCAAGCCCGACAAATCACGCAGCTCTACAGAGCGTTGGGGTTGTCGCAGGTGTTTAAAATCGGTTTCGCCCCGCAAGCTCTCGCCGCCTTCGCGAAGGCTTTCGAGATATCGAAAGAGTTCGGCGATCTCGACGCCCAAGCCGAAGCCCTCTGGGGCCTGTGGATGGCCCAGGTGGGCATGGGCGAATACAGAGAATCGCTGGGAACCGCGGAACGTTTCGTCGCGCTCGGCGGCAGCGGCCTTGACCGTTTCATCGGCGATCGAATGCTCTCCATGACACTGTTTTGTGTCGGCGACTTCCCCGGTTCCCGCCGTCACGCAGACCTGATGATGACACACGACACCTCGGCCGAGACCGCCTCCGCAGGGTCGGTTCGCTTCAGGTTCGGTCAGTCGGTCGCCGCGAAAATCCAGCCCGCTCAGCTGCTTTGGGTACAAGGGCTTCCAATCCAGGCGATCGCGGCAGTAGATATCGCCGTCGAAGCCGCCCGCGCCTCCGGCCATGCGATCTCGCTGTGTGAGGCCCTGGCGCGCTGGTCCTGTCCTATCCTGGTCCATGTGGGTGACTTTGCGGCAGCGGATACGGCCGTCATTGAACTCATCGATCTTGCAAAGACGAACGCGCTCGGTCCATGGGAAGTGTTTGGGCGGTGCTGGAAGGCGACGTTGTTGATACAGCGGGGCCTCCCAGACAGAGGCGTTCCCCTGTTGCGGAACGGACTGACCGAACTGTCGCGTGTCAAACTCTTCAATCTCTACAATGTGAGATTTCTAGGCTTTTTGGCCGACGGTCTCTCTTTGCTCGGACAGCATGCCGAAGCCCGCACGGTAGTCGAGGCGGCGATAAACGCCAGCGAAGAGAGGGAGGAACTCTGGTGCGTCTCCGAACTCCACCGTTTGAAGGGCGATGTGATGCTCCGCGGCGGTGGCGATATCGAAGCCGTCCAGCGTTGCTATCTCCGTGCTCTTGAAGTGGCGCGGCGGCAGGACGCGATCTCCTGGGAGCTTCGGGCGGCAACGAGCCTGGCCAAGCTGGCGGGCGACCACGCACGGATACCCCGCCGACGCGCGTGCCACCTTAGCCTGCGTCTACGCGCGTTTCACCGAGGGGTTTGAAACGGCCGACCTAGCCTCCGTCAGGGAGTTGCTCTCGCGGATGGCCTGACCCCTCAGGTGGGGCTGTGCGGGCGCTGTCACAAGAATTCACCATGATTCACTGGCCCAACAACGTATCGGTCTGCATCTTCTGCTCGTCGCATAGTCGCCGACCGCATGAAAGGCAAGCAGATGAAGACCACCGCAACCACCATGGACGCCCTCGTCCTGAATGAACACAACTCGCATTTCGTTCGCACCAGGATGGCCTGCCGAGCGCCGGTGACAGGCGAGGTGCTGGTGAGGGTCAAGGCGAGTAGCGTCAACCCGCTTGATCTCAAGATCAAGAGCGGCCAGGCTCCCCATGCGCGGCATCCCTTGCCGGCCATTCTCGGCATGGACGTCTCCGGCGTCGTCGAGGCCGTAGGACCCGGCGTCGCCGCGTTCAAGCCCGGCGACGAGGTTTTCGGAATGACGGGCGGTGTCGGTGGTCTCCAGGGTTCGCTGGCCACCTTCGTCACCGTCGACGCCGACCTGCTTGCACCCAAGCCCGACAACCTGACCATGCGCGAAGCGGCGGCGCTGCCGCTTGTCTTCATAACCGCGTGGGAAGGTCTCGTGGATCGCGCGGACGTAAAGGCGCGGCAGAAGGTGCTCGTGATCGGTGCCGGCGGTGTCGGCCATGTCGCCATCCAGATCGCGCGCGCTTTGGGAGCCGAGGTCTTCGCGGTCGACAAGTCGTCCAAGCACAGCCAAATCGAGGAGCTCTGCGCTACAGCAATCGACCGCGATCAGACCGCCGAGGAGTATGTGAAGGACCATACAGGCGGACGCGGCTTCGACGTCGTCTACGACACCGTGGGCGGGTCCGGGATCGACGCCGCTTTCAATGCGGTGAGCCGCTTCGGACACGTCGTGAGTTGCCTCGGGTGGGGCACCCACTCACTAGCTCCGCTCTCCTTCCGGGCTGCGAGCTACTCAGGCGTCTTCACGCTGCTGCCGATCCTGACCGGAGAAGGACGCGCCCATCATGGAGCGATCCTGCGCGAGGCCAAGCGCCTCGTCGAAGCCGGAAAGGTCACACCTCTCCTCGACGCGCGCCGCTTCAACTTCGAAACCGTCGCCGAAGCATATGCCGAAATCGAGAACCGGACTGCCAGGGGGAAGATCGTCGTCGACGTCGCCGAGTAGCCGGAACCCACCGCCAACTCATCCAAACGCTTGGAGGAATTACGTCATGCCATTTGTCAATGTGAAACTGGTTGACGGCGTCTTCACGCCGGAAGAGAAGCACGCCATGGCTAAGGCCCTGACCGACGTCATGGTCAAGTTCGAAGGCTCGGAAGCCTTCCGCGAGGTCGTGTGGGTCCTGATCGAGGAGCTCCACACCGACGGTTGGCACATTGGCGGCCGCCCGTTCGAGGGGCCCAAATCGCTGATGACGACACTTTCGAAGTCCAAAGAGGTGGTTGAGATGATCGACGGCACGCCGACGACCCGAAAGGAATGGGCCGCGGCGGCACCTGTCCTGGGCTGATCCCATTCACTAACGGCGACCACAATAGAGCGGCGGGGCGTAATCCGGCCGATAGCGGAGCCGTGTTCACGCCACTGAGGGAAGAGATATGATTACCAGAGAAGCGTTTCCGATGCTCACGGCGACCAGACGTGAAGTCCTGACAGGAACCGCCGTCGTCGCACTTGCAGCGACGCTTCCTTTGGAAGTACTGGCCGCCACGGCCTCGTCGAATCCAACCACCCCAATCCTTGAAGGGAGCGAGACCATGAACAGCATCACGACCAAAGACGGCACGCACATTTTCTACAAGGACTGGGGTCCCAAGGACGCGCAGCCCGTCGTTTTCCATCACGGCTGGCCGCTTTCCGCCGACGACTGGGACAACCAGATGCTCTTCTTCCTGGGTAAGGGTTACCGCGTCATCGCCCACGATCGGCGAGGGCACGGACGCTCCAGCCAGACGTCCGGCGGCAACGATATGGACACCTACGCCGCCGATGTCGCGGCGCTTGCCGAAGCGCTCGACCTCCGGGACGCGATCCACATCGGCCACTCGACGGGCGGCGGCGAAGTCACAAGGTATGTCGCCCGGCACGGCAAGGGCCGGGTCGCCAAGGCCGTCCTGATTTCCGCCATTCCTCCCGTTATGGTCAAGTCTGCTAAGAACCCCGGCGGACTTCCGATCGAGGTCTTCGACGGTTACCGTGCTGCTTTGGCGGCGAACCGCGCGCAGCTCTATCTCGATATCGCCAGCGGCCCGTTCTACGGCTTCAACCGCCCCGGCGCAGCCATATCGGAAGGCACCATTCGCAACTGGTGGCGACAGGGGATGATGGGCGGAGCGAACGCCCACTACGAATGCATCAAGGTCTTTTCCGAGACCGACTTCACGGAGGACCTCCAGATCATCGACGTGCCCGTTCTGGTCATGCACGGCAGTGACGACCAGATCGTTCCGATCGCGGACTCCGCGGAGTTGTCCGTGAAGCTGCTCAAGGACGGCAAGCTCAAGGTCTACGACGGCTATCCGCATGGAATGTTCACGACGCATGCCGACGTGATTAACGCCGACCTGCTGGCCTTTATCAAAGCGTGACGACCCGGGCAGGCCGCGAGGTCTGCCCTACCTCCCACAAATTCAGCTGGATAGCCGTCGGCTCGCCTGCGACCGGCTGCGGAAAGGTATGCCATGAAATCCGAACACATGCTCTCCCGTCGTGGATTTTGCCTTTGCTGCATCGGGGCGGCGGGCTTCGCGGCTACCAGTGGCTGGATGAGTCCCCGCGCCGCCTACGCCGAAGCGCGCGGCTTGGTGAGCCTCATCAAGGATAGCGCCGCCAGTGCCAAGATCGCCACCCACAAACTGAGAGGAAACGTCACCGTCCTCGAAGGCTCCGGCGGCAACATAGCGGTCCTAGACGGCAAAGACGGCCTCGTCATGGTAGACGCAGGCATCAGCGTCTCCAAGACGCAGATGACGAAGACGCTCGCGGCGATCTCCGCCGAGCCCGTCACCCACCTCATCAACACCCACTGGCACTTCGACCACGCGGACGGAAACCCGTGGCTTGGCGCGGGTGGAGCCAAGATCATCGCCCACGAGAACACCCGCAAATATCTCTCGCAGGTGCACAGGGTCGAGGACTGGGACTACAATTTCCTGGCCCTGGAGCCCATCGGCGTGCCCAAGCATGTCTTCGCGAAGGAGCATTCGCTCAAGCTGAACGGCCAGTCGCTGGACATGAAGTATTACGGCCCGGCGCATACGGACGGCGACATCTCCGTGATGTTCGGCGAAGCGGATGTCCTCCATGTTGGCGACACCTACTGGAACGGCATCTACCCCTTTATCGACCACTCGACGGGCGGCAGCATCGACGGGATGATCGCCGCGTCCGACGCCAATCTGGCCGCCTCGACCGATAAGACCATCATCATTCCCGGCCACGGAAACCCCGTGAGTAACCGGGCGGAGCTCCAGGCCTTCCGCGACATGCTCGTCGCCATCCGGGAAAACGTCGCGGCGCTCAAGCGCGAGGGGCGTTCAAAAGACGAGACCGTAGCCGCCAAGCCCACTGCAGCTTTCGACGCTAAGTGGGGCAAATTCGTAATCGACCCGGCGTTCTTCACCAAGCTGGTCTACGAGGGCGTGTAACGCCTGACCCGCAATAACCGTTTCCTGGCGCGTCCCTCCCCATCCTCCCGCGCGCCAACGGGACGCCCCCATCGGGGGCGTCCCGGCATCAAACCGTCGCAGCAGTCTGAACCCTCAGGAGACAGCCATGTCCGAAGCGAAAAGCGCGCTCTTCATCGACATTCCGGTCGAGCTCAAGGAAGTGAAATCCGTCCATAGCATCGGAGGCCTCGAGTTCGAAGGCGATCTTCCCGCGGCGCTGTTCCATCTCCAACTGATCACAACGGACATCGCGAACTGGAAGGCGGCATCCGACATCATCGTGGTCTTCCACGCCAACGCCGGCCATGTCACCCTCGACGATGCCGCCTACAACGCCTCCCGCAACATCGCCACGGGCAACCCGTACAAGAAGCTCGTCTCCGATCTCATAGATGTCGGCGTGAAGGTCGAGCTCTGCGGGGCGACCGCCAAGGTCAACGGATGGGGCAACGCCGACCTCCTTCCCCACATCAAGATCAACCTCGACGCGATGGCGCGCACGATCCAGCTCGTGCAGCAGGGTTTCGTCAAAATCACCGAGTGACTTCACGCGCTCCGTCCGGGTGACGGCTCGATCTGCAGGAGGCTCACATGCTTCAAGTCCCGCAATTCGGATTCCATTCGACGGCGTCGGAAGTCTTGAGCGACGTCGACCTCCATGGGAAGACCATGATCGTCACGGGAGGCGCTAGCGGTATCGGGATCGAGACGACGGCTGCGCTCGCCGCTGCCGGCGCGTCCGTCGTCATCGCCGTCCGTCGCCCGGAGGCCGCCGAGGAAGTCGCGCAAGACCTCAGGATCAGGACGGCCAATCCCGACATTTCGGTCCGGTCGCTCGACCTTGCCGATCTCCGCTCTGTCGGCCGCTTCATCGAAGACTGGGAGGGCCCGATCCACGCGCTGATCAACAACGCGGGAATCATGGCTTTGCCGGACCTTCGGCGCTCTTCTCAAGGCTGGGAGATGCAGTTCGCGACCAATTACCTGGGTCACTTCGCCTTGACCCTCGGCCTCCGCCGGCACCTTGCCAACGCCCAGGGCGCGCGTGTCGTGTCCGTGAGTTCGAGCGGCAGCCTCTTCGGACCCGTATTCTGGGACGATCCCCACTTTCGCTTTATTCCCTATGATCCGCTGCTGGCGTATGCCCAGTCGAAGACCGCGTGCACGCTGCTCTCCGTCGGGATCAAACAGCACTGGAAGGACGACGGGATCGTCTCGAACGCCCTCAACCCCGGCGCGATCGCCACAAACCTTCAGCGCCACACCGGAGGGCTCCGCACCCCAGAGCACCTGCGCAAGACACCCGAGGAGGGGGCAGCGACGTCAGTCTTCGTCGCTGCCTCCCCATTGGTCGAGGGCACCAACGGGCGCTACTTCGAGAACTGCGCTGAGGCACCGATCGTCCAGAGCCGTCCTCAGCTGAAGTTGGAGGGCGTTCCCGGCTACGCGCTCGACCCCTCCAACGCGGAGAGACTTTGGCACATGGCGCTGAAATTCCTGGAAGAGTGCCGATGAACACGCTCCAACACGTGGGTTCCATGTACGAAAATCACCTCGGGTGCGGCTTCCCCCGATGCGCGACAGAGCTCGCCTTCTTGAACATGGCCGGAGTGTGATCCGTGAATTTTGGACGATCAGACAACAGTTCAGGACTAATCGACCTCAAACGTCCAGAGCGAGCGCCTTATGTAGGCCTCCGAACGGAGAATGCAAATGCAGGATAATTCACAGGCATTCGATGAGATCGCAATGAGGAAAGCCCGCTATTGCCGATATGTCGACACCAAGCACTGGGAGAAATTCCGGGAACTTTTCGCCGACGCGCCGACCATCCGTTTCGTTGATCCCGATGGTCATACGATCCATGCCTTCACGTCGGTCGACGAATTCGTCACGACAAGTGCCAGCTACCTTGAAGGCGCGCGCACGATTCATCACGTCCACAACGCAGAGATGGAGCGCGTCGCGGAAGGTCTGGTCGACGCAATCTGGTCGATGGAGGACTACTTGGTCTTCCCGCCCGCGAACGATGAACGCCCCGCCAGCATGCACGGCTACGGCCACTATTACGAAACCTGGGAGTTTCTGGACGGACACTGGCGCATAGCCAAGCTGGAGCTTCGCCGAACCATTCTGGAAATCTCGCCCAAGGAGCGTTTGCAATGACCCAGGGCCCCATCGGAGTCGGCATCATCGGCGTCCATCCGGACCGCGGTTGGGCATCGACCGCCCATGTGCCCGCGTTGCGTGACCTCGAGCAGTTTCGACTTTCCGCAGTGAGCCACACCCGCATGGAGATCGCAAAGGCATCGGCCGAGAAGTTCGGTTTCGACCATGCCGTTTCGTCGACGGAGGAACTCGTCAATCATCCTGAGGTCGACCTAGTCGTGGTCACGGTTAGGGTGCCGGAACATCTTGGGCTGGTGACGGCGGGCCTGGAAGCCGGGAAATCCGTGTTCTCGGAGTGGCCCCTCGGTATGAACCTGCGCGATGCGGAAACCATGAACGCGCTCGCCTTGGAGAAAGGTGTCTCGGCGATGGTCGGGCTCCAGACCCGGGCAAACCCCACCATCCGGCATATGCGGAGGCTCGTTTCCCAAGGCTATGTCGGCGAGGTTCTCTCCGCGACGGTCATCGGCTCGGGGATCACGTGGGGCGAAGAGATCGAGGAAGCGTTCCGCTACACGCTCGACCCCTCCCAGGGCGCGAGCATGCTGCACGTGCCGTTCGCGCATACGATCGACGCTCTGATTTTCGCTCTGGGCGAGGATTTCCAGACGGTCTCCGGCACCCTCGTCAGTCGCCGCCCGACGATCAGGATGACCGAGAGCCAGGAGGTCGTCCCGTTCGAGGTCGCCGATCAGATCGCCTTCACCGGCAAGCTCGCCAATGGCGCGCTGATCACCAGTCACTTCCGCGGCGGGCTGTCGCGTGCGACCAATTTTCACCTGGAGATCAACGGAAGCAAGGGCGACCTGTTGCTGACAAGCCCCGTGGGCTACGTGGGCCTGGGTGGATTCAGACTCATGGGCGCTCAGGACGGCGAGACCTTGCATTCGCTCTCCGTACCGGACGACTTCGGTGCCGACGAAAACGTGCTCACGGGGAACGTCAAGAAACTCTACGAACTCTTCGCGTCCGACATTACCTCAGGCACGCGCCAGAGCCCGACATTCGGGGATGCCGTCAAGTTGCACCGCCTTATCCATGCGGTTGAGCACAGCGGAGGAGTGGCGCGCGATGTCTGAGACGATGAGGGCATTGGTTATGTACGAGCCGGGAGGACCCGAAGTCCTGCAGGTCCGGGACGTGGCGAACAGCGCGCATGGCATCGCGGTAATACCCAGCAGTGGGCGGAAATCTACACGAAAATCTTTCCGCCCTACGCGTTGCTGATCGAGAGCTACCAGAAGGCGCAGGAAGTCGCCACCAACCACGAGCAGCTGGATTCGGCTCGGGCTGAGCACGGCCGTTGGCCCAATGCAAACAAGGGTTCGACCACTTATGGACGGTTTTGCAAACCGATCGCTTGGTCTCTCCAGTATCGAAAGAATTCGTTGCGCTGCAACCGCGTGCGCCCTTCCTGGATGGTGGTCAAACAGGAAGGGCGACAGTTCACGACTTACGGGTTGACCTTCTCAATGTCGGGCAGCGCCCAGGACTTGTCGAAGAACGCCTCTGTCGGGCCATAGAAGCGGAAGTAGGCGAACCACCCCTTGTCGGGGTTGGTCTGCACCCAGTTCGCCTCCTTGCCTTCGGGGGGCTTTCGGGCCGAAATAGACGTCCACCGATCCGTCCTCGTTCGCGACGATGTCTTCCTTGCGCGATGAGATGTCCGGCCGTCCCTGTTCGGTGACCGGCATCTGCCGCGTCGCCTCGTCGTAGGCGGTGACCGACCAGAAATTCTTTGCCGGCGGATTGGCCGGGACATGAAGTTTGTAGGTGTTCTCGCCCGAGAGCCATGCCCCGTCCGCGTCCTTGTAGGACGCGATGTAGCGCTGTCCGACGCCCACAGTCTGGGTCAGCATCGCCTTCGAAATCACGACGGCCTCGTAGAACCACGCGGCGCGCTCGTCGAGCTGATCATAGGTGTTTGCCTTCTGATCGGTCGCCACGACCAAAGCATGCTTCCAATTGGTCCCCTCCCAGAAAGGAGGCTCCACCCTTTTGTCGGTGGTGTTCGCCTTCGCCATCGCCTCGCCGACCAGAACCCCGTCCTGGAGCAGTTTGCTCTGTCTTTCGTCGGGCTTGAATGGCCGCCCTCTCTCGAGGCCGAGGAATTTCAATTGAGCCAGGATCAGCCGGTCGCGATCGTCGATGGGGTTGCGCTGGATGACTTCGTTCAGACTGTCCCAGTAGGTCATGCCGCGTGGTGGCATCTGGCTCCACTTCTTGTCACCGGCGGCGCGTGCCGGCATCGGCTCGCCAGTGCCTTCGACAGTCCAGGAGTAGGTCTTGATCTGCGGGATCATCTCGGCGATCGCCTTTTCCTTGTCGGCATCGAGCAGCCGGAAGCCGGCGAAGACGTCGCGGCTCGTGGCCTGCACCACGAAATAGCCGGGTGCCTCCACCGGTCCGTATCCGGGCGGCATGATCAGGTATTTTCCACCCTTGCCCATGTCGGGGCCGACGACGCCGAGATCGGCAAGCACCCGCTGCCACGGGTCGAGGATCATGCCCGCGATCAACCCCGGAGGCACTTCGACGACGAAAGGACCAGTTTCCTTCAAGTCGATAAAGGTGGCGATGTAAGGCGTCGTGTAGTTCGGCGTCAGGATTCCCAATTTTTCGGCGAAGTCCAGATAGGTGAGCATCTCGCCGCTCTTGCCGCCGAACACGCTGTAGTGGGCGCGACGCCATTCGTTCATACCGACCGCCGGGATGCCCCAGAGATAAGCTTGCGATGCGCGCTGGAAGTCCATCTCGTCATACAGCTTTTTCACCGTCTCGGCGGATGGATATCCGCTCTGGAAGTTCAACTCGCCGATGCGGGTTTTGACTGCGGCATCGCCTTCGAAGGGGTTCGCCTCCTCAGCCCATGCGGCCGATGCGCTGCACAATGCCGATCCCAAAAGAGCCGATGTCAGAATTTGGAAAGCACGGTCATGATCGTTCTCCTGCAGGTTGGTTTCCGGTCCGGGGCCGGCCAATCGGCCCGCCGAACTTTGATTTTGCTAGCATTCTCGGCCGTGGCAGCCGTCTCGCCTGGAACGGGATTTTGTCATTTGATCTTCTCGAAATCGCCCGGCTTCCAGCTGTAGTCGACGGCGCGCTCGCCTGGACCGTAGAGCCGAAGGATGGCGAAGAAGCCTCGGCCGGGAGCCGTCGCCAGCCAGTTGGCTTCCTTGCCTTCGGGAGCCTTCGGCCCGACGTAAAGGTCGATCGTGCCGTCTGCATTGACGACCGGTTTGTCGCGAGAGCCGAGCGACGGGTAGCGCCGCTCCTCGGTCGCAAGGCCCGATGCGTTCTCCGCCTCGTAGAGCGTCAGCGACCAGAACAACTCGGCCGGTACATCAGGCGGCAGCGTCACCTTGTAGGAATTGTCCCCCGACAGCGGCGTGCGGTCCGCATCATTGAAGGCGATTGCGTAGAAGGCACCGCGGCCCGGCGTCAGCGACACCATGCCGGGGCTGATTGAATAGTAATCCGTGAACATCCATGCCCGGTGCTCGATGTCCGTGAAGCCGTGTTCCCGGTTCACCCAGGATAGGTCGATCGACTTCTCCGGTCCTGGTTCGGCGGCGGTGTTTATCGGATTGGTCCAGCGCCGATCTGGCCAGACGAGGAGCGACTTACCGCCGACCTCCTCGCTAAGGCCGATGGCGCGGCTCATCTTATAGCCGACGTCCGCTGCGGTGTTGAGGATTGCCCGCGTCTGCGGAGAGGGCGAGAAGGGTTCCTTCGCGATCAGGCCGACATTGGCGAGGAGACCAAGACCGTCCGGTCCCGCCAGATTCTGGCCTTCACGGTCGATCAGCCACTTCAACTGCTCGAACGCCGAGATATCCGAGCGCGGCAGCATGTTCGCGTTCACGCCGGAAGCATTCGGAAATTGCATCGGCTTGCGCTCGCTCTCGGGGAGGTTCAGCGGATAGAGCTTGACCTGTTCCACCAGTTTGTTGGTGGGCTCGAGATTGTCCGGATCGTCGTAGAATGCGCGTAGGAATACGAAGAGGTTATTGGTGCCCGAGCGGTAGATATAAGCATCTTTGGGTAACTGTCCGTCATAGCCAGGCGGCGTGATGACGAATGTACCGCCTTTGCCCGCATCGGGGCCGGGCAGGCCGACGTCGCCGAAAAACTCGCCGCCGTCCATCGGGATCGGCCGCTGCCAGAAGTCAAGCAGGATGCCCTGAAGTTTCGGAGGTGCCTCAAATACGATCGGACCCGTCTCGCCCATGTCGACGAAAGCCATCGCATAGATCAGGTCGGAGTTCGGCGTCGTCACCATTGTCTTGGTGTCAAGCCTCTCTTTCCAGACGGGCATCACGTTGTAGCCGGTGCCAAAGACGTCCTCGGCTCCGCTCCTCATGCCCAGCGTGTTGATCAGCGGTAAGGCCCAGATATAGGCTTGGGTCGCCTGCTGAAAGAGAAGCTCGTCCTTCAGTGTCCTGGCAGTCTCGGCCGTGGGACGGTTCTGCTCGAACGGTAGGTTGGCCAGTCGATCGAAGCGTGCCTCTTCGGCCGCTGCCGAACCGGTCAGTCCCAACGCAAGGAATGCAGCGGCTATCGATGGAAATGCGGTCGTGCGTTTCATGATACTCGGCCTTCTGCTGTGGTTGGTGTTCCAATGCCGACATGCCGGATTTTCGGGCAGAATATGCACCCCCGCGCCCGCAGGCGGCTATGCGTTTTTTGCCAATCTCAGAGCCAGGCCCGTGAAATCGCGCGGAGGGATTGTGCGGCTACGGTTGCGCTGGGCTTCTCGCCGAAAAGCTCCTGATACCAGCCGGACATGCGCCCGTGTTCGGCAATGCCCCACTTTTTGGCGCTTGCCGATATGGTCGCCAGTTGATCGACAGCCATCAGATCGTGGCGAATTCTATGCAGCCGAAGCCTGCGCAGATAGTGGTTGGGCGTATCGCCCAGCACCTCGAGAAAGGCGCGGTAAAGGGTGCGACGGGACGATCCGCACGCCGTCGTGATATCGGTTATCGATATAGGACTTGCGAGATGCCGGTCGATATATTGTTGCGCCAGTCGAACGATGGTTTCATAGGACGAAGGCCGGCTTGCGGTGGTCGTCCCACGATCGTTTGCGTAGTGAGAAATTACGGCCCGCAACATCGTGCTTCCTATGTGGACGCCGGCCTCTGTTTCTTCTCCCAGGTGCACCCGGAGCAACGCTTCTCTCAGCTCTTTGAGTTTTTCCTGGGCCAATGGCTTGGAATGAACCGCGGATTGCAGAAACCTGCGGCCAAGACCATCCTCCAGCCGGCGCAGATCAAGAGTTGCCGTTACATACATCGATCCTGGTGCGCATAGGACGTCGACTTCGCAACCCGGAAGGAGAATACCCACCGTTCCTTCCGGGGCCTGTCGCAGACAGACTCGAAATCCACCGACCTGGGAGAGCACAATTCCGACGGTGACGGCAGCGTCCGACAGGACACCCCTCGCCATCGCATTCCCCGCGATAAAGCCCGAACTGAGAATCACGCCGTCGTATGTGCTGAAGGCGAGACTGCCGCCGATCTTGCGCCCCGCCATTTGCACTGCGTCCAGGTCGGCGCCCAGTACTGCATTTCGAAGGCCTTCGATGTCTTGCAACGGGAAGCGCTGCCAATGATCGGCCTTTGCATCCGGGAACGGATCACCGCTTAGCTTCTTCAAGGCTGCGACATGGCCATGGACCACGCTCTCCAATTTGCATCCCCAAAATACGAGGATGGCAGGAAGGAAGCGTTCCCTCTATGCGCCTTTTGCCAATCTAGTGGGCTGTCGAGCCTTCCTGTGCGGATTCGGACTGCTTGAACGCTGCTAATGTTTCGCTCGGCAGTTCCCCGAACAATTCGCGATACCATCCCGCCAATCTGCCGAGTTCGCTGATGCCCCACTCATTTGCCACGACCGCGATGGTGCACGCTCGTTCCCGATCAGTCGCGAGGCCCCGTCTTATTCTGTGCAGCCTTAGACGCCGGACGTATGTTTGGGGAGTGTCGTCGAGGATGTCCGCGAACGCGCGGTAGAGCGTACGACGCGAGGCGAAGGCGGCAGCGGCGATGTCATCAAGGGCTATCGGCTCAGAAAGGTGTTCGACTATGTAGGCTCTGGCACGCGCCACGATCCTCGCATGAAGATGTGTGTTGGCCCGGCGTCCGTGGTTGTAAGGGGGGCGACCAAGATGATTGATGAGCGCTCTCAGCAGCATCTTCCCGAGACCGGGCCGTGCGAAGTTGCCCGTGTGGATGCGGCTAAATTCCGCCGCAAGCGCCGTTACCACCTCCGGCGTCATGGATCGATTGTGGATCCCAGTTCCGCCCAGCGCAGCCCTGTCCAGAACCATTCCGTTTTTTCCGGCTTCCTGCTCGAGCTGATCGGCGGAAAGCGTCGCTACGGCGTACATGGAACCCGGCGCGTAGAGAGAATCGTGTTCGTCCCCTCCATGATATATGGCCACGTCTCCAGTTTTGACCTCGGTAAACGAGTGCCAGGATGATCCGGGAAGCCAAAGGCCAAGCCCCAAAGAAAGAGTGTCCGGGGAGAGAGGTCCGCGAAGCGCCACACGGCCTTCTATGAAGCCGCCGCTGTATGTCACGCCATCCTGCTCGGAGAATATGAGGCTCCCTGACAGCTTGCCACGCGCCATCTGTGTAGCTTCCATTCCGGCACCATGCACGGCATCGGACAGGTCTTCGACTTGCGATATCTCGATACGATGCCAGGGGGGCGGGACCGGCTGGAGAATTCCTTCCATTCCGAAACAATCCTCTTTTCGGAGAAGTTTCATACCGCAAACGGCCTGGGTGCAAGCATTCCACGACTTCAGCTTCGTCGATCGTTTCACGACCCAGGATTGAAACATAGAGGAGCGTTTGCCGGGGGGCCAGTGTTCATCGGCATCGCAATGCGAGAACTTGACGGCAATAGTCCCCGGTTCGAGGCCTGCTGAGGTTCAGGCCGCTCGCCGCGGCTAATTTCATTTCCTCATTCCTGTGCGTGTCACAGGAATCCAGCCAGACCAAGTCCTTGGGCTGAAAGACCTTTTCCCGCGCCGCAGACGCGGCGCTGCTCTCATCCCTGTGACGAGCACAGGATGAGCAACGAGGAGACGTTGCAGTCCCCGAAAACTTTCCTACAGCCGCGCATCTTATGAGACGCGCAAAGGTCGCCGTAGCCCTTTGAGCTGCTGCGTGGCTCACTTATCGGTTGCCGGTTCCAATCACAGGATTTCGATTTTACGCCAGCCGTTTTCAGCAATAGGCTTCACTGACGAAATGCTGGAGAATCGCCATGAACCGCGCGCTTGCATTCACAGTGGCCGTCCTGGCCTGCTCTCCACTGTCGGCATACGCCCAGGACACCTCCATGAGCTTCTTCGTCACCAGCGCAAATCCGGGCAGGGGTGGCGACCTCGGAGGACTGGCCGGAGCCGACGCACACTGCAATTCCTTGGCGACGGCGAGTGGTTCGACGGGCAAGACCTGGAGAGCCTATCTATCCACCGACACCGAGAACGCCAGGGATCGGATCGGAAACGGTCCCTGGTACAACGCCAAGGGCGAGAAGATCGCCGACGATGTCGCCTCCCTTCACAGCGACGGCAACAACGTGACGAAGCAGACTGCTCTCAACGAGAAAGGCGAAGTCATTCCCGGCCGTGGCGACAGCCCCAACCGCCACGACATCCTGACTGGCTCGAAACCAGATGGAACTGCCGCACCGGAAACCTGCGGCAATTGGACAATGGGCGGCGCGGAGGGCGCGGCGATCGTCGGCCACAGCGACCGAACGGGCCTTGACGATTCCGATGCGGCGAAATCCTGGAATTCGTCGCATTCGACGAGGGGCGGCTGCTCGAACGAGGCATTCAAGGGAACCGGCGGAGACGGCCTCTTCTACTGCTTCGCAAGCAATTGACGGTGGCAGGGCCGCTCGCGGCATACACCCGGTGCCGAAAAGCAAGCCGGCGCCACCAATCAAGAATGGGCAACGCGTTTCCGTTTGGGCACAATCTCGCTTGAATAGCTGACCGAAGGCGTCAGGTCAGAAAGGGCATGATATCTACGCCGTCTCCTGGGAAGACTGTGATGTGCGGGTGGTCCTGGAACAGCCGCGCCGCGGCCTCGATGCTTTCCGCTTCGACGACAAGGTAGCCGCAAAAAGGGTTCACGGCATCGGCGATACCGTCCCTGGTTACGCGTGTCGTCTTGCCCACCATGCCACCACGATCGAGGATGGATGCGGCGTTTCTGTCCTCCCATGCTGCCCACTGTTCCAGTCCGACCGCGTCGATCGCGTCCTGCTCTGCCTTGGGCAGACTGCGGAAGGCGGCGAGGTCTTCGGGCTTCATGGTATACACGGCTAGAAAACGGGGCATTGGCGCTCTCTTCGTGGTGGTAGATGGCTGCCAACTTACACCGTGTGCGGCCGAAGTCACCCGCATTGCCGCCACTTGTTTGATTTCCTCATTCCTGTGCTTGTCACAGGAATCCAGCCAGACCAAGTCCTTGGGCTGGAAAGGCTCTTTCCGCGCCGCGGACGCGGCGCTGCTCTCATCCCTTTGACGAGCAAAGGAATGAGAGCGGGGAGGGTGCGGTCCCTCGGCGCGTTCTATAAACCGTGAAGATAGCGAGGCGGCGCGGAGGGTCCCGGGTCACGCCCCTGTACAGCGTCCCGCTTCGCTTCGATGCGAGAATGTAGACGTTGCGTGACAGGTTGAGCATTCCCTCGCATATTCGCAACGGAGGTTGTAGTAGCCGCACATCCCGGTCCCTCATTCCTGTGCTTGTCACAGGAATCCAGCCAGACCAAGTCCTTGGGCTGGAAAGGCTCTTCCGCGCCGCAGACGCGGCGTTGCTGGATCCCTGTGACGAGCACAGGGATGAGGGAGGAGAGGGTGCGGTCCCTCGACGCGTGCATAAATTGTGAAGATAGCGAGGCGGCGCGGAAGGTCGCGGGTCACGCCCGCATACAGCGTCCCGCTTCACTTCGATGCGAAAATGCGGACGTAACCTTTCATTGCGTGACAGTTAGACCATTCCCTCGCATGCTCGCCATCTGTAGTAGCCTCACATCCCCGGCCCTCATTCCTGTGCTTGTCACAGGAATCCAGTCAGCCCAAGTCCTTGGGCTGAAAGAACGCTTCCCGCGCCGCAGACGCGGCGCTGCTGGATCCCTGTGACAAGCACAGGAATGAGGAACGAGGAGAGGTTGCAGTCCTCCGCTGTAGCCTTTTAAGCGGCTGCATGTTTTTGTCCATTGATCGGTTACGATCAAAGCAAACATGCAGTGGCGCACGAAGCAACCCAGTCATAAACTCAAAATGAATCTCGACAGGCCTTAGCGGATTTACTTCATGGCAGTAATCGCCATCCATTCCGTTGCCTTCCGGTCGTAAGCGCCGCCCAACCACGCTTCCGTTTCAATCGCCCGCCAAGGTGCCGCTGCACGCCAGAGCCGTATCAACTCGTCTTGCGATAGATAGTTATAATGACGACCAAGTGCGTCCGGACCTTCCTCGGCTCCTGTTTTGAAGCTCGCCCAAACGACCCCGTTTTCGATCATCGCCCGGTAAACTTTCTCGATCACACCGCGAAGGTCGGATCGACGTACATGGGTCAGGGAAGCGCAAGCATATACGCCGTCATAAATCCCGATGGCATCCAGCTCATTGAAGAGCATTGTCTTGACCGGCCGTCCGATGCGGCGCGAAGCGATGGCGGCGAGTTCGGATGAGCCGTCAGTGGCGTCCAGATCAAAGCCTCTTTCGATGATGGCGGCTGCATCGACACCGCCACCGGTTCCCAGTTCCAGGACTTTACCCTTTGGCCTGCAACGGTCGAGGAAGGTGAACAACCTCGGATTTGGGGCCCCCCCGTTGGCAGCATATTCCTCGGCATTCGTGTCGTAAAAGCCTAGTGTTACGTCGGTCATCAAAAAATCGCTCGCCCCAATTCGTGTCGGTCATCATCGACGGCAATTATAAAGAAGGGGTGACCGCGTCCGGGCGCAATCCGGTCGGTTGCCGATTACCGAAGAAGTCCATCGCGTCCGAACTCCTCCCATCCGACCAGGTTGGAGGCGACGTCTCCGTGTTCGGCTTCGGAATTCGATCCGCCCTTGGCGGTGTTTCTCAACGATCGCGTCAACTTCGCCTTGTACGCAGCCCGTCTGCGGTTTTCGGCGGCAGCCGCCGCGTCTTCCTCGCGCCAATCTTCGACGACGCCTCGATCGAGAATGTCTCCGACAATCCTCGGGTCGAAGACATGAAACGTTATCTTCCTGGCGCGTCCGCGCAGCTTGACCGTTCGCGTTCCAGCACTCGGCAAGCGTCCGTCGGCCAGCCAGCGATGTCTTTCGCTCGTCTTGATCGTGAGAATGTCCTCGATCTCGCGCGGTATCACCGGAAGGGTCTCGATGTTTACCAACGCCTCGGCGACGACAGCCGATGCGGCGTGGAACGCAGCCTTCTCGCTTGCGGACATCATAAGCGTGAGCTCGCGACCATCGAGATTGAGCGATTTCTTCGTGGCAGACGGAAGCCGCGCGCGAATTTCCAGAAGGATGCCCTTCATGCGGACGGATGAACCCAATGTCGCCGCTGGCGGCAGCACCCACGTCTTGAGCAGCTCTATGCGACTGTTGTCGTGTTTCGGCATCAGGCTTAGATGGGTCGCCTTCTTTAGATCGTCAATGACGTCATGCTGTCGGAGACAGAGCGTCCTCTAGGGTCAAGCGAAAAAGTATGGTAAGCGCCAGCCAGACAACAACAGGAGTATAATGGTGAGCGAACCGACCGTCGCAGATGCGATAAACCGCATTTATGAATCGCTCCAGGCGGACAATGCCGACATCGACGCGCATATCGCGACTCTCAAGGCAGCGTTGACGCGCGAGGGGTTGAAAGAGGCCGTCTTTGATCCGGGCAGGCTCGCGCAGAACAACCGTTCTGGCAGGAAGCTGATGCAGGCCTACTTTCGGCAGCGCGGCGTAACGGTCAAATACTCGGCTTCGTAAAACCGTCCCATGTCGTCAGACATTGCCGTAGGAGACGGCCGAGCTGATCACCCGGCGAGGCTGCCGCCACGAGCGCAGCCGGCCGACTGGCGCGCCGCATCGCATTCGTCGCACCCTGCCTCTACCGGATGCAGGAAGACGAGTGGATCGCGGGCCAGTTGATCCGCGGCGATCCTCGCGATGTCTCGCGAGCGGATCAGGCGAGCATGGGCATGGCCAACCGGGCCCTCCCGCTGCAAGCCCTTTCGCCTCAGCCAGGTGTCGGCAAGGTTGAAGTTCTGGCAGCAGTGATCGTTCTCGCGATAGTCGATGCGGATCGGCCTGCCGTTATCGAGGACGGTACAGTGTTTCGGCACTCCATAGGGGACCTTCGCCATCAGCTCGGCGAGATGCAGCGTGGTGTCCGAATCGTGCCCGACGCCGAGGAGGAGCACTTGCCCGTCTAGTTCGTGGATACGCCCTATAGGACTTGCGGGAGCGTGCGGGGGCAGGGGCAGAGTGTCTGAAGTGATGCGTGCGGCAAGCGGGCCGGCTGCCGCAAACGCGAACGGATGGTCGCTGCGCGTCACATTCTCCAGACGCCAGAACGTGTCGGCGAGTATTCCCAGATCGGATGTTGCAGGTGTCGTCGCGGGGTCGAACGGCTCGTCGTCAAGACCCGACCATGATGGCATGACGAGTGTGCCCTCCGGGCCAATGGCGGCACGCAGAGCGGCAATCACGCCGAGCGGCCCGCCTTCGACAGGCCTGATGCTGCGAAAGGAACTGTGAACGAGCAGAACGCCTCCAGGCTTTACCCCGAGCGCAATGAGTTGATCAACGATTTCCGAAGTCCGCCATTCATATTGTTGAGTCATGGATTGCCTATTGGTAACCGCTGGCATTGCGACAGCAAAAAGCGCGCTTGTTTGGGCCAAGCGCGCTCCGGCGAACGATCTGCAGCGGGGTTACGGCACCCTCGATCGATCCCGTTGAACATAGCATGAAAACGGCCGGCGAACAACGATGCGGAAGCTCCGCGGACGCCGTCTTGGGTTGCGTCCTTAACAGATATAAGCGGCAATGAGTTGCCATGTTCCGGCTTTTCGAGCATGTTCGCATCTGGGCTGCATGCGTTTCCGCATCGGGCTGGGAGTGAACAAAGGGACGGGCAGGTATGGCTCCGGGCGTCGCAGCCGCACATCCGGAGGCATGAACCGTGCCGATCGGTGGCTGCGCCTGCACAGATTGCCGGTCTGTTCGGCGTCCGTCCTTCTTTCTCCAGCGATGAGCCGTGGGGCGACGTTGGTTGCAGCGTGCGCTTTGGTGTTCGTGCCGAAGGGGCAGGAGAGGGTTGGTGAACGAGATGTCGACGGTCTCGCCGGTCGCCGGCGGCGCTTCCACTATTCGAGCCATTTGAGGTTTTCGTGGCGGGGCCGCATTATCGTCTGCAGACATTCGGGGAGTTGCGGCTGGTCGATTCCGGCGGCGTGGTTGTGGCGTGTCCCGAGCGGGGGTCGCTGATACTCGCCTATCTCTGCGTGTCCGGGGAGAAAACGGCTTCCCGTGAAAAGCTCGCAATGCTGATCTGGCCCGAGCGGGAAAAGAGCGTCGCTTTCAAGAACCTGCGGTCGACATTGTGGCGCATGCGCCACCTTGCTGCGGAGTCGGGGCCGCTCATTACGGCGACGGAAACCGAGGTTACGCTGGGGGAGATTACCTGCGACGTCGACGGTTTCGAGGCGCTGGAACGTTCGGAAGAGGCGTTCCGCACCGGGCTTGCGCTCTGGCGCGACGGGTTTCTGGCAAGCGCGGATGTGCCGCCGGGCCGCTATGCGGATTGGGTCGGAGAACAGCGGCGACTGTTCACGCAGGTGATGCGTGCGGCGCTTCTCGGCGGCGAAGAGCGGTTTGCCGACAGGTCTCTGCGGCGCAGCGCGTGCATGCACCTCCTCGAGCTCGATCCGATGGATACGGCCGTGCGTGCGATCCTGGAGCGGATGACCGGCGGGGGGCTGGTCATCGGGGGCGGCAAGCCGGAAAGGGCCCGGCTGCCGCAGGCTGCGTTTGGCAGGGAGTTCGCAAGGGAGGCGAGTGCTCCGCCGGTTGCGCCGGCACCCCGTGTCGCTCTGCTTCCGCCGGCGGCCTTCGGCAGCGATCCGATGCTTCACGCGGTCAGCGTGGCCGTGGTCGAGGACATCACGATCGGGCTATGTGCGCAACGATCGATGTCGGTCGTTGCTCCTTACACGGCGGAGCGGATACGGGATGCCGCGGACAAGGCTGCGTTCCTGGAAAAGCATGGCGTCACCTATGCGCTCGACTGCCGCATGTCGGACCAGGGACTTTTCACGCAGCTCATATTTCTGCCGTCCGACGCGATCGTCTGGGCGGAGCGGTTTGCGATATCTCCGGTCGGTCTGCTCCAGCAACGCCAGGAAATCGCCTTTCATGTCGCCCGGGCGGTGACGGAGCAGGTCGAGACCGGCCGTGCCGCGCGTATCGACTATCTGGCCCATCCGGAGGCCTATTACGCCTACCTCGCCGGCCTGCGAAACCTCTCCAGCGTGGGGCTTCCCGAAATCCGCAGGGCACGCCGCGATTTCAGGGCCGCGCTCAAACACAAGCCGGATTTCGCTCCGGCGCTGAGCGGGATGGCGCGCACCTATGCAATCGAGTGGATCCTGACGGCCCGCGGCGATCGGGAACTTCTGTCGGTGGCGGAGCATCACGCCAAGGGGGCGATCGAAAGCAATGAGGACCTGCCCGGAGCACACCGCGAGTTCGGTGTCGTCAAACTCTATCAGGGTGATCTCGACGAGAGCCTTGCGGCGCTGGATCTCGCCGAAAATCTGAGCCCGCATTATGCCGACGTGCTTTACAGCCACGCCGACACGCTCGTTCATGTCTCCCGTCCGCGCGACGCGCTGGACAAGCTGGCCAAGGCGCTTTCGCTCAATCCGCTGGCGCCCGACACGTATTTCTGGAGCGCTGCCGGTGCCAGCTATTTCCTCGAAAACTATGAGGACGCGATCGGCTACGTTCAGAGAATGAAGGACAAGTCGCCCGGCGACAGGCTGCTTGCGGCAAGCTGGGCGATGCTCGGCGACCAGAAGAAAGCACGGGCGTACCGGATGCGGGCGTTGAAGAGCAATCCGACATTCGACGTCGACAAGTGGCTTGCCGTCGTTCCGATAAAGGAACAATGGCAGAAGGACCTCTATCGTGAGGGGCTGAAAAAGGCGGGGTTTTGAGGATGAGGGATAGCGATATGGCGAAGGTTGTTGTGATTGGGATTCCCGGCGAGCCGGGTCTGTGGCTGGCGGACCTGGGGAGCGGAACCGTGAGGCCGCTCGATCAGGTGACGGGCGACCTGGCCGCGGCGGACAAGCTCCGTGCACAAGGGGGGACGATCGTCAAGAATGTCGACCTCGCAGTGGCTGTGTCCTCCGCCGACAAGGTGTTTTCGGGCCATTTCGACGGGTGACCGGTCCCGGCATGGGGGTGGGGCCGACTTGCGCAATGAATATTCCGATCGTGTGCTGAGTCCGGAAGAGACCTTCGACCGTGTAAGGCCTCTGCTTTCCGGTTTCGGCATAACCCGCATCGCCAGGCACACGGGACTGGACAGGACCGGAATCCCGGTCTGGTGCGCCTATACGCCGAATGCGCGATCCATCGTGGTTGCACAGGGCAAAGGGCTGACGGATGCGGAGGCGAAGGTTTCCGCCGTCATGGAGGCGCTGGAGCGCGTTGTTGCCGGCGAACCCGCCGTCGAAACCATAGTGGCCACGATGCGCTCCCTGCGGGCGTCCGGGTGGACCGTGAACCCGCTTCCGGGGCTGATTGCGGCCGGGCAGGAGGAAATCGGTCCGGACGAAGAACTGCTCTGGGCTCCCGGCTCCGACCTGATCTCCGGCCGCGAGGTGCTCGTACCGCTCGACGCGGCGCAGTTGGACCGTACCCGGCCTTCGCGTTTCTGGATGTCGTCGGATGGGCTCGCATCGGGAAATTCCATTCAGGAAGCGACATTGCACGGGCTGCTGGAGCGCATCGAGCGCGACGCCCATGTCCTGTGGGGCGTGTCAGGACCGGAGAGCCGTTACCGAAAGTGCGTTGCTCCCGAGGGGTTCGGCGATGCAGCGCTGAATAGTCTCGTCGAGCGCATCAGAGCCGCAGGTCTCGATCTCCGGCTTTTCGACATCACCAGCGACATCGGTATTCCCTGCTTTCTGGCACTGCTCGGCCCCTCCGACATCGCCATCAGGGACGATGGTCGTTTCGTCGATGTGACAAGCGGCTGCGGGGCGCATGTCTTTGCCGTTCGCGCGGCGATCAGAGCGGTGACCGAAGCGGCGCAGTCGCGGCTCACCTTCATGAGCGGCGCGCGGGACGACGTCTTTCCCGAAACCTTCAGCCGGCCTTTGCCGGACTCGACCCGCCGGGCCTTCCTCGCGGCGCCGTGCCTGCAAGCGCCGGCGGCGCCGCATGCCGGCGGCGATCCGGACGGGCTGCTGCGGCACACCATCGGTCATCTAGAGGATGCAGGCGTGCAATCAGTAATTGTGGTGCGCCTGTCGGGTGAAGCTCTGCCGTTCGCGGTCGTCAAGATCTTCGTTCCCGATCTTGAAAACCCTGACGGTGAAAGAGCGCGCCGATTCGGTCCGCGCGCGCTTTCCAAAGCGCTCGCGTCATAAAGGAGCAGACCCGCAAAGCATTTGGCGAGGTCCACTCCGGTACTCTACCGGTGCGAGTGCAACGCTCGTGCAACGCGCGGAAAATCCGAACTCGTCTATAGTCGCCGTCAGGGAAGCGCACGGAATGGGGGTTCAAATGAATAATCATCCTTCGTCCTTGACGGATACTGAAACGGAACTTGCGAGCATCGCCAGAATGCTGAGCCACATTCGCGATAGCGCCCGCGCATTGGACGCTCAGGCCGTCGAATATTGCGTCGAGATGGCGCTGCAGGCCGTTGCCAACGAATTGCGGGATCGCAGCGAGCTCGTCATTGCGGCAGCGGGCTTCGACGCCAGAACTCACTCGCTGCAATAGCAGCGGCGCGGGCCGCGTCGCAAATAGCTAGGTCGGCTTCGCCGTTCAGCGAAACGGTGAGGCGATCTATGGTCGGGCGGGGAAAAAGCGCGCCGCGGGAAGACCCC